>JAADHO010000342.1 GCA_013151775.1 Deltaproteobacteria bacterium | reverse complement strand
ACGTAGCCGCCCTGCGCGGGTGGAGGAGCGTAGCCGCCAGGCGGACCGCCGCCCTGCGCAGGCGGTGCGGCCTGCGCCGGCCAAGCGCCGGGTGGGTTGCCGCCGGGTGGGTTGCCGCCGGGTGGGTTGCCGCCGGGTGGATTCATCTGCACGTCTCCATGGCCCGAGTAGGGCACGTCCGCTGCCGGACGGCAAGATGGGCCCCGCTCGAGTCCGCGCCGGGGTTCAGCCGAGCGCGTCGCGCAGTCGGCTCGCCAAGGCCGCTCCGGCCTCGTGGTCGAAGCCTTGGGCCGGCCACTGCAGGCCGAGGCCCTGCTCCGCGTCGGGCTTGGGGATGATGTGGAAGTGGACGTGCATCACCACCTGATGGGCCGGCGCGCCGTTGTTCTGAAGCACGTTCATGTCGCGCACGCCCGTCACCTCGGTGATCGCGCGGCACAGGCGCGGCAGCACGCGGCCGATGGCCGCCGCCGACTCGTCCGAGAGCTCGGCCAAGGTCGCCACCGCTTGCTTCGGGATCACGAGCGTGTGGCCGGTGCTGAGCGGACCGACGTCGAGGAAGGCGAGCACGAGGTCGTCCTCGTAGACGCGATGACAGGGGATGTCCCCGCGCAGGATCTTGCTGAAGATGGTGTCGCTCATGCCGACGTGATCGCAGGCGGCGCGCGTGCGCGTCAAGCGCAGTCGGACGCGTGGTCGCCGTGGGCATGGTCGTCGTGGGCATGGTCGCCGTGGGGACGCATGTCGTGGGCGACGATGTGCAGCAAGAGGCCGGCCACGGCGGAGGTGATGTAGGGCTCGTAGGGCGCGAGGGTGGACGGATCGACCGCGGCCGTGAGCAGCACGCCCAGGACGCTGACGAGGCCGAGGCCCACGGCGCGCAGCAGGCCGACGCGGGTCCCGGCGCAGCGCGCGAAGGCCAGGACCACCAGCGCCGTGATGGGAATGGAGTGCAGCGCGAGGGCCAAGAGGACCGCGGGATCCACAGGGCCCAGGACGCCTCCGAAGGCGGCCATGGCCATGCCGTCACCGAGTTTGTGGACGAGCAGCCCCGCGTAGCCGAGGGCCAGGCCAACGCCCGCGGAGCCGGGGTGTGCGTCGCTGCCGTGCTCACGCCTCAGGCGCGCGTGACGCAGCCTCTCGAGCAGCAGAGGGAAGGCGCCGGCCAGGGCCGCCACGGGCAGACAGCGCCAGCCGATTTCGGACCAGGCCTCGGGCAACATGCCGAAGAGCGCGACGCCACCGGCGGCCAGCACGGCGAGCCAGCGCAGGCCCTTCAGCCAACCCGCGGACGCCTTGGCCAACGCGAGCCAGGCCCCGAGGGCGACGCTGAGCAGAGAGACGGCGAGGGCCAGGATCACGGCTTGGTGTACCCTGGATCGACGAGACGCACACCCCGGAGCCGGGCTCGAACTCCACGCTCGATTGGGAACCGATGACGCTACGAATCTCAGCCGCTCTGTACACGCTCACGGCGCTGGCCCTCCTGGGCTCTGCCTGCGGAGGCGAACCCGCGGCGGCGCGAGACGCGGCCACCGAAGGCGACGGGCGCGTGGCGGTCGACGCCTCCGCACGAGACGCCAGAGTCGACGCACCCGAGGCCTGCGACCCGCTGACACCACGATCGCCCGCGGCGGAGGCCTTCGTGGGGCCGGATGGGCTGCGCGCGCGCCTGCTGCGGCTCTTCGAGTCGGCGGAGACGAGCCTCGACGCCGCCACCTACCTGCTCGACGACCCTTCCCTGATCGACGCGCTGGGCGACGCCGCCGAGCGTGGGGTCGACGTGCGTGTGCTGCTCGATCCAGATCAGGCCGTGAACTCGCCCGCCCGCACTACGCTGCTGGCGCGCGGGGTCGACGTGCGCTTCGCGTCGCCCATGTTCGAGCACTACCACCCCAAGATTTTGATCATTGACCATCGGCTCGCCGTCGTCATGAGCGCCAACCTGAACGGCTTCTCCATGGAGTCGGAGCGCAACCACGGCGTGCTGCTGCGCGACCGAGACGACGTGACGGATGTGGAGGCGATCTTCACGCTCGACTTCGAGGATGGAGCGGCCCCGCCGAGCCTGAATTGCACACGGCTGTTGATCGCGCCGAACAACGCGCGAGCCCGCATGCGGAGCTTGATCGAGTCGGCGAGCTCGACCCTCGAGCTGCAGCACCTCAGCTTCTCGGACGCCTCTCTGCGCAGGCTGGTGATGGCGCGGGCGGCGGCGGGCGTGAGCGTGCGGGTACTGCTCGCGGATCCGGGCTGGATCACGGGCAACGCCTCCGCCGCATCGGCGCTGCGGGGCGGCGGCGTCGAGGTGCGCTTCCTGCGCAGCCTGGACAACCACGCCAAGCTGATCCTGGCCGACGGCGCCACGGCCATGGTCGGCTCCGAGAACCTCTCGAGCACCTCCCTCGACCGCAACCGCGAGGTGGGTGTGCTGATCACCGACGCCACCGCCTACGCCACGCTGAGCGCCGCCTTCGAGGGCGACTGGCTCGCATCGGCTGAATGAGCCGCCCGCTGGGACCCCGATTTTGGGACTCCAGTTTTCGGTACTAGCTGCCGTTAGGGGAATGCTGGGGTACACTGTGGATCGGAGTCGTGACGAAGCCTTGAACGAGTGGGACAATTCCAAGGATCCGTCTGAGATCACCCACCTGGGTCTCGAGGCGCTGCGTGATTCGAGCCGGCCGGCCTCGCCGCCACAGGTGCGCCTGTTGGCCTTGGCCGGGCCGATCGCCGGCCGAAAGCTCACCCTCGGCGACAGCCTGGTGCTCGGCCGCTCCTCGACGGCGGACCTCTCGATCGACGATCCGCTGCTGTCGAGGAAGCACGCCAAACTCACACTCAGCGCCGACGGTCACTACATCCTCGAGGATCTGGGCAGCCGCAACGGGACGAGCCTGAACGGCGTCCCCGCGACGCGCGACGCCCTCTCCTTCGGCGACCGTATTCAGGTGGGCTCGAGCATCCTGCTCTTCACCCACTACGATCCTCTGGAGGAGCAGGTCGCGCAGCGTCAGAAGCTCGAGGCCATCGGGCGCCTCGGCACGGGCATCGCACACGACTTCAACAATCTCCTGGGCGCGATCCTCTCCTCCATGGACTACGTGGACGAGCTGTCGCCGAACACGCCGATCTCGCAAGAGGACGTGGTGGAGAGCCTGCGCGACGTGCGCATCGCGGCCACGCGCGCCGCGGAGATGACCCGGCGGCTCTTGGGCTTCGCGCGCCAGACGCATCGCAGCCACGGGCCGGTGGATCTGCGAGGGCTGATCGAAGAGGTGATCCACCTGGCGCGGCGCACCTTCGACCGCTCCATCGAGATCGAGGCGAACCTCGACGGCACGCCAGTGATAAGCGGCGACCACTCGCAGCTGCATCAGCTGCTGATGAACCTCTTCATCAACGCCCGCGACGCCATGCCCAAGGGCGGAAAGATCAACGTCGTCGCCAGGCGCGCGACCGAGGCCGAGATGGCCATGGCGCATCGCCCCACGGGCGTCGCCCACGCGCTGATCCGCGTGCAGGACACGGGCATGGGCATGGACACGGACGTGCAGAAGCACGCCTTCGAGCCCTTCTTCACCACCAAGGACGGCGAAGCGGGCGCCGGTCTCGGGCTCGCCACCGTGTACGAAGTGGCGGCTGCCCACGGAGGACACGTCGAGCTCTGGAGCAAGCGCGACGAGGGCACGGCGTTCACGATCTTCCTGCCCCTCGGACAGCACAAGCCCCCGGCCTCGCGGCCCGCGACGCTCGAGGGCGCGGCCCCGATCAAGCTGCTCGACACGCCCATGCGCATCCTCTTGGTCGACGACGAGGACGTCGTGCGGCGCTCGGCGGGGCGCGTCCTGAGGCAGGCCGGGCACGAGGTGGTGTACGCCCGCGACGGCGAGGAGGCCGTGCAGCTCTACGCCGACGCGCAGCGCAAGCCGGATCTCGTGCTGCTCGACCTGAACATGCCCGTCACGGGCGGCGAGGAGACCTTCCGCCGACTGCGCCAAGTGGATCCGCAGGCCCCCGTGCTCTTCGTGTCGGGGTATTGGGATCGCGAGCTCGAGCGACGCCTGCGGGCCGAGGGCGCCCTGGGCTTCGTGCAAAAACCCTACGAGGTCGGGCAGCTGAAAGAGGCACTGCACGCGGCGATCATCGAGAAGTCCATCTCGGGTTGATAGACTGCCAGGAGTGGCTGACATGGACGGTGGCGCAGAGCTCGTACGCACCCTGGTGAGGCTGCGGCGTGAGGCTCGGAGCGGCAGCCTCACGGTGGACGCAGGCGGCGTGCGCACGTGGGTGCACCTGGAGCGCGGCGTGCCCGTGTTCGCGGAAGGCGGCGCGCGCCGTGACGACCTCGGCAGCGTGCTGCGCGACGAGGGGCTGATCGACGACCTGGCCTTCCGCGCCATCGTGCAGCGGGTCACGGAGGGCTTCGTCGACAACGAGGCCGCGCGCTTCGGTGAGATCGCCGTGTCGCTCGGCTACGTCAGTGAGGCCCAAGTGAACGCGGCCCTGTCGGCGCAGCTCGAGCGCAAGCTGCTCGAGTGCATGAGCCACCGCGCGGTCGAGTCGGAGTTTCGAGACGAGGAGGAGCTCGACGTGACCCTCTCGACCTACCCCTGCAACATCGAGACGTTGACGCTCAGCGCCGTGGGCACGGTCTTCGATCCGCCTCGCGTTCAGACCATCCTGAGCCCCTATCTGCTGGGCTATCTGCGCCTCGAGGCCCCGGCGAAGACGGTGAGCGAGCGCCTCGGGCTCGACGCGGAGGGCGCGCGCCTGCTGCGGGCGATCGACGGCGCGCGTCCCACGGTCGAGGTGATGGGCGCCACGGGCATGGAGCCGGCTCGTGCCACACATCTGGTCACCGCGCTGCTGCTGCTCGATCTCGCGAGCGCCCCACCCGAGCCGAGCCGTGCGCGCATGCAGCGGGAAGACACGGGCCGGGTGGAGCTGCCCCACGCTCGCGATGGCGTGAGCGTGGCCGCCCCAGCGAGCGAACACCCGCAGCCGGCGAAGCGCCCACGTCCTTCGCCCGAAGCCCTGCGCCAACGCGCTCGCTTGGTCGCCGCCCGCCTGGCCCGACACAAGCCGCAGCGAACCGTCGCACCGCCCGTGGCGCCGAGTCCAGCGCGTCACGACACACAAGACAAACGCGCCGCCGCCCGCGCCCGCGCCGCGGCCATCGCGGAGCGCTTCGAACGTCAGCACGGGCTGGTGCCGAGCGCCGCACGTCACACGACACAGCCCGCCATGGCGGCGGCGATACCGGATTGGCAGCGCGACCTCGAGCACGGCCTCGAGCTGGCGACTCAGGGCGCCTACGTCAAGGCGCAGGCGTTGCTCGCGGAGGTGGAGGCGGCGAGCGCCGGAGACGCGCGCGCCCGCGTGAGCTTCGCGCGACGCTTCGCCGAGCACCAGACGCTAGACGACACGCGAGGCCAGGAGGTGATCGGACGTGGGCTGATGAAGGAGGCGAAGAAGCTGCTGAGGCAAGACAAGCATTGGGCCTTCGCGCACTTCGTGCTCGCCAAGCTGCGCCTCGCGGACGGCGACGAAGAGGGCGCCGCGCGCTCGTTCAAGAACGCCGCCACGCTCGAGCCCCAGAACATCCACGTCCAGCGCTACCACCGCATCCTGCAGCGCCGCATGAAGAAGTAGCGGGCGCCCGCGGCGCGACGCGGGGCTTGCTTCCGGAGGCGGACTCGGCCAAAACGCGGGCCATGAGCTTACGAGATGTGTTGACCGACGAGTCACGAAAGGCCGCCGTGGTGAGCGACTGCCTTTCGATCCTCGACGCCGAGGTGAAGTCCAAGAAGGGCCTCTCGGGCATGGCGATCAAGACCGGCTACAAGGTCGTCAAGGGCTTCAAGCCCGGCTTCGTGAAGAACGTGGTGACGGATCTCCTGCCCGAATTCGCCGACGCCCTCGAGCCCATGGCCGACGCCGCCAAGGCCGCGGGCGAGCCCGCCGCGCGCTACTTCGCGGCCCACTCCGGCGAGCTCGCAGACGCCCTGCTGTCGATCACGGACAAGAAGGCGGCGCGCAGCACCAATCGCGTCGTCAAGGGCACCTACGACAAGCTCCGCCCCACGGCCAAGCGTCACGTCGGAGACGCGGCGCCTCGCCTCGGCGGCTTGGTCGACAAGTACGTGAGCTGACCCCGGCGTGGCGCGCGCCCGCACGTTGGTGATCGGGCTCGATTGCGTTCCGCCCGAGCTGATCTTCGAGCGCTACCGGGACGCCATGCCCAACGTCACGCGGCTGGCCTCGTCGGGCAGCTTCGGCCCGCTGCGCTCGACCACGCCGCCCATCACCGTGCCCGCCTGGCCGAGCATGGTCACGGGGCGCGATCCCGGAGAGCTGGGACTCTACGGATTTCGCGCGCGTCAGGCCGGACGCCGAGCGCTCTCGCTCGTGACCTCGGCCGAGCTGCGCGAGAAGCGCGTGTGGGATCGTCTGGGCGAGGCGGGGCAGCGGGTGGCGGCGCTCTTCGTGCCGCTGACGTCGCCGCCGAAGCCCGTGCGTGGCGTCGAGGTCTCGGGCTTTCTGTGGCCCGGCGAAGGTCATGCCTGGGCCTGGCCGCGATCCGTGGAGCACGAACTCGAGGCGCGCTTCGGCGCGTATCGTGCGGACGTGGCGCGCTTCGGCGAGCAGAGCGAGGCGGAGCTGTTGACCGAGCTGCGGCGGATGGCCGAACAGCACTTCGCGATCGCCGAGTACGTGCTCGACACGCGCGACCCCGACTTCTTGATGATGGTCGAGATCGGCACGGATAGGCTGCACCACGCGCTCTGGCGACACATGGACCCGGCGCATCCGGCGCACGACCCGAGCTGCGAGTGGGCGCTCGCCTGCCGCGACTACTACGCCTACCTCGACGCGCGCATCGGTGATCTCGTGGCGCGCGCGGGGCCGGGAACGCGCACGCTCTTGGTCAGTGATCACGGCGCGCGGCCGATGCTCGGCGGCGTGCGCATCAACGAGTGGCTGCTGCGTGAGGGCTGGCTCAGGCTGCGTGGTGTGCCGGAGCCAGGCACGGCCCTCTCGAACGCAGACGTGGACTGGTCCGAGACGCGCGCCTGGGCAGCGGGCGGCTACTACGCGCGGGTGTTCCTGAACCGCGAGGGCTGTGGACCGGACGCCTGCGTGCCCGAGGCGGACGCCGCGCGCACGCTCGATCAGCTGAGGGCCGCGCTGTCGGCCATGCCCGGCCCCGCGGGCGAGACGGACTTCGTGCAGGTGGACGCCCCCGAGCAGCTCTACGCGAAGCTGCGAGGATGCGCGCCCGACCTGATGCTGACCTTCGGCGGCCTCGCCTATCGCGCCCTCGGCGAGCTCGGCGGCGACGTCTTCAGCGAGCATGACGCCCGCGGCCCCGACGGCGCCAACCACGCCAGAGACGGCTTCTTCGTGCTCTCTGGAGCCGGCGTACCCGCGCGCGGACGCGTCGACGACGCCCAGATCCTCGACATCACGCCGACCCTGCTCGGCCTCGCGAACGTGCCGGCCCCCAGCGCGCTGCGCGGACGCGACCTGAGCCGCTGAGCGCCGGGACCCGGCTTTACACCTGAACGCCTCTGAACGTAGAAGTCACGCCTGTGATCGCTTTGCTTCCACTCTTCGCGCTCTTGGCGCTGCCCGCCGGGCTCGGCGTCGACGACTCGATCCGCGTGGGAGAGCACGTCCGCTACCTCGGCGTCGAGCTGAGCGAAGAGGTGCGGGTCGGCGGGATGCAAGAGCTGGTGCTGCACTTCGAGGCGGACGACGCCGTGCCCGAAGGCGTCCACGTCTTCCTGCACGTGCAGTCGGACGAGAGCGCCTGCCGCCTGGTGCGCGACGCAGCGCTCGAGGTGGGTGAGGGCGGCGAGATCGAGCAGCGTTTCAGCTTGAGCATGCCGGAGGTCGAGGCCTGCGGACCCCAACGCCTCGAGGTGTACACGGGGCTCTTCAAACCGCGCGACGGACAACGCCTGCCACTGCTCGATCGGGCCACCGTCGACGACCGCATCCACGCGGCCCACTTCGAGCTCGTGGACGCATCGCCGAGCGCCGAGCGCGCCGTCATCTCGCCGAGCGACATGCGCTACGACCGCACGCTCGGCTTGATTCGACCCTGGCGCTATTGGCTGCTGGGCCTGCTGCTCTCCATCGGGCTGACGTGGTTCTTGCGACGCCGCGGGAGCCGCGAGCAGCACGACGACGACGCGGAGGCGCCCGCCGTGGACGAGCGCTCGCGTGCTTGGTGGTGGCCGAAGGATCGACGCGCGCGCCTGATCGCCCTCGGGCCCATGCTCGTGGCGGTCGCTGTGCTGATCGTCAGCATCGCCATCACGCTCGATTTCGTGAAGGACGACGCCTACATCACCTTCCGCTACGCGCACAACCTCGTCACGGGAAACGGCTTCGTGTTCAACGTGGGCGAGCACGTCGAGGGCACCACGAGCTTCCTCTGGACCCTGGTGATGGCGCCCTTCGAGGCCATGCGTCTCGACCTCTTCCAAGTGACCGAGGTGCTCGGCAGCGTGCTGTGCGCCGCGACGCTCTTCGCCATGGCGTCGATCTTCGTGCACACCTATGGCGTCCGCAGAGACATGGCCCACAGCTGGCCGGCCCTGTGGCTCGCGACCTCGAGCACGGCGGCTCTGTGGGCCACGAGCGGCATGGAGGGACCGCTCGGCATGCTCCTGCCCGTGCTCGCCCTGTGGATGACCTTCGTGGCGCTGGAGCGCGAGAGCAAGCGCTTGGCCCTCGGCGCCGGCGTGGTCATGGCGCTCGGCTGCCTGACGCGCCCCGAGATCCACCTGATCGGGTTGATCGTCGGCGTCTATCTGATCGGACGCGCCATCAAGGCCAAGCGGCTCGACCGGCTGACCGTGTACTGGTTCGTGGGCCTGCTCGGCGTGACGGCGCCCGTGCACCTCTTCCGCTACCTCTACTTCGGTGGCCTCCTGCCCAACACCTACTACGTGAAGACGAGCAAGAGCGCCCTGGTGGTGATCGCCGGCCTCGCCAAGCTCCACGACATGTTCCGCTTCAACGGGCTGGGCGCGTTGGTGCTGCTCGCGCCGCTGGCCTTCGTGGACAAGCGGCGCCTCGCCCTGAAGACGCTGATGGCGCTGTCGGTGGTCGGCTTCATGGCCTTCATCGTCAAGGTCGGCGCCGACGAGATGCGCTGGCATCGCCTCTATCTGCCCGCGCTGCCTCTGCTCGTCGTGCTCGGCATGATGGGGCTGCGCAACCTCGCGGTGGCCGTGGGCGACTCGATGCGCGGCCGGCCCAAGGTGGCGCCCGCCGCCATCGCCCTCTCGAGCGTGCTCGTGCTCGTCGCCATGGGCGCGAACCTCGGCTTCAGCTACACCTCCTCGGACGGCTTCAACGGCTGGGGCGAGCTCTCGGGCACCTACCACCCGGACATGGGAAAGTTCCTCACGCGCCACGAACGCCCGGGCGCTCTGGTGGCCTTCCAGGACATGGGCTCGACGCCCTACCACGCGCCGGACATCTCCTTCCTCGACTTCTTCGGGCTGGTGGATCGCACCGTCGCGCGCGCGCGGCACGCCTACGGGCTGCACCCCTTCGCGGCCACCGAAGCCTTCCGCAATCAGCCCGCCTTCGACGCGGACATGCGCGAGTACTTCTATCGCCGCAACCCCGAGTGGGCGATCCTCACCTCCTACATCAGCGACCGCGACGCGGCGGCCGTGAGCGAACGCTTCGCGCGCGACCCGACCCCGCGCGCCCTCGGCGGCGCCTTGTTGGCGAATGCTTACGAGTTCCGCATCTACGACGAACGCTTCCGGCGGCGCTACGTGCACGTGCGCACCTGGCCGCGCTCGGCGAGCTACTACCTCTCGCTCTTCCGGCGCCGCGACCTCTTCGAGCAGACACCCGGCGAGGTCGTGCTCGACTCACCGCCGAGCGGGCTCTCGGGCGTGACCGCGACCTTCGACCACGGCCTCGAGCTGCTCGGCAGCGAGGTGCAGGCCACGGCCCGCGAGAAGCAGGAGTTCTTCGTGACGACCTGGTGGCGCGCCGCGGGACCGGCGGCGGCGGACACGCACTTCTTCCTGCACGTGGAGTCGAGCGACACGCGCATCCCCTACGACCACATCCCCGGCGACTGGATGTACCCCGCCGACCGCTGGCAGGCAGGCGACATCATCGAGAACCGCGTGCTGGTGCAGATCCCCGTGGGCGTCGCGCCCGGCGAGTACCGCGTCTTGCTGGGCATCTACAACCCGAGCACGGGCGAGCGCTGGCCCATCGTCCGAGGCGACGACGCGGGCGACTCCCGCCTGCCCCTCGGCACGGTGACGATCGAACCTCTGCGTCCCTTCCTCGATCCCATGATCGTGCGGACGCGCATCGAGGAGCAGCGCGTGCACCCGGAGCGGATCGTCCGCCATGGACGACGGCCCGGCGAGTAGCCGCGCCTCAGCGCTCGCGGCCAGCGCCGAAGGCGGCGACCAGCTCGCGCACTCGGCCCGGGTCCACGGGGGCGCGAACGTCTGCGTTCTGCTTCAACCATGTGCCGACGATGGCGGCGTCGGCGTAGCGTGCGAAGACCTCCGCGCGCTGCGGTGTCAGGCCCGAGCCGAGCCACACGGCGCGCTCACCCGCGGCGTCCCGTGCCTCGGCGAGCTCGTCCTCATTGACCTCACTACCCGTCGCCACGCCCGTGACGATCACGGCGTCGGCCAGCCCGCGGTCGAGGACCTCGTGCACCGCGCGCGTCATGCTCAGGGGCGTCAGCGGCGTGGCGTGCTTCACCAACACGTCTGCGGCGATCGCGGGCCGCGCGGGCGCGAGGGAGGCGCGGTAACGCAGGCTGAGATCGGCCTCGCCCTCGATCACGCCTTGGTCCGTGAGGTAGGCGCCCGTGTGCACGTTCACGCGCACGAAGTCGGCGCCCGACGACGACGCCACACCCAGGGCGCTGAACACATCGTTGCGCAGGCAGTTCACGCCCACGGGCAGGCCGAAGCGCTCGACGCAGGCGCGCGCGAGGAGGGCGAGCGTGGCCACGTGGTGAGGCGGCACGCGGGAGCCGGCGCTGCCCTTGGGGAAGGGCGCGGAGCCGAAGTTCTCGAGCACGAGGCCGGCGACGCCGCCCCCGGCCAGCGCCTCGGCGTCGGCCATGGCGAAGCGCTCCACGTCGCGAAAGCTCGCGCCCACATGCGCCGGATCGCCGGGCAGCGCGGGCAGATGCACGACGCCGAGCACACCTCGGGGTAGCGTCTTTGCGCTCATGCCGGCGCTCACATCGTGTCGACGACGGTGGTCGTCGTCTCGCCCATGACGGGATCGCCGGAGGCGGGCGTGAAGGTCGCGGTGATGCGCAGGTCCGTGCCCACGCCGGTGGTTCGATCGTAGATCGTCGTGGGATCGTCGGTGGTGAAGACGAGGCGGTCGCCGAGGCGCAGCAGGTGATCACCCTCGGGGCTCACACGCCGCGCCGTGAGCACGCGCTCCACGGGGATGGTGAGCTCGACGCCGGAGGTCGGGTCGTAGGCGTGCGCCTCGATCAACAGCCCCTCGGGATCGATGCCCCAGAGCCGGAAGGCGACCTGCACGTGGTAGCCGCCCTGCGGTCCGTGGACGAGCTCGACCATGCTGCCCGGCCCGAGCGCCCGAAAGCTCTCCGTGCCCGTGCCGATCTCGATGCGCGCAGCCGTGGAGGCGTCGCTCGCGCTCGAGTCGGCTGCGGCGTCGCTCGCGCCCGAGTCCGCGTCAGGTGAGCTGCCGCCGCCGCCACACGCGGCGAGCAAGACGGCGAGCAGGCCAGCGGCCCGATGGAGGTGCCCAGAAGTCATGCCTGAAGCATGGCAGAGCCGCGGGCGGCCGGCGAGCCGCGCCTACTCCGCGGACACTGAGCCTCTGTCGAGGTCGAGCAGCAGGCTCTCCTCCGTCAGCTCCGGCGCCGCCGCCTCTCCGAAGTACTTCATCAGCCCCGCCTGTGCGTAGAACGGCTTGATGCGATCCGTCAGCAGGCCGATCTCGCGCAGGTTGGGCACGAGCCGGCGGAACATGGTGTGCCGGAAATGCTCGAGGCCCTTCGAGCTGTAGACGACCTCGCGCCACTGCGCGCGGCTGAGCGTGTCCGCGTAGTACTCCTCGTAGAGTTCGTAGGAGAGGAAGCGGTTTCGCATCAGCAGCGCGACCTCGAAGGCCCAATCTTCGCGCTCGCGGCGCTCGCTCTCCGAGAGGTGCTTGATGATGTGCTCACGCAAGGCGAGCACGCCGTAGTGCACGTGGCGCGCCTCGTCGCGGATCACGTTCTTCAACAGCTCCTTCAGCAGGGGCTCCTTGGTCATCTGATACATGGTGCCGAAGGCGCCGAGGGCGAGCCCTTCGACCATGATCTGCATGCCGAGGAACTTCATATCCCAGCGCGAGTCGGCCATCAGGGCGTCGATGATCACGAAGAGATTGTCGTTGACCTGATAGAGCTTCTCGAGCTTCGTATCGAGGTAGCGATGAAACACCTCGACGTGGCGCGCCTCATCCATGACCTGCGTCGCGCCATAGAGCTTTCCATCGAAGAATGGCACGGCCTCCGTCACCTGCGCCGCGGCGAAGAGCGCGCCTTGCTCGCCGTGGAGGAACTGACTCAGCATCCACGACGCCATGGCCATCTTGCCCTCGCGCTTCTCCTCGCGTGAGAGATGAATGCCAAACTCCTCCATCTTCTCGAAGTTCATGAAGTTATCGGGCAGCAGATCGGTCTCGGGGTTCATCGGGTCGACGTCGATACTCCAATCGAGCCAGGTGTCCGAGTCCCATTGGTTCTGCTTCGCGCGCGTGTAGAGTTCGCGCATCTCGGGCATGTCCGCGGGGTAGCTCCAATCGAAGTGCACCTCGTGGTTGGCGCGAACCTTGGTGGGCACGCCTTGCTTGCCCCGGTGAAGCAGCATGCCGCGCACGCCGGAGGGCGCGAGGGAGCGCAGCACGCGTGGGTCGCGCACGCTCGACAATACCTCGAACGCTTCGAAGTAGGGATCCACCGCGTCGCGTGCTTTGGGCGGCAGGAGCTGAAGGATCTTCGAAGTGTTCATGGCTTGTCTTTCGGGTCTGGCTCGGAGGTGGATGCACCAAAGAAATCACGTACACGGCTTGCGTGGTAGCGACTCAAAAATGATTGAACGAGGGGCAACGTAGTCGCGATCATGGACGCGACCTGCTCCGCTGGAAGTCCGGCCAAGCGCTCCGACAGAAGTCGGCGCTCGTGTCGAAATAGCTCATCGAGTGTGTTCTGATAGAACGCGAGATCCGCCACGCTGAATCCAAGCTCTCGGCTGAGACCGGCCGCACGCATCTTGGCCAAGAGCTCGAGCAGCCAGGTGTCGCTCTCCGGCAAGAGCAGGCCACCATCCGCCGCCTTGGTGCCGCCGATCAGACCCAGCTCGACCGCGTGCTCGATGTCCTCGGGATCGAGGTCGGGCAGCTCATCGAGCAGACGCTTCGCGGGCACGAGGGCGGGCGGCGCAGCGCTCGGGAGCACGGCCTCGAGGTTGGCGCGCACGTCGGCCAGGAAGCGCTGCTGCTCCGCGGTGAAGGCCTCGTCAGGTCCGTCGAGCAGCGCCTTGATGGCCTTGAGCGGCAGGAAGCGCTCCTGCTGCAGCCGCTTGATCAGCGCCAGACGCTCGACGTGGTCTCGAGTGTAGAAGGCCGTGTTGCGGCCGGTCTTCTCGCCAGGCGGGAGGATGCCCTCACGGATGTAGAAGTGGATCGCCTGCCGATCGAGGCCCGTGCGCTCGCACAGATCCTTCATGCGCAGGCGCCGCTCAGGCGGCGTGCGTTCGGGGTGAGACAGCTCCGTCATGCGTCGAGCTTCAAGGTGACGGGTGTGAGCGGTCGTGACACGCAGGTGAGCACGAAACCCGCCGCGCGCTCTTGGGCGCTCAGGCAGCTCGACTCGTCGGCGTGCACCTGTCCGCTGACGAGCTCGAGCTTGCACGCAGCGCAACCGCCCATGGCGCAGGAGAAGGGCAGACTCAGCCCTGCGGCGAGGCCGGCCTCGAGCAGGGTCTGGCCCGCGCGGCACTGATAGCGATGCTCGCGTGCGCCCGCCTTCACGACGACGGGCTGATCCTCGAAGGTCACGTCGAGGGCGCCCCTGCGGCTGAATCGCTCTTCGAGGATCCGCGCCGGCGACACCTTCGCCTCGATCAGCGCCTCGCGGCAGGCGTCCATCATGGGGCCGGGGCCGCAGAGGAAATAGGTCGCGGCTCGTGGAAAATCACCGAGGCGCGCACGCAACGTGTCTCCGTCGAGGCGTGGTCCAACGGTGAGCTCGAGGCGGAAGCGCTCGGGAAACTCCGCCGCCAAGCTCTCGAGCCTAGCGCGGAAGATGACGTCCGCGTCGCTGCGGCTCCCGTAGACCAAGACGACGCGTCGCTCCTGGTCGCCCCGCAAGCAGGTCTCGGCGATCGATGCGAGGGGCGTGATGCCGCTGCCTCCGCCGATCAGCACGAGGGTGTCGCCCGCGTCGTCGGGGACGACGAAGAGACCCGATGGGCCGAGTACGCGGATGCGGGCGTCGACCTCGACGCCATCCAAGAAGGCGTTGCTCACCTTGCCGCCCGGCACGCGCTTGACGGTGATGAAGGGCTCGACGCCGGGCAGGGCCGCGGACGCGAGGGAGTAGGCGCGGCGCTCGAGCTTGCCTTCCACGGACAGCTCGAAGCTGAGGAATTGTCCCGCCTCGAAGGCGATGGGCGAGCCGTCGTCGAAGGCGAGCCCGAAGGAGCGCGCGTCGGGCGTCTCGTCTCGCACGAAGGTGACGCGGACGCGGCGTGAGGCGAGGGAGCCGGCGGGCGTCTGATCGACGCTGGCGTAGGCGGAGGGCCCGCGTTCGATAGTGGGCGGTGGTGTGCGGCCGCTCAGCATCCCGCCGAGCATGCCCAGATCCCGTCCGAGCTGATGCACGGCCGCGGCCACGCGCCTCGGCAGGAGATGATCGATGGGGTCGATCTCCTCGAGGGGCGTGGGCCTCGCCGTCTGCCCCGCGCGGCTCTTGACCACCGGAGGCAGCCCCGGCCCCAAGCTCGAGAGCATGGCGCGCGCGTCGAGCCTGACCCGGTCGATCATCGGCGTGACCGAGCGCGGCAGAGCGCCCGCGAGGAGTCGAGCGGCGACGTCGAGACGGCTGACTGGCAGCCTTGGAGTAGCCATGCGCAGAAACATGGAGTCCGAAGTGCATAGTGTCAAGCGTTGCTTTACACTTTGCGTTTTGCGGCGTCGCCGCGCTCTGCTCCGAGGTTGGTGTCGTGATGCCAACTCGTCTATCGTCGCCCGATGCGGCTGCTGCTGGCTCTCTTCCTCTGCTTGGGGGTCCTGGCGTCGACTCCAGAGGTGAGCGCTCAGGCCAACGCGGACCCGCTGCTGGCGCCGGGCGTGCAGTGCGATGAGTTCGTCCCGCCCACGCTCGAGAGGGAGATCGTGCGCCGCCCGGCCGCGCCACCCGCGCGTCGCCTGGGCAGCTTCGCGCTGCTGGCGCTGAGCTTGGTCCTGGCCTTTCTGAGCATCGACAAACACGCTCGACCGGCGAGCGCCACGAGGCGTCGCTACCTGCGGCGGCTGCTGGCGCTGGCCATCCTCGCGTCCCTGGCCGCGGCCGTCATGCCCGCCCTGCCGGTGCACGAACACAACTCCTTCGTCGCCCGGGTCGACTGCGCCATCGATCCCGCCTGCGACAGCGAGCGCCCCGGCTGGATGCCTCCGACCTACCACGCCGAAGGGCTGATCCTCGGTCCCTGGCCGCGGCGCTATCCCTTGGCCTTCGCCGCGGGCTTCGCGCTCACCCTGCTCGCCTGGCTGCTCTTCGCCGACAGCCTGCGCCGAATCCGGCGGCTCTCCGGCGCCTCCGGCGGCGAGCGCGTCGCGCTGCTGACATTCGCCTTCGCGAGCCTCCATCCGGTGGCCGCGCGGCTCTCCGTGGCTGGGACCTTCTGGCCTTGGGCCGACGTCTGCCTCTTCGGCGCCGCCTGGCTCGCCACCTGGGCCGTGGAACATCGCTCGCTCTCGGCCTGGGTCTCCGCCGCTGGCTTCTTCGCCTTCGCCCTCAGCTCGAGCGTGACCTTTCTGGGGCTCTTGCCCCTGGTGTGGGTCGTGCCTTGGGCCTGGTCGCGCCGCCCACCGACTCCACGCTCGCTGCTGCCGCTCGCGCTCCTCGGGGTGTTCGTCGGCCCCTACGCCTGGCTCACCCTCCGGCAGATGGGTGGGGCCGCGGCCGCGATGCCGTGGAGCCAAAAGCTAGCGTCGGTGATCCCAAACCTGATCTACCTCGACCCACGCCTGACCCCGCTGCCTCTGGGCCTGCTCTTCATCCTCGGCCTCGTGGTGGTGCTGCGCCGCCCGCGCCGGAACGCACCTCTGCTGGCGGCCTTCGTGCTCACGGAGGCCCTCCTCGGCTCCATCCAATCCTTCGACTCGGGCTACCCCGTGCGTCTGATCCACGGCACCACGTCGCTGTATTTCTCGGCCTGGCTCGCCGCGGAGGGCGCGTGGTGGCTGGTGGACGGGCTGCGGCGCTGGCGGGCCGTGCCCACGCGCGTCGCCCTCGTGGGGCTGCTCGGGCTGATCTTGCTGGCCGCGCCAAGCGCTAGCGAAGCGTGGGCCTTCGCCTGGGGGCCGAGGGTGCTCGGACCCGAACGGCGGGCTTTCTCCCGCGCCCTGGCAGAGCTCCCTCCCCACCGCCTGCTGGTCGTCCCCCCCGAGATCTTCCCGCGTCCCGAGGGCATCCCCTGGGCGGGTGACCCCCTCGAGGTGCGCTACCCCTGGGGTGAGTACCGGAGCGTGGAGGCTCAGCGCAGACAGCCCGGCGCCCAGCTCGTCTCCCTGGGCGACTACCTGTCGAGACCCGAAGACTTCACCGGCCAGGAGACTCTGCTCTACCTCGGCGCGGGCC
The DNA here is from genome assembly GCA_013151775.1 of Deltaproteobacteria bacterium. Lineage (GTDB taxonomy): Bacteria > Myxococcota_A > Polyangia > Polyangiales > Houyiibacteriaceae > JAADHO01. The sequence continues at coordinate 4,214 of JAADHO010000342.1, read as the reverse complement.
TGCGCAGCTTCGCGCCGGTGGAGAAGGACGCGGGGCTCGTGCGCCCACCCTACGCGCGCCCCTCTTTGTGCGCCCTGCTGCGCACGCACACGCTCGAGCCCGTGGCGACCTTCGAGCTCTCGACTCGAAACCACCCGAAGGCCCTCCTCCGGCTCACCGGGGACGCGCTGCCCGTGGCGACCTTGGGCTTCTTTCGACTTCGAGCGCGCGCCACCTCACGCGATCCCGACTCGGGGATGGCGCCATGAGGGACGCTCGCTTCGCACGCCTGCTGTGGTCTCTGATCGCGCTGAGCTGCGCCTCCTGGAGTCACGGCGTGGCCCGCGCGCAGCCGGTGATTCAAGCGGGGCGGGAGCAGGAGGTGCTCGCCCTCTTCGCGCCCTACCGGCTCGGAGGAGAGCTGCCGGGCGGCGCGCGCCTGATGAACGTCGCGATCCAGCAGAGCTCGATCACGGCGACCGTCGAGCGGGAGGGACACGCAGCGCGCCTCGTCCTGCTGCACCCCCAAGCGGCCACGTCGTCCACGTCGACGAGCCTGAGCTTCTCGCTCCGGATCGAGGGCGACGAGCAGGCTCGGGCCGCAGCGCTTCTGCTGATGGAGGCCGTGAGACGCAACGATCGACTGCCTTTCTGGAGAGCTGGCGTCAGCTCCGCCGCTCCGACCACGCAGCTGAAGGTGGGACCGGCCGATGGCCTCGCGGCGGATGGCGCGCTGCTGACGCTCGCCCTCTTGCTCGCGTTCCTCGGCCTGCGACGGCCCGGACGCCGGGAGCCGCAGCCGCTGTCGAGCTGGCGTCTGGTGGCGGCGCTGGCTGGCGTGACCCTGCTCGGCGCGCTGCTGCGCTGGGGGCTCGCGCCGCAGACCTACCTCGGCGCGTGGCCCTTCTCGAGACGAGTCGCGTCCCAAGACGCGCTCTTCGATGGCGCCGGTTTCGCCTGGCTCTGCGACCTGCTCGGCGCGACGCCCAACCGCTTCGGGGCGGTCAGCGCGCAGACCTTCTTCTTCTCTGCGTTGGCCCCGATCGCCGTCTTCGCGTGGGTGCGGAGTGTCTTCGAGGACAGGCGCACGGGCCTGGTCGCGGCGCTGGTGGTGGCCGTGCTGCCGCTGCACCTGCACTTCGCCCGCTCCGAGGTCGCGCTGGTCTTCTCCGTGACCCTCTCCGCGCTGCTGCTCGCGCTGCTCTGGGCGGCCATCCGCGCGCGCACGAGCTTGGGCGCTGCGGCGGCCTTCATCAGCCTGCTCTGGCTCGCTCCCCTCACCTTCGCGACGCGCCCCCTCGACCTCTTGCTCGCGCCGCTGGCCGTGCTGGCCATCCTGACGCTCCCGAGTCTCCGCGGACCCGCAGATCGCCGCGGCCTGGCAATCCTGCTGATCACCCTCAGCGCCACCCAAGTCTTCCTCGCTCACACGCTGGTCAGCTTCGGCGGCCAGGTCTCCGACGGACTCCACCTTCGGGTGCTGCAGGACGCCCTCGGCAGCCTGCTCAGCGATCACGACACGCTCCTGAACCCGCTGGTCACCCCCACGGCGCTGGCCCTGCTCGCCCTGCTCGGTGTGCGCGCCCTGCTGCGCCATCCCGAAGAGCGCCGCGCTGGCGTCTGGCTCCTGGTCTGGCTTTTCGCCGCGTTCACCGCCCACGCCTACGTGCAGCCCGCGACTGTCGCGATGCAGGCGCGCTATCACCTGCACCTCGTCCTGCCCTTCGTGGCCCTGGTCGCCGCCGGGGCGCTGTGGGTGGACGGGCGCTTTCCACGGGCGCGCGTGCCCTTGGGCCTGCTGATCCTGCTCAGCCCCCTGTGGGCCTCGGGCTTCATTCGGGACGTGGACCACGACACCCAACGGGAGCTCGCCTTCGTGCGGCGAGCCGCCAGGAGGCTCCCAGAGGACGCCACCGTGCTCGAGTACGAGGGAGGCCAAGGCATGCACTTCGGGCGCCTCTTCGATCGGCTCTCCGGAGGCGAGCTCGAGCCACGCTTCCGCAGCCTGCCCATCGATCCCGAGTCCCCCACCGAGACCCTGAGCGCCGCCACCCGGGAGCTGCTCACGTCAGCTCGTCCGCTCTATTTCTACCAAGGCCTCGCGTGTCTCGGCCTACAGAACGCGCCCCCTGTCCGCGCCTGTGACGCGCTGCTCGCCGCCGTGCCGCTGGAGGTCGTGCTCGAGGAGACGATCCCGCACCGCGTCTACGACGAGAACATCGCCTCCAGCGTCGCGCCCGAGGGAGCCATCAGGCTGCGCCTCTACCGGGTCGTCCCCCGCGGAGCAGGCTCGTCGCCACGCGCGCGCCCGTGAGCGACGCCTGCTGTGGTACGCTGTGACGTGTTCGTAACGCTCGAGGCGGGGCAGACATGATCGACGCGAGCCGCGCGCTCTCCGTGCTGATGGCGCTGACGCGCACCTTGGCCCACGAGCGCTGTCTCGAGACGGCTCTGCGCGCGGTGACGGACGCGGCCCTCATTCTGTTGCCCGCGGATCACACCTCCGTGCGCGTCTTGGACGACTCCGAGCGCGAGCTCTTGGCCGGCGCGCGCAGCGGGGCCGGAGCGGCGGAGCGACCCGTCTCGTTTCAACCCAATGTGGGCGTCGCGGGTTGGGCCGTGAGCCACGGTGAGGTCGCGCGCGTGGACGACTGCGCCAGCGACCCACGCTTCGTGGTGGCGCCCGGACAAGGCTTCTCCATCGGCTCGATCCTCTGCGTGCCGCTCTTCGTCTCGGGCAAGGTGGTGGGCGTGCTCTCGGCCAGCTCGGCCCAGACGGGCGCCTTCGACGAGGAGGCCGAGACCTTCGCGCGCCTGCTGGCCAACTGCGCCGTCACGCCCATCGACCGCGCACGCCTCGAGCGCATCGCCGTCACGGACGCGCACACCTTGGCGTTCAATCGCCACTATCTGCTGCCGCGCCTACGCGAGGAGCTCGAGCGCGCGCGTCAGACGGTGACGGCGCCGAGCGTGCTCTTGATGGACCTCGACAACTTCAAGCAGGTCAACGACACGTATCTCCACCAGGCGGGCGATATCGTGCTGCGCGTGTTCGCGGATCGCGTGCGTCAGGCCGTGCGTCGTCACGACGTGCTCGTGCGGCGCGGCGGAGACGAGTTCGTGCTGATCCTGCCGGCCACGGGCAGAGTCCCTGCGGAGGTCGTGGCGCAGCGCATCGTCCGGAGCATGCGGGACGAGAGCATCGACGTGGGCGCAGCGGAGGTCGCACAGACGGTCTCCATCGGGGTCGCTACGTGGGACGGACACGAGCTGGCCGAAACGCTCGAGGCGCGGGCGGACGAGGCCCTCTACGCCGCCAAGGACGCCGGCAAGGGTCGGGTCATGCTGGCGCCCACGCTGGCGCCCAGCCCGCCGCAGGAGGAGAAGTGATGAAGCGAGCGAACGAGCGTTGGTGTGTGTTGGCGTGGATGACTCTCGTGGCCCTAGCCGCTGCCGGCTGCGGCGCGCGCGTGCCACCGGAGCGGCTGCTCGCGAACCTACAGCAGGCCATGCAGGGCGATGTCTCGGACGCCGAGGCGAGCGCTGCCCACAGCCGCACGGTGGAGGCCGCCCTCGACGAGAACGTGCTCAACGGTCTGCGCCGTGACGAGGTCGAGGAGCGCATCGGTCGCGGAGCGCCCTGCTCGCGACACCCGCGCTGCGCCGAGCACGACTTCGCCGACAACGACTGGTTCTACGAGGTCGGGCGTCCGGCTGCGGGCTACGGTCGGGCCTTGCCGCTGCTGATCCTGGGCTTCGATCGCACAGGCCGCGTGGTGCGCAGCTGGAACCTGCGTACGCACTGACTGACTGACCGCCCTTCGGGGTCACACATCGAGCGTCCGTCGCCCTGGACGCGGCCTCTGGTGTGCCGCGCCCAGGTCGGGAGGACCTACTTGAACTGTTGCCAGGCGGGCTGACCGAAGCTGCCGCCGCCGACCAAGTTGATGATGAAGAGGGTGATGGTGATGAGGATGGCGAGGATGCCCAGCCCGATACCGATGTAGGCGAGCTCCTTGCCCTTGAAGCGCCCAGGCTCCTGGTTGATCTTGCTGAGCCCCAGGCCACCCGTGACGATGGCCGCGATGGGAAGCGGCAGGGCGAAGCAGCAGCAGCAGGAGATCAGGCCGAGGGCGCCCGTGACCACCGACACGATGGCCAGCGTCTCCATCTGAGGCTGACCGCCAGCGCCGCCACCGGGTTGACCAGCGGGCGCGCCGAAGCCCCACCGGGTG
>JAADHO010000217.1 GCA_013151775.1 Deltaproteobacteria bacterium | reverse complement strand
ACTGGCAGACGGTGGCGCAGGGCTTCGGTGTCGCGCTCGCCGACCAGCTGAATGAGGACGCACGCATCACCGACGCCTCGGTCACCGAGGGACTGATGAGCGTCATGCTCAGGTCCGACTTCCAGCACGCCGTCGGCGTGCCTGATGACCGGGATCGACTCGGTGTGCGCACCGGCGTGCACATCGCGCGGCTCCGAGGCTCGTGGGGCACGGACTGCCGAGACCTCACCTTTGATGTTCACTTCACGGTGGAGCTCGAGCACACGGATAGGATGCAGCTGCCGGTGCAAGACGAAGCGTTCGCCATCGCCTGCCGCTTGGGCGATGAGCTCTCGCAGTACAATCGACGCGTGTCCGCGGCGTGCCGATTGCCCGGCTTGGACGACAGCTTCTGGCTGGATCCGAGCCAGACCCGCCCGGCATTGAGTGGCGACGGCCTGCTCAGTTATTGCGCCTTCGTTGACTCCGATGCACAGGTTTTCCGAAACCGGGTGATTCACCAAGCGCACGAGATCACTTCTGACCTCGCCAACGGTCGTGAGGTCGTATGTGACCCTGGAGCGCGCATGTTCTTCTCGCTGGACAGCTCTGACTGGACGCTGCGGCGTCACCGGGAGCTGAGCGGGCGCGGGACGAGCCACGATACGCTCTTGCTACTCGGCCTCGCGACCATGGACGGCCACGACCTCGGTGCCCACGACACGCTCGCGCGGGTGCTGTCGGTGACGATCGAGAATTTCCACGACGGCCCCGGTGGCAACTGCAATCCGGGCTGGGTGAGCCATGTGCGTAAGCGAAACATCACGAAATCGATCAAGGGCGCGCTGCGCAACTCGCTGCCCCTGGCCCTGAACGCGGCCTTCATGTCGGGCGCTGTGCAGGAGCCGAACATGGCTGCCGGCGTGGATGAGTGGCGCGACTGCAGCGAGGACGCCGACTGCGACTTCCGCGCTCGGAGTGCAGACGGCGCTTCCCTCGGTCCGGCGTTTCAGACAGCGGACGGCCAGTGGCGCGGCGCGCGCCACGTCTGCCGACAAGTCCCCAACTCCACCCGGCCCGACGATCGCGTGTGCTGGCCTCAGATCGAGATCGACCGCATCAACGTCCGCCCCGACGGCCTCGAGGCGGTGATCGAGGACGACATCGACCTCGACGTAGATCCACAAGACCCGCAGGCGACGTTCGCGATGTTCACGCCGGGGCCGGTTCGCGGTCAGATCTGCAGCCGAGTCCGTCCAGGCTTGCCTGACGCGCCGGGGCCTCCAGCCGGAGGGTATCTTCGCTCGGATCTACCTCCTAACTACCAGAGCCGGAATCAGTTCTCCTTTGTGATCATTGGGACGAGTGGAAGCATCGGCGACACGAGCGTACCGGTCGCCAGCGGCGGAAGCTGATGCTGCGCGTTGCTCCCATCGTCGGCTTGATTCTAGTCATGGGCGTCATGGGCTGCTCTGACTACGACTACATCCCATCCGAGGGCGGTTGCGGCTTCGCGTGCGGCTTCGCGGGCTCGGGCGATGCCGGTCAATTGCCAGATGCGTACACGCGGCGCTTAACGCTTAGTGATTCGATCGCGGAGTGTCTGCCTGAGGACGAGGCGGAGTGCGGCTGCATCGATGGCTTCCGCCGCTGCGACACCTGCGGCTGGTGTCCCACGGACTTTGCCTGCGACGAGTACGCGGGTGTGTGCCGCGGTCTCGACCTCCGGGCCCGAGGGCCCGGAACAGGAACGTGGCAAGACGCGTGCTCCGTGGTCGTGACTGACGGAACCGAGCGCGATGGTGCCGTAGCCAATCCCGACACCGTTTACTGCCACACCGGCAAGGTCTGTGGTGCCAGCGCGGACGCCGACGGCAGCGTGTTCAAGCCCATGGGTGGTCGCTGCTTTCCGGTCTCTTTCTGCCAGGCTGCGGCGGTCGCGGATCCGCCGGTGTCCACGTTGCACTGCATCTACTCGGATGGCACCGATGTCGTCGACGGACCGCCGGATGTAGGCGGCTGCCCGGTGGGCGATCCGCGCCAACCCTACTGTGGCGGCGTCTGCGGACACGACCTCAGATGCCCGCCGTCTCCTGCAATCTATTCTCATCGATTCTACAGCCTCGGCATCGCGTCCTGCGTGGGTTCTTCCGAGACGCGCTCGTTCGGGGTGTGTGCTTGGGGATACCGCCGATGCTCGAAGACCAAGCCGGATGCAAACGCCTTTGACCTTCGTGAATGCGGTCGCGCATATCGCGAGCCCTGCGCGTGCCTCGTGACGCATCCGCAGCTCGACGAGTCGCGCTGGCTTCAAGGCTACGTCGTGCTCGCCTCCGTGTGCCGCGACTACCAACTCCACTTCCCCGGCTCCACGGAGTGCGTCGACGCCGAGTGGAACCCTCTGCCAGCGCCGTGATCCGCGGTGGCCAGTTCGGGGCGCCTCCTCGCTGACCGCCTCTGACGCCCACCGGCAGCGCGCACAGCCATCCATCAACGACGCAGCAGAAAAGTTAACTACTTGCGTTAATGCATGCATCGCGCTACTCTGATCCAGTGATCCGTGACTTCGGCGATCAGACGACGGAGGACATCTTTCACGGTCGCAACACGAAACACGCGCGTCGCGTCCCACGGGAGATCTGGACGGTGGCGGCTCGGAAGCTCGACATGATCAACAAGGCCATCTCAGTTCGCGATCTGCGAGCCCCACCGCGGAACCGGCTCGAGATGCTCAGGGGCGAGCTTGCGGGGTTCTATTCGATTCGCGTGAACCAGCAGTATCGTGTCGTGTTTCGATTCGCGGATACGGACGCTTCCGAAGTGCGCATTGTGGACTACCACTGAGAGGATCTACCGACATGCTACCCACACATCGGTCCCCCACTTCGCCGGGTGAGATGCTGCTCGAGGAGTTTTTGAAGCCCTCGAAGATGACGCAGCGAGCCCTGGCGCAGAGCACGGGGCTCAGCGTGCAGAGCGTCAACCTGCTGATCCATGGCAAACGCGGCGTCACGGCGGAGACGGCGATCCGGCTCGGGCGCGTCTTCGGCAATTCCCCACAGTTCTGGCTCGGCCTACAGATGGATTGGGACCTGTGGCGCGCGCAGCGGAAGTTGGAGCGCACAGGTTAGAGCGCGTCCGGCGCTGAAAGGCTCTGGTCGGCTCGCTTGCGGCCGTAAGCCTCCTGCCCCGACGTGGCTTACGCGGGCATGATCCAATACGACGGAGATCTCCAGATCCCGAAACACTTCTTGGTCGACCCGCTGGGCATCGACCGCACCTTCGGTGAGCACCTCGTGGGCGCCGGACGTCGCATCTACTGGACTATCGTTGAGAGGATCGTCTGGAGCCAGCGGCTCGGCTGGTCGCACGCTTCGGCTTCGGGCGCTATGCTAACACCGTGGGAAGTCGTACCGACATGCATGCGCTCGTAGATGAGCTACCGGACCAACTCGTCGCTGAGCTGCATGCGTTCGCGCTCACGCGCCGGACTGAGTACGACGCGAGCCCATTCGCGAGCATGTCTGAGGCCGAGCGCGAGCAGCTGCAGCGTGCCTTGTGTGAGGGTGAGGCGGAGCTTGCTCGCGGTGAGGGTCTGAGCCCCGAGTCCGCAAAAGAGGCTGTCCGTAAGCGATGACCTTCCAGGTCGCCGTGGCCCCTGAGGCGGCGGCCGAGTTCGCCAAGCTCTCCGCCTGGTGGGAGCAGCACAGACCGGAATCCAAGCTCGACCTGCCCCGAGCGTTCGATGAGGCGTTGGAATTTCTCGCGTCGACTCCCATGGCGCAACCGAAGTGGCGCTTCGAGACTCGCTATCTCGCCTACCGCTTTGACCACACACCCTATTTCCTACTCTACCGCGTAGACGAAGAGGCACGAGAAGTGTTCGTCGTGGCCGCCTGGTCGCTGCAGCGAGGCGAGGCGCCGCCCTACAGATAGTCAGGTCGGATCCGTTGATCCGCATGCCCCGGCGGCGTAGACGAAGCGCATGAGCACGCTGCACCTCCAGCCGCATCCGCACACCGAGGCCATCTCTGGGCCCGTCACCCTCGTCGTGATGGATGGCGTCGGCATCGGGTCGGGCGATCTCTCCGACGCCGTCGCCGCCGCCCGCACGCCGAACCTCGACGCTCTGGCCAAGCGCGCCCTCGTCACGCAGCTCCGCGCCCATGGCAAGGCGGTGGGCTTGCCGAGTGACGGCGACATGGGCAACAGCGAGGTCGGGCACAACGCCCTGGGCGCCGGTCGCGTCTTCGATCAGGGCGCCAAGCGCGTCAATCAGGCCATCGCCACAGGGGATCTCTTCGAGGGCGCCGAGTGGAAGCGCCTCGTCGCGCGCGTGGCCGAGTCGGGCGAGCCACTGCACTTCCTCGGGCTGCTCTCCGACGGAAACGTCCACAGCCACATCGACCACCTGCTCGCCATGCTGCGCCGCGCCCACGCGGACGGAGTGAAGCGCGTGCGTGTCCACGCCCTGCTCGATGGACGCGACGTGCCCGAGACCAGCGCGCTTCAGTACGTGGCGCAGCTCGAGGCCGTGCTGAGCGAGCTGCGCGGCGCCGGCGCGGACTATCGCGTCGCCTCGGGCGGTGGTCGCATGCACATCACCATGGATCGCTACGAGGCCGATTGGGCCATGGTCGAGCGCGGTTGGCAGACGCACGTTCGCGCTGAGGCGCGGAAGTTTGCGTCGCTCGAAGAAGCCATTGTCACACTGGGCGAGGAGGACGCGAGCATCACGGATCAGCACCTTCCGGCCTTCGTGATCGCCGACTCGGACGGAGCGCCCGTCGGCCCGATCCGTGATGGAGCCGCCGTCGTCTTCTTCAACTTCCGTGGCGATCGCGCCATCGAGATCAGTCGCGCCTTCGACGAACAGGACTTCACCGCCTTCGAGCGAGGTCCGCGCCTCGACGTCGCCTACGCGGGCATCATGCAATACGACGGAGACTTGCAGATCCCCAGGCACTTCCTGGTCGATCCTCCGGCCATCGATCGCACCTTTGGCGAGTACCTGGTGTACGCGGGCAAGCGCATCTTCGCCTGCGCCGAGACGCAGAAGTTCGGACACGTCACCTACTTCTGGAACGGCAACAGGAGCGGTCACTTCAGCGACGCGCTCGAGAAGTACGTCGAAGTGCCGAGCGATCTCGCGCCCTTCGAGCAGCGCCCGTGGATGAAGGCGGCCGAGGTCGCAGACGCCACCGTCGCGGCCATCGCGTCGGGTGACTTCGACCTGGTGCGGGTCAACTTCGCCAACGGCGACATGGTGGGCCACACCGGCGATCTCGAGGCCGCGATCCTCGCCGTGGAGGCGGTGGACCTGTGCGTCGGGCGCTTGGTCGAGGCCACGGAGCGCGCGGGCGGCGCCATCGTGGTCACGGCGGATCATGGCAACGCCGACGAGATGATCGAGCACGACAAGAAGACGGGCGCCATGAAGAAGAAGGGCGGCGGCGCGTGGCAACGCAAGACGAGTCACACGCTGAACGCCGTGCCCTGCTATCTCTGGGCGGCGGATCGCGAGCTCGAGCTCGCGGACCTGACGCAGCCGGGCCTCGCGAACGTCGCCGCCACGGCGCTGATGCTGATGGGCTACGCCGCGCCCGAAGGCTACGAGCCGTCCCTGCTGAAAGCTTGAGCATCCAATGGGGCGTCACGCGCCCACATTGCCTTGCATATGCAAAGCGCATGCTTCAATATGCAAGGCATGTTTCCTCGTGATGCGAGCAGCCGACTGCTCGACTTGGCCGGCTCGTTCCCCGCGGTCTTGATCCTTGGTCCACGTCAGGTGGGCAAAACCACGCTCGCCCGCGAGACCTTCCCGTCGATTCCCTATTGTGACCTCGAGGATCCTGCGACGCGGGTTCTCTTCGATGAGGACGCTCGTTTTCAGATCGAGGCGCGGGCAAAACCGAGCCTGGTCTTGGACGAGGCGCAAGCTGTCCCCGACGTGTTCCCGGCTCTGCGTGGCGCCATCGATGCGGATCGAAAGACGCGCGGACGCTTCATCGTGCTCGGATCGGCGCAGCCCGCGTTGGTGCGCCAAGTCTCCGAGAGCCTCGCGGGGGAATCCTAGAGCTGGCGCCCTTGACAGCGTCTGAGGCCGCGCGTGGGCGACCCGCGCGGAATTGGATGGAGGCGTGGGTGTCGGGCACATTTCCTGACGCACTCGGAGCGGGCAGCGAGCACGGCGCCTTTCGAGAATGGTGGGAGGCCTACCTGCGAACCTACATCGAGCGCGACCTGCCCGCTCTTGGTGTAGGCACGGCTCCGCTGCTGCTGCGCAGACTCTTGACCATGCTGGCCCACGCACAGGGGGGACTCGCGAATGTCAGCAAGCTGGCGCGCTCCTTGGGCGTGAGTGCGCCTACGGTGAATCGCTATCTCGATGTCCTCGAGCAGACCTTCCTACTTCACCGGTTGCCGCCCTACTTTCGCAACGTCGGCAAGCGGCTCGTCAAATCCCCCAAGCTCTACCTCTGCGACACCGGGATGGTGCACCATTTGCTCGGCGTGGGATCCGAGAGTGAGCTCTCATCGCACCCCATTCGAGGTCAGAGCTGGGAGAGTTTCGTGATTGAGGACATCACCCGCCGCGAGCGCTTGGCGCATCCGCAATCCCAGCTCTTCTTTTGGCGTACCGCAGCAGGCGCGGAGCTCGATTTGGTGGTGGAGCGCGACGGCAAGCGCTTTGGCATCGAGGTCAAGACGGCCCGCGCGTCCTCGCCGCACCTCGGGCGTATGCTCGAGAGCATCGCGCAGGACCTCGACCTCGAGAGCGTGACGGTGCTCGATCAAGCGCCGGGCGTCGAACCACTGCGCCGAGGCGTAGAAAGGCGAGGCTTCGCGGATTCTCTCGACTGGCTTCCGTAGCAGTCCTAGCGCGAGACAAGGGCGCCTTGATCGGGGCCGCCTCGCTCAGCTCGCGTCGAACTTCGAGCCCTTGCGTTTTCCCATCAGCAGCTTGCCCTCGAGGTGCGCGCGCTGCGCTCGGTAGAAGCGCCGTAGGAAGCGCGCGGGCTCGCGCGTGGGTGCGTCTCCGAAGAAGCCGACCTTGCGGGCGATGGCGAGGGCCACGAGCGTCAGGTCCTCGCGTGAGGCGTTGCCCTGCTCCGCCTTGCGCAAGAGCTCGGCCAAGGTCTCGAGCTCGTGCTCGCCGTAGATTTCGAGCTGCGGGCTCTCGAACTCGGGCGCGGCGTGGCCTGGAGCGGCGGGAATCAGGGAGTCGCGTCCCGCCTCGTCGACCAAGAGCGGCGCCTTGGGCACCCGCACGACGAGCGTGCCGCCGACCAGATCTCCGAGGCGCGTGCGCTCTCGCGAGAGGATGGGCATGAGCATCATCACCAAGAGCCACAGGCTCGCGGGCAGCAGCAGCCAAGCGGGCGCGCGACCAAAGAATTGCGCGGGGTTGCCCAGGGCGACCAGCGGGATGAAGAGCTCCATGTCGCGCATCAGGTTGCGGGCGATGATGGCGTCGAGGGAGAGCCCACCGCCGTCGCGGGAGATCACCTTCAGGCCCAGCAGCCGTTTGCCCGGCGTGGCGCCCTGCCAGTGCGTCTCGAAGAAGAGGAAGTAGCCGTGCCGGACCACGAAGAAGAAGATCAGCCCGAGGCCCGCGACGCTCAGCAGACCGCTGCCCAGACCCGCGAGCACCAAGATGGCGGCGCTGATGCTCGCCAGCAGAAAGAGCAGGCAGAGATCGATGGAGAAGGCCATGGCGCGGTCGACGATGGGCGCGCGCGGGAAGCGCAGGGGCACGCCCTCCGGGCCGATGATCTCGAGCGCGTCCAGCTCGTTCATGCGCGGGCCCTGGCCTCGCGTCCCGCCAGGATCAGCCAGGCGAAGAACCAGCAGAGGTTGAAGACGCCCAGGGCGTAGCGGGTCATGTCGTTGGTCACGCTCTGGCGAAAGATGCCCTCGATCAGGCCCGCGATGGCGAAGAGCGGGATGGTGCCCACCACGACCATCGAGACACGCCGGCCCGCCTGACTCAGGGCGCGCCTCACGCGCAGGCGTCCGGGCAGGAAGAGCGCGCGGCCGAGGTGAAGGCCCGCGGCGCCACACAGGATCACCGCGCCGATCTCCGGCACGCCGTGGGGCAGGAGCCAGCCTCCGAGCTCGAAGAGCAGCCCGCGGTCGGCGTAGAGCTTCAGGAAGGCGCCGAGCATCAGCCCGTTCTGGAAGAGCAGGAGCGCGGTGGGGATGCCGCCGGCGAATCCGAGGGCGACGCAGAGCAGGCCGATGCCCAAGTTGTGGGTGAACAGGAAGGAGGCGAAGAATCCGAGCCCCTCGCCCATCTCGCCGCCGCCGTAGAGCGCCGCGCGCAGGGTCTGGGTCGAGGCCTGCGGATCGCGCCCCGCGGACAGCGCCGGGCTGACGAAGGCGTCGTACCAACCCGGCTCGATCTGCATCAGCGCAATGGCTACCAGCGCGCCTAGGAGCACCAACGCCGTGGACAGCCCGAGCTCGGGCAAGAGGCCCCGCACGCGGCGTGGGAATTCCACGAAGAGCGCGCGCCTGAGGGCGTGGCGTGTGGAGCGTCGCGCTCCGTAGACGGCCAAGAAGGCGCGCGCCGCCAAGGCGTCGAGGTAGTCCACGAGGGCGCGGTCGAGGGCGGTCTTGCGCGCGACCGAGAGGCTGCTCAGGACGGCGCGGTAGAGGATCGGCAGCTCGTGGAGTTCGTCGGCGGAGAGCGTCCTCAGCCCCTGCTTCAGCGCCCGCTCCACCAGGGCGTCGAGCTTCGCCCACTCGGCCTCGCGGGCTCTGCGGAAGGCCACCGAGCGGGGGTGGCGAGTCGGGCCGTGAGACGTGGTCGCTGCCTGCGGTGGGGTCATGGCGCTCATCCGATCAGTCCTCGGCGTTTCACGCGCACATAGCGCGCCAAGAGGGCGAGCGCCGCGGGACCGGGCGGCGCGTGGATCACGTCCACGCCCATGCGCTTGAGTCGCCTCAGCACACGCGCGCGATCTTGGCGCAGCCCCGAGGCGACCACGCTCGCGGCCAGCGCCTCGGCGGAGTCGGGGGGCGCGTCCACGAAGCGCTCGAGGCTGGGATCATCCAGCGCCACGAACACCACGAGATGGCGTCGCGCGAGGTGGCCGACGTGTTCGACCATCAGCTCCGCCGTGGTCGCGTCGGTGAATTCCGTGAACACGACCACCAGTGATCGGCGGCGCAGGCGCCCGAGCAGGTGGCGGATGCCGAGCACGTGGTTGGTCTCTTCGGGCGCGCTCGAGAGCTCCGCCAGACCTCGCCGCAGGCGCGTCATCTGGCGCATGCCGCCGGCGGGGGCCACCCAGGTGGAGACCGAGTCTCCGTAGGCGTGGGCGCCCACCAAGTCTCCTGCTTTCAGCGCGACCTGCCCCAGCAGGAGCGAGGCGTGGATGGCGTGGTCGAGGCGCTCGAGACCCTCGATGGGCTCTCCCATCAGCCGCCCCGTGTCCACGCAGACGATCACGCGCTGGTTCTGCTCCACACGGAAGCGCCGCACGCGCAGGGCCTGGTGTCGCGCCGACGCCTTCCAGTCCACGCTGCGCAGATCCATGCCGGGTTCATACGCCTCGAGGGCGTCGAATTCACCGCCGTCGCCGATGCGCCGCTCCACATGGACCCCGCCGAAGCGCTGGGCGCCGAAGTGCGCGAGCATCAGCTCTCGGATGCGCTCGGCGTTGGGGATCACGGCCACGGGGGCGCTGGTGGCGTGTCGCCCAATGCTGCGCATCAGGCCGAAGGGTCCGTCGAGGCGCAGCCAGATGGCGTCCAGGCTGCCGCCTCCGCGTCGAGGCGCGTCGAGCGCCAGGCGGTGCTCGCTTCGGCCTTGGGGCGCTCGGCTCATCACGTCGTCGGTCACCACCAAGGGCGACGTGACCTCGGGTCGCAGCGAGGTCCGCAGCGCGCGCGGTGTGTTCAGCGTCAGCGCCACCGAGGCCCACAGCTTCGCGCCGACTCCCGCCGTGGTCGGCAGCTCGACGCCGACCTCGGGTCGCGCCCGCGCCAGCACCCAAGCGTCTGCCAAGCCGAAGACGAGGAGCAGCGCCCAGAGGGCCACCGGCAGCGGCCACAGGCTCGCGTCGATCACGATGGGCAGCGCCGCCAGGGCGAGACCGGCGAGCATCAGGAGCATCAATCGAGGGGCGGGCAACATCAGCGGGAGGTGCTCATGAGGTCTTCAATGGGGGGCCGGGACTTGACCCGCGATCTGGCTGATCACGTCGTCCACCCGAGCGTCGTCCATCTCGGCGGTGGGTGTGAGCATCACGCGGTGGCGCGCGACGGGCAGGATCAAGGACTTGGCGTCGTCTGGCACGACGAAGTCCCGTCCGTCACAGGCGGCGTTGGCGCGGGCGGCGGCGGCCAACATGGTGGCGGCGCGTGGGGAGAGCCCGACCATCAGGCTCGGGTGGTCGCGGGAGGCGCGGGCCAGGGCCACGATGTAGCGGGCGATGCGCGGCTCGAGATGGACGCCTCGCGCGACGCTGCGCAGAGCGTCGATACCCACCTCGTCCGTGAGCCTCTCGATCCCGAGGGCTTCGAGATCGGGCATGCCCGAGGAGCTCGCGTGGGCGATCACGGCTTGCACCTCTTGCTCCTCGTCGGGGTAGGCGATCTGAAGTTGGAAGAGGAAGCGATCGAGCTGCGCCTCGGGCAGCGGGTAGGTGCCCTCGTGCTCCACGGGGTTTTGGGTGGCCATCACCATGAAGCGCGAGGAGAGGGCGTGCGTCGTTCCGTCGATCGTCACGGAGCGCTCCTGCATGGCCTCGAGCAGGGCGGATTGGGTCTTGGGCGGCGTGCGGTTGATCTCGTCCGTGAGCAGGAACTCCGTGAAGATCGGGCCCTTGGTCAGAGTGAAGCTCTGGGTGCGGAAGTCGAAGATGTTGGCGCCGATGACGTCCCCGGGCATCAGGTCGGGTGTGCACTGAACGCGTTTCAGATCCAGCCCGAGGCTGCGCGCGAAGCAGCGCGCAAGCAGCGTCTTGCCCACGCCGGGCACGCCCTCGAGCAGCACGTGCCCGCCCACCAAGAAGCTGATGAAGCAGAGGCGCGTGTTCTCCTTCGAGCCCATCACCACGCAGCCGATCAGGCTCTGGAGGCGCTGCAAGAGGATCTGTACTTCGTCGACGTTCATGCGTCATTCCTTGGTTGTGTCGAGGTCTGGGATCCGCTCGCGGCTCGCCACAGCAGCCGGAGTTTGAAGTGGTGCATGTCGCGCGCCACGCGCCACGCCTGCGCTCGCATGCGTCGGGCGTGGTCCAAGGTCTCGGAGAGCAGGAGCAGCTCCGAGGCGCGAGGCGGGATGTGCCGGACCTTCGCCACGGCGTCCACGGCCGCGGCCCGGGCGGCTCGATCCCTCACGTCGGGGAGACCCAGGCGCTGGTGGAGATCGTCCAGCTCAGCGGCTACGTAGTGCGAGGTGAGCTCCGCCGCGTTCTGCCCGTCGGCCAGCACGGAGGCGGTCACGCGGATGGCCTCCGAGGGTCCATGACCGCCGACCTTCGGCTCCTCAGGTGGACCGAAGCGTCGACTGCCGAAGGCGAAGAGCAGGATCAAGATCAGCACGAATTGCGCGACCAAGAGCACGGCGGGGAATTGCCCGAGCACGTCCGTCAGCGAGAGCACGCGTCCGTGACCGTGGAAGCTCTCGTCGATCACGATGGCGTCCGCGTCGAGGCGCGCGAGGATGGCGAGCCACAGGGCCGCGTGGTCTGCGCGATGGAAGTTGAAGCTGTGGACGAGGTCCGCGTCCGTGACCACGATGGTGCCGTCGGCCGCGCGGATCACCACCGCGCCCTCCTCGGCCTGGAGCAAGGTCTGCGCGCCGGCGGGCAGCTCGGGCATCGTGGTCAGCCGTGGCACGTCGATCTCGAAGTCGCCCAAGGGGCCGAGCAGGCGCGCGCGGGTGGGCCTGTCCTCGCCGCGGCGGGAGAGGGTGAGGTTCGCGCCCTGCATGCGAAAGCACGAATCGACCACCTCCGAGACGCGCTTCTCGGCCACCTCTTCCACCGAGCCGTCTGCGCCCGCGAAGCGCCACTTGGGCAGCACCACCACGCTCGGTCGCCCGAGATCGCCGCGGGCGGAGATGGCGTCCGCGAGCCAGCGCAGGCGCCCCTCGACTCGCGCCTCGCGGCCCGGCTCGAGGAAGAGCAGCGGCGCCGAGGCGCGGCTGAAGTTGTCGCCGCGGTTCTGCAGCACGTGCACGCCGAGGCGCTCGAGGGTCTGGGCGAAGACGCGGTGGCCGATGGGGCCGCGGCCGTAGGAGTCGCTGGGACCGGCCTGCGGAAGCACGAAGCGAGCGCCGTAGAGCAGCGCCCCGAGGCCGGCGATGGCCGACACGCTGAGCAGCAGGAGCAAGGCGCGGCGCGTCCAGGCGGAGAAGATGTTGGCGGCGTCGGCCCCGCGCTTCACGCCGTCCCTCCGGGCTCGTCCGCGTGCTCGAGGGCGTCCCGATGCTGACTCAGCTCGTGGAAGAGCTCGGCGCTGGGAGGGTCGCCCGCGAAGCGCACTCTCTCGGCTCCACGCACCAGCGCCGCCAGAGGCGCACGCCGGGAATCTTCCGCGGGCAGCGCCGCGCACACCTCCCGCGCCGTGCGAGCGCGCTGGGTCTCCGGGCTCCAGCCCGATCGCCGCAGGCCTCGCACGAGCAGGGCGAGGATCGCGTCCGCCAGCCGACCCGCAGCGAAGAGCTGATCTGGATCTCCCACATCCCAGGGCAGCGGCGCCTCTTTGGAGAGCCCTGACGGCGCAGGCGGCGGGTGCGGACGAGGCTGTGGTATGTGGGGCGAGCTGCGTCGCAGGATGGCGACGACGATGGCCACCACCAGCCCCAGCAGCGCCAAGAGCGCGACGGCTTGGAGCAGCATGGTGAGCCATGCGCCCCCGAAGCTCGGGAGATGAAAGGAGGGAAACGTGGACGGTGGGCTGCCCCGGCGTTCGTCGCTCTCGAGCCGCTCGTCGAAGCCCTCCGTGCCCGCGCCATGGTCGTAGCCTCGGCCTCCTTCGCCTTCGCCTCCCGCGCCCAAGCCCGCCGGGAAGCTGCCCAGGGTGCCGTCCTCTCGGCGAAAATGCAGGCCTCCCGCGTAGTCCTCGCGATCGTGGATCTCGGTCGCGATCCGCCGCGCCTCCGCACCCGTCTGCGCGTGCACAGCCACAGGTGCCAGGAGCGCCATGGAGAGGATCGGCAGCGCCGCGAGCTGCGCACAGAGCCTGGGGCGCGTCATCGGGAGGTCCACCGTCAGGCGAAAACCTCGGCGACTTCAGCCGCGTCGACCCGCGCGCTGAGGCCCGCGAGGCGGGCGTAGATCACCGAGGCCATGGGGGCGAAGACCAGCGCCTGCACCGTGTACATGACGATGTTGATCAGCGCGCCGAGGACGCTCGCGAACACGCTCGGCGCGCGCGCCATGCCGGTGGCGGCGTCCATGCCCCCCGTGGCCAAGTTGGCGATGCCCGCGAACATGCCGAGCCCGCATGTGAGCACGACGAAGGCCGAGCCGGCGGCGAGGATGAGCAAGAAGATCGCCAGGCGGTTGCCGCGAGACATGGACGCGCTGCGGCTGATCGCGCGGATCGGTCCGACGGTCTCTGCGACCACCGTGGCCTCGGCCGTGAAGAGCAGGATCACGAGGTAGACCATGGGCACGAGCATCAGCAGGAGCATCACGGGCATGGCGCAGAGCATGCCGAGGACGCCCACGGCGGCTCCTTGGCCCGCGTGCTCGCCGCCGCTCGAGAGCCCCGCCAGGCCGCCCACGCCGACCATCATCACCATGCCGACGATCATCCCTGGCATCATCACGCCGAATTGCGCCAAGCCACGCAGGAAGACCACGCCGAGCACACTCGGGACTCGAGGCAGGGCGCGCCGTATCAGCTCGCTCGTGTCCGTCTTTCGGCCGGAGATCCAGTCGAGGGTGCCGCGGATCAGCACCGTCTGCGCGGCGTAGCTCAGCAGCATGTGAAGCACCAAGGCGCCCATCAGCCCCAGGTAGAGCACGAGCATGCCGCTGAACACGTCCATCATGGCGTCCGGGTTCCCCGCGGAGCTCGCGTCGACGATCCCCACCATCTTGGTTTGCATGAAGTGGCTCATGATCTGCATCAGGATCGAGCCGGGGGTGGCGCCCAGAGCCGCCACGAGCACGAAGGGTCCGATGCGCGCACCGATGGCGCGGGCGGTGGTCGAGAGCACCTCTCCCACGCTCAGTTTGACCCCCTCGGGACTGCCGATTTCGCTCATTCCTGCTCCGCTCCGCTGCGAGACCCTAGCAGACGCCGGGGCGGAGATCTCCCACAGAGCGCCGCCGCGGGACCGGGTCATGCGCGTGAGGAGGGGTGGTGACTCGCCTCGGCTGCTTGGGGTAGCCTGCCCGCCCGCACTGCGGCTTGGAGTCTTCATGCGCAAACACATCCCCATCGTCCTCTTGGCCCTCGCGCTCAGCCCATTGGGCGCGCAGGCCGACGGCCACACCTCAGCCGTGTTCAGCACCCCGCCCACGGTCGATCATCTGCCCAACGGGCTGACCTTGGTCACCTTGCCGGCGGAGAGTCCGGGCATCGTCGCCTACTACACGCTGATGCGCGTGGGCTCGCGCGACGAGGTGGAGGCGGGTCATAGCGGCTACGCGCACCTCTTCGAGCACATGATGTTCCGCGGCACGCAGGACGTCCCGCAGGAGGAGTACGAGCGGCGCATCCAGAGCTTCGGTGCGGACAACAACGCCTACACCACGCGCGACTTCACGCTCTACACGGTGACGTCGCCCAAGGCTTCGTTGGCAGAGGTCGTGGCCCTCGAGGCGGACCGTTTTCAGCACCTCTCCTACGCAGAGGACGCCTATCGCACGGAGACGGGCGCGGTGGCGGGGGAGTACGCCAAGAACGCGAGCAACCCCTTCATGCGCATGTGGGAGACCCTCAGCGAGATGGCCTTCACGCGCCACACCTACGGGCACACGACCATGGGCTACCTGCGTGACGTGTGCGCCATGCCCGGTGAGGTGGCCTACTCGCGCGAGTTCTTCCGGCGCTTCTACACCCCCGACAACGCCACCATCATCGTGGCCGGCGACGTGGATCACGATCGCGTGCTCGCGCTGGTGCGTGAACAATATGGCAGCTGGCGTGGGCGGCGCGCGCGTACCCGTGTGAGGCCCGAGCCCGAGCCCCGCCGCGGCGCACGACGTGATCTCAGCTGGAGCGGCACCACGCCGCCTCGGCTCTTCATCGCCTACCGCGTCCCCGCCTTCGAAGGCGACGGCTCGGCGCGTCGTCGCGCGCGCACGCTCAGGCAGACCGCCGCCCTTCAGGTGGTGCATGGGCTGGTCTTCGGCGACTCGAGCCCGCTGCACCGTCGCCTGGTGGTCGACGAGCAGAAGGTGCTCGAGCTGTCGAGCTGGGCCGACGAGTTCAATCGCGACCCAGGGCTCTTCGTCGTCACTTCGACGTTGAAGCCGAGCACGAGCTTCGACGAGGTGATCGCGCCGACGCAGGCGGCCATCGACCGGGTTGCCGCCGGAGAGCTTCCTGCGGCGCGCATCGACGCCGTGCGCTCGCACATCCGCTACAGCATGCTGATGCATCTGGACACGCCGTCGAATATGGCTGACCGGGTGGCGCAGATGATCGCCGTCGGTGGGGATCCCGGCGCGCTCGATCGCTACCTGGCGGCGCTCTCGGCGGTCACGCCGGACGACGTCCGAGACGCGGCGCGCAGCTTTCTGACGGAGCGCCGCCGCTTCATCGTGACCCTGGCGCCGGGACAAGGGGACGCGCAGCCCGCGGGCGCCAGCCTGTGCCCCGCCGAGACCCCTGAGGCCGCCGCGGCCTCGTCCACATCCGGCGAGGCGCAGCCCGCCGCAGGTTCCGAGGGAGGTGCCCAATGAAGATCGCCGAGACCCACGATCAAGCTCACGGCCTGCGCCGCTCCGCGTCGATTTGGCGCTTCGCGCTCCACGCCATGCCCCTGCTGCTCGTCGCCTGCGGAGGACCCCCCACTCCGGTCGCGGTCCCGCCTCCGTCCGCCACGCCAGCAGCGCAGACCCATGGCGACGAGCCGGCCGCCCTCGAGCGCGAGGCGCTTCGCGCTCCGTCGTTGGTCAGCATGCCCTCGAACTCTCCCCTGATCACCCTGCGCGTGGTCTTCGACGCCGGCTCCGCCGACGACCCCGAAGGTCAGGAGGGCATCACGCATCTGGCGGCCGCGATCATGGCCAGCGGCGGCGCCGGTGAGCTCAGCTACTCCGAACGCATGCAGCGCCTCTATCCCATGGCCGCCAGCCTCGAGGCCCACGTGGATCGCGACCAGACGGTGTTCGTGGGTCGCGTGCACGCGGACTATTTGGACGAATTCTACGCCCTCTTCCGTGACGCGCTGCTCACCCCTCGCTTCGCGCAGGCCGACTTCGATCGAATCCTCTCCCAGACCCAGAGCGCGCTCACCCTCGAGCTCCGCGGAAACAACGACGAGGCTCTCGGCAAGGAGATGCTTCAGGCGATGATCTACCCCGATCACCCCTACGGGCGTCCAGCCATCGGGACGGAGACGGGCCTGGCTTCGCTCACCCTCGAGGGTGTGCGCGCTTTCCGGCGACGCGTGTTCTGCGCCGGCCGCGCCAGCGTAGGTGTGGCGGGGCGCGTCCCCGAGGGCTTCGCCGCGCGCGTGCTCGACGACGTGCGCTCTCTGAGCTTCGACGAGTGCCAGGGCCGTCTCGCGCTGCCCGAGCCCTCCACGGCGACGGCCGAGTCGAGCGTGCTCTTGGTGGACAAGCCCGAGGCGCGCGCGGTCGCCGTCTCCATGGGCCTGCCGATCGACGTGACGCGTGCCGACGAGGACTACCCCGCGCTGATGCTCGCCGCGTCGTACTTGGGGCAGCATCGGCAGTTCGCTGGCGTCTTGATGCAGAAGATCCGCGGACTTCGGGGCATGAACTACGGAGACTACGCCTACGCCGAGCACTTCGAGCAGGCGGGCTGGTCGCGTTTCCCGCGCACCAACATCTCGCGCCGGCAGCAGTATTTCTCGATCTGGCTGCGGCCGCTGCGTCGTGAGCAGGCGCGTTTCGCCATCCGCCTCGCCGTGCGCGAGCTGAGGCGCTTCGTGGAAGAGGGGCTCAGCGAAGAGGACTTCACGCGGATCCAGAATTTCGCGGAGCGCTACTACGCCCTCTACCAGCAGACCGAGTCACGTCGCCTGGGCTTCGCTCTGGACGACGTCTTCTACGGGCAGCAGCAGGCCTGGCTCGAGGGGCTGCGGCAGAGCTGGTCGAGCCTGACGCGTGATGAGCTGAACGCCGCCATCCGCAGGCATGTTCACCCAGAGCATCTGCAGATCGCCGTGGTCGTGCCCGACGCCGAGGCCTTCGCTTCCGAGCTCGCCGCCCAGACCCCGTCGCCGATCGAGTATCGCGCGAGCGTGTCCGCGGAGGTGCTGGCCGAGGATCGCGAGATCGTCAGCTACCCCATCGGCATCCCGCGGAGCCGCATGCGCATCGTGCCCGTGGCCCAGACCTTCCGCTGAAGGTCTCTAGGGTGCGGGCGTGGCGGCGGGGGCCTGAGCGTCCGCAGGGGCTGGCGTCAGATCGCTGATGCGCATCAGGCCGCGCACCGCGACCTGATCGTTCACGGCGACGAACACGTCGGACTCTTGGGTGTTCTCGTAGCGCTGCATCTCGCGGGCGAAGCCGGGCTGGTGCAGGATCGCGAAGGTCCGGCCGTCGAAGCGAACGCGGGCGCGATCGGGGACGCTGAAGAGTGGGTGGTTCTGCTCGGACGCGATGCGGGCGGGCATGCCGCCGGCAGGCGTGGACGGTGTGGCCGGTGCGCTCGGCGCAGCGTCGGCGGGCCCGAGGGGCACGTTGATGTAACCCACGATGTAGGGGCCCACGCCCACGCGCACGCCCTTCCAATCGCCCCGGTCGCGCAGCACGACCACGACCTCGGGTGGAGTAGCCGCGGGGATCGTCGCGACCACCGAGCCGTCGGGTCGATCATAGATCTGCACGGCCTGCGCTGCGGGTAGGCTGGCGGGCGTCCCCTCGCGCGGGGCCTCGGCGTCCGCCGGTGGCTCGTCGAGCGACAGGCCGCTGCCGGGGAACACGCCCTCAAAGGGGCCGAGCTCGGCGCCGGAGCTGAGGCGTGGACGGATCTCGATGCGGATGTTGCCCTCATCGTCCGAGCCGAGCAGGCGGACCAGATCGCCCGGTCCCAGGTAGGTCGGCGTCTCGCGCACGCGGCCTCGGTGGATCACGCGCATGCCCAGTCGGGAGATGCTGATCCAGCCGCGAATGGCCATCGGACCGTCGATGCGAACGGGCGCGCGGTCTCCCACGGCGGGCCCGCTGATCTGAACTCGGACACCGCCCGTGATGTAGCCGACGGCCGGCGCCTGAGACTCTGATCCGGTGAAGATGGCGGGGCTGCTGCCGTGAGTCGTCAGCAGCTCGCCCGGGAGCTCCTGCACGGCCGCCGCCGGGGCGTTGTTCATGCCCGGCGCGCTGGGCGCGGGGTTGGTGCCGATCACCGGCGGGAGGCAACCCGAGATGGTGAGCAGGGCGAGGAGAAAGGTCGAGCAGCGGTTACAGGCATCCATGCAGGTCGAGATAATCGAATCCGCTAGACTTTTCCAGCCGTCTTCGTCTCAACCTGTGACGGGTGCAGATACAGGGAGATCTAGCGACCCCAGGAGCGGGGCTAGCCGCGGAAGCTGGCGCGCAGGCGTATGCCGAGGAAGTCGGCGATCTTCTGGGCCGCGGAGCGCGGGATGCGATACAGGCGCTGCTCTACGATCTCTCGGGCTCGGGCGTGGGGTTCGCCCTTGAGCGCGGGCAAGACGACCTGTGACCAGCTCAGCAGAGTCTTGCCGTCGGCCTCTTCGAGGGCCTTGGTCAGCACCGGCTCGAGCCGCGCTTGGTAGGCGACCGACGCCGTGCAGAGCCCCGCGAAGGTTCGCACGAGACCGTCCTTGCCCACGGCGTTGGTCTCGTCGAATGCCTCGTTCAGGCGCGGCAGGTGTTTGGCGACGCGTGCAGGGGAGATGCGCGAGAGCAGCGGCAGGGCCTCGGCGGAGGTCTGGATCACGCGCTTCTGCTTGGAGGAGATGCCCGCCACGAGCTTGTCGACGATGGACGTCAGGAGCTCGGGCTTGCGTTGGCAGACCTCACCCAAGGTCCGGGCGGCCTGGGTGGCGCGCCCCGCCCGACTGTCGAGCATCTGGGCGCCAAGCTCCGCGACGCGTCGACTCGGCTCCTCGTCCGCGAGCAAGACCTCGGCGGCGAGGGCGGCCACGCTGGGCTTCTTCGGCGCCGCCGGCGGCTTGGCCGCGGCCTTCTTCTTGGCGCTGGTCCGCTTCGCGGGGGCCGTGCTCTTGGCGGAGGCCTTCTTGGCCGTGGCGGATTTGGTCTTCTTGGTGGTGCCGGTCATCGGGTCCTCGGGAGGCGCCGCACAGGATAGAGTATGGCGCCCAGCGGCCCAAGGGTGAAATCGCATTCGAGGGTCATCATTCCCGCTCGAGGACCTCGAGGATGGCCGGCAAGGACGTGCTGTAGCGGTAGCTCGTCCCTCTGTGTCCGCCTTCGAATTCTTCGTGTACGACCTGGGCGCCCAGCTCGCGCAGGGCCGATGCGAGGCGTCGGGCGGCGAATTGTAGCCCGTGTTCGTCCCGTCCGCCGGCGTCCAGGAAGATCAGCCGCAGCCCCCGCAGTGCCTCGGCGGAGGCGTCGATGCGTCGCAGCGGATCTTGCGCGAGCCAGCGACCCCAGCGCTCCGGGTCGATCTCCGCCGTCCGCGGATCGAAGGGTGGACGTGTGTGGGGCATGGGCCGATCCATCTCGGGCGCGTAGGCGGCGCTCGCCGCGAGGATGAAGGCGCCGTCGAAGTCGAGGCCATCTCCCGGGCCGCCCTCGACCAGCTGCTCGGCGAAGCGCTCCACGCCGCCCGCGCGATCGTAGGCGATGGCGGCTTGGGTCAGCATGGGGCGCATGGTCTCGTCGAAGGCCGCGTCGCCCGCGTGACTCGCCAGCGCGCCGAAGATCCCCGGCCGGTCCATGACCAGACGCAGGGCGCCGAAGCCGCCCGAGGAGCGACCGACCACGGCGCGGGACTCGGCCTGAGGCAGGCTGCGGAAGCGCGCGTCCACCAGGGGCAAGACCTCCTCCACCAGGTAGCTCTGGTAGGCGCCCGTGGCGTCGGAGTCGAGGTATTGGCTGCCGCCCCAGCGGTTCATGGCGTCCGGCAGGACGAGGATCGTCGCCGGGCACTCGCCGCGGACGATCTGCGCGTCGAGGCGCTCCAGCGTGTTCGCCTCGAAGGCGTGAAAGCCGAAGATCGAGCGGTGCGTGGCGGCGTAGCCCGCCAGCATCATCACCAGCGGGTAGCGCCCTCCGTCTCCATATCCCGGAGGCGTGTAGACGAAGAGCTCCCGGCGATGCGGGTCTCCGAGGGGGTTGCCCGAGAGCAGTCGGCTCTCGATGACGAGGCGCTCCAGTTGGCCATGCAGCATCTCGGCGCCATAGCAGATCTCTGCGCGCAGCGAGCGCTACATTCGCTCGATCACGTCCACGCCGAGCAGCCCGAGCCCACGCTTCAGCTGACGCCCCGTCAGCGCCGTGAGCGCGAGCCGCGACGCACGCGTGGCGCCCTCCGCGCCCAGGATCGTGTGCTCCTTGTAGAAGGCGCTGTAGCCGCGGGCGAGCTCGTAGAGGTGC
This sequence comes from Deltaproteobacteria bacterium, assembly GCA_013151775.1. Taxonomy (GTDB): domain Bacteria; phylum Myxococcota_A; class Polyangia; order Polyangiales; family Houyiibacteriaceae; genus JAADHO01. The sequence goes on along the minus strand of JAADHO010000217.1, from coordinate 6,607 downwards.
TCCGCCACGAGGTGCGGCTCCGCCTGCTCCGCGGCGCGATGCACCACGTCACCGAAGCGCGCCAGACGTCGCGCCAGGACGCGCTCGAGCGCCTCGTCGAGCCGAAGCTCCGCCTCGAAGCGCTGCATGTCGAGCTCCGCCTTGCGGAAGATCGAGCGCACGCGTGCGTAGTTGTACTGAAGGTACGGACCGGCGTTGCCCTTGAAGGAGATCATGCGATCCCAATCGAAGCGGTAGTCGCTGAGGCGATTCTGCGAGAGATCCGCGTACTTCACGGCGCCGATGCCGATGGCGTGCGCCGCCGCGGCGACGTCCTCCTCGGGGATCCGCAGCACGCCCTCCGCGCGCGCCTCCTCGATGCGCTTCAGGCTGCGCTCTTCGGCCTCGTCGAGCAGATCCGACAGGCGCACGGCTTTGCCATCGCGCGTGCGCAGGACCTTGCCGTCGTCGCCCAGGATGGCGCCGAAGCCCACGTGCTCGAGGCGCATGTCGACGTCGAGCATCTTCGCCAGGGCGAAGAGCTGCTGAAAGTGCAGCGCCTGCGGTGAGCCCACCACGTAGATGGAGCGGTCGGCCTCGAAGCGATCTCGCCGAACCAGGATCGTCGCGATGTCCGTGGTCGAGTAGAGGAAGGCTCCGTCGCGCTTGCGCACGATGAACGGCTCCTTCTGCTTCTTCAACTTCGGCGGCGCGTCCGCGAGCTCGCCCCAGAACACGCAGAGGGCGCCCTGGTCCTCGCGCGCCAGCCCGCGCTCCTCCAGCGTCTTCACCACTCCGGGCAGCAGCTCGTGATACGCGCTCTCGCCCAGCCACTCGTCGAAGGTCACGCCCAGGCGCGCGTAGATGGCGTCCAGCGTGTGGCGCGTGGCGGCGACGAAGCGCTCCCACAGGGCGAGGTTCGCAGCGTCTCCCGTCTGCAGTTTGGCCAGCTCCGCGCGTGCAGATTCGGCGAAGTCCTCGTCCTCCTTCGCGCGCGCCCTCGCCAGCTTGTACACGCGCTCGAGCTCGTCCACGGGCTCGCTCTCGAGCTTCGCCTCGTCGCCCCACTCGCGCATGCCGACGATCAAGAGCCCAAACTGCGTGCCCCAGTCGCCGAGGTGGTTGTCGCCGATGACGTGGTGACCCACCTGTCGCAGCAGGCGCACCACGGCGTCGCCCAGGATCGTGGAGCGCAGGTGGCCCACGTGCATCTGCTTGGCGATGTTGGGGCTCGAGAAGTCGACGACGATCGTCTCCGGCTTCGCCACGGGGGGTACTCCGTCCGCGTCGTGATCGCGCAGGTCCTCCCCGAGCCGGGCCGCCAGCCAGGTGTCGTCCAGGGTCAGGTTGACGAAGCCGGGTCCCGCGACCTCCGCCGAGGCGATCGCCGGCTCGCCCTGGAGCCGCTCGGCCAGCGCGCCAGCGAGCTCACGCGGAGGGCGCTTCAGCTTCTTGGCCAGCGCCATGGCGGCGTTGAGCTGATAGTCCCCGAAGCGCGCGTCCTGCGTTGGCCTCAACAGGGCAGGGGCGTCTTCCGTCAGGTCGAGCGCCTCGCGCAGCGCACGTCGTCCGACTTCGTCGAGCATGGCTTCGAGCTTCATGGCGCACGCATAGCACATGGGATCTGTCGCGCCGAATGGGGACTCGCGCGTGGAGCCAGTGAAATCGCCCCGAGCTGGCGGGCACGGAAAATGCTGCCAGAATGATCTCAGTCAATTCGTTGCGTCCGATCACACGCGAAGATACCGCTCTCCCTGAATCGACGCCGGGACGCGACGTCGAAGGGGGACGCCCGTGTTGGGCGAACACATCTGGCTAGGGCCAGGAGGGTAATGATGCAGCGGATTCTCTATTGGACGGTGGGACTTCTAGCCTTCGGGCTGATCTTTGGAGCGGCAGGGCAGGGTGTGGCGCAGGGCAACCTGCGCATCGGTGGCAGCGACTCCAACTTCGGACACGCCACCTTGCAGGGCGGATTTCCTCAGGATCCGCACCAGGTGCACGTGGTCTCGGGTGGCAGCCTCGACGCCTCCCACATGGGCCTGTCGGGCGGCTGTGGCGGTTTCGTCACGCGCAAGCCCGACTTCATCTTGCACTACAACAACGCCGCGAACTTCGTGCGCTTCTTCGTGCGCGCCAGCGGCGACACGACCCTGGTCATCAACGACGCCGGCGGCCATTGGCGCTGCAACGACGACAGCTCGGGTCTGAACCCCATGGTCGACATCCAGAACCCGCCCTCGGGTCAGTACGACATCTGGGTCGGCAGCTACGAGGCGGGCGCCAACATCAGCGGCAACCTCTTCATCACGGAGCTGCAGAGCCAGCACCCCTGATCGGGTGAAGGCGATCGAGCGGACCCACGGGTTCGCCTAGCGGGTCGGCGGGTCCTAGAGGCCCCCGGCCCGTCTTCGTTGGCGGCGTGCACGCTGGAAGCGCGTCTGGAATCATACGGATTCGAGCATGACGCACGCTGCGCGGGACAAGTCCCGCGCGCCACGGACGGGGAGGATCATGCTCTACCGGGGCGGGACGCTCTCCCGCTCGCTCTACCGGGGCGGGACGCTGTCCCGCTCGCTCTCCCGTGGCGGGACGCCCTTGGGCGTCCCTGAGCCCGCTGGGGAGGGATACGAGCACGACGCGCGCTGCGCGGGACAAGTCCCGCGCGCCACGGACGGGGAGGATCATGCTCTACCGGGGGCACCAGCCCCTACTATGGGCATCCGCGCCCGCGCGCAGGCCATGCGCCTCTCCGAGGACGGCCGAAGTGCACGAGTGCTGGGTAGATGTGATCCACGCCGCGGCCCGTGCGGCGTCTCTCCGGAGCGTGCTGATGGGTCACCCTGCGGCTCACGCATCTGCTCACGGGTCGCGCGCTCAGTCTATGCAGGACAGGTCGTCGAACTCATTCCGTCCACCTGTGCTCCACTGGACGATGTAGCGGTCTCCTGTCCAGAAGAGGCTCGAGGCCGGTGTTGCCGTGATCATGCCTGAGCGCAAGAGACGCTGCTCGACGTGCGACCCGTCGCCCGAGAATTGCGTGAGCCAGACTCCCCCCGCAATGCTCCTCACTTCAGTCACGGGCCACGCGTAACCGACACCAGGCACTACTCTGCCTCGGGACCCGCCCAAGCGCACTCCCGAGCCAACCGGCGCCTGGAAGATCGTGAAGGGCGATCCGAGGGGCCTCGCTGTTGCCACATCGAATCGTTGGGCGCGAATGGCCGTTCCCGACGGCGACACGTAGAGCAAGAGACCCGGGCCCGTCTCGGGGATGAAGAAGCGCCATCGGCTCACGAGGTCCTCTCCCAGATCGGAGAGTGAGCGGGCGTGAGTCAGGGAGCCGTCGTCTGCGAAGTCCGAGAGGAAGAGCGAGCGCAGGATGAGACTCGTCGCTTCGGGAGTGCTCGTGACGAAGATCTTGCGGGTCTCGGTCCAGGCAGCCACGCTTGCGACGGGCGCCGTCCTCGGAGGCGTGCTGCCAAGGAGTTCGCCTTGTGAAGAAATGTCGATTCGCCGAATGGTCACATCGAATGTGGGCGAGCGATGCGCCCGATAGTCGAGCACACTGAAACCCTCACGGGCCACGCTCACAGGTCCGTAGATCCTCGTGTCCGAGATTCTCACGGGTTCGTTCCTCGGTCGGCCGTCGGCCCCGTACACGCGCGCGTAGGTCGCGCTTGGTAACGCATCGTGTGGGTGCAACAGGAAGAGCCAAGAATCGCAGTCGGGCAAGTAGCCGCTGGCGTTCACGATGTCGGCATAGGCTCGGCTCTCCCGCACCACAGGCAGACCGGCCACGGGAGTCGGCTCATACGACTCATAGTCCTCGCTCGGGCGCAGGATGTTGTATACGGCAGGCTCGAGACCGGCGGATCTTCCATAGAGCCAAACGGGCCCTGAGCGCGTCTGGATGCTAGCGATGAATCTCCTCTCTGCGACCGCCACCGGCGTCCCCTCCGGCCGAAGCCTCGCACAAGCCGGAGGTGCGATCCTCTCACTTGGGCCACATGCCGGGCCGGAGTCCGATGCGTCGGCCGTGGCGTCACGCGGCCCCGCGTCGACTGCGGCGTCACGACGCGTCGCGTCGGGCGCCGCGTCCGTGCAGGTCGCGATACACACATCACCCGCGTCCAGCGCCGCGTCCATCGCAGGTGCCGTGTGGGCGCTCGAGCAGGCGGCCAGTGACGCCGAGAGCAAAGAGAGCGCCGCGAGACCTCGGTACGACATGTGCATCTCGCTCACGAGTGTAGCGCCATGTACGCGCCCCGGCCGGCACAGGCAGAAGCGTTGGCAGAAGCGGATGGCGTCCTCGCGGATCGCGTCGGTGACGACGAGGCGGAACGCCACGGGGCCCGAGGTGGCCAGCTCCAAGGCGAGCCCGAGCGCCTCATCGAAGAGGTCACGGTCTGCACGAGACTTCGTCGAACTGCGGGCTCGTCAGCTGCCACCAGGCGACGTAGCGGTCTCCCATCGGGCGTACGATGGCGGGAGCCGGGGACGCGTTTACCCCTTCGCCCAGCGGCCACTGCTCCGCGCGGGCGTTGGCGATGTCGAAGCTCGCCAGCCACATCGTGGCCGACACGTCACCCACGTCGTCGACGGGAAAGAGCGCGCCTCCACCGGGCACACTGGTGCCCTGGGACCACGTGATGTTGGGCCAGCTCCCCGCCGCCGAGCGGAAGACGGTGAAGGGCGGGCCGAGCGGCAGGCCCGTCGCGAGGTCCACCTGCTGCGCACGCACCTCGGCTACGGTCGGGGCCACATAGACCACGATTGCGGGGCCGTCAGGCGGCAAGATCCACTGCCACCGGTACACATCGTCCTCGCCGAGCGCGGAATTCGAGCGCGCGTGCACGAGCGCGCCGTCCTCGGTCAAGTCACGGAGCACCAAGCAGCGCAACATGGGGACGGAGCAGGCTGCGGGCAGCGTCTCCAGAACGGCCGTCGTGCCGCTCCAGCCGATGACGTGTGACTGCGACGTGGTGACCGTCGCGGTGGCGCGCCGCAGCGTGCCGTCCAAGGCGATCTCGACGCGGCGGAGCGTAGCGGGACCTGGCCGTGAGCCGCCGCTCATGTGAGCTACGATGTCGAAGCCATCGGGTGTGACGAGGACGGGGCCGGTCGACCAATCCGTGGACACCTCGACCGGTGGGCCGACCAGATGGCCGTCGGCCGTGGCGACGGCTGCGAACGTCACGATGCTTCCGAATTGTACCGCCTGAACCAGCAGCAGCCAGCGGTCGCAGTCGGCGTTGTATGCGCTGGCGTCGACGATGCCGCCAGACCTCGTGCCGTCGTGGACGAAGGGAATTCCGCGCAGGGGGGCGACTCGGGTGAACGATTCGAAGTCCGCCGTCGGACGAACGATGCTGTAGGCACCGCCCGTCGTGCTGTCGAGGTCGTCGTCGCGGAGCCAGAGTGGGCCCGTTGGCGTGTCGATGGCGAAGAAGAGCCCCGCCCCGTCCGAGGGACTCCCCTCCGGACGACGACCCGACGTGCACGCGCCGGGATGAAGCAGCTCCACGGGCGAACAGATGGCGGCGTCCATCGTGGGACCGGCATCAGAGCCCGCGTCGCTCGGCGGTGCAGCATCGACGCTCGCGTCGGTCGTTGGTGCAGCGTCGACGCCGACCTCGCGGCCCGAGTCGAGACCACTGTCGAATCCGACGTCTACACCGACATGCGCATCTGCATCGATCGTGTGCGACAGCGCGCAGCCCGAGGCTGCCGCAACCAGCAGCAAGGTCAGGCAACGCTCTAGGAGTGACGGCGACACGTTCAATCTCGGTACATCAGCCGATTGTTCAGCTTGGCATCTGGACTCCAGAAGTGCCACAGGGGGCAGCCTTGCACGCCTACAGCGAGTCCGCCTGTGGACTGCAGACCGGGCGTCGTGACTGTTGGGGGCGGCACCGCGCGGTTGCCCTTGGTCTCGACGGAGGGGCTCGACGTGCAGCCAGACGGGGAAGACGTCGCGGCTGTCGAAGGCGAAGTTGAGGAAGCGGTCGCTGAGGTGGTGTGCTTCGTCGTGGATCCTCAGGCCACGGGACCAGCGCGGAACACTCCACGTCAAATACGCGGCCTGGCACAGCTCGTGGCGTTCCCGTACTACTCGAGCGTGTACTTCATGCGGCCCGATAGCACCACGCCACACAACATCCGATATACGTCCTACACGTTGGCGGTTGGGTGGGACTTCACGGCGACCAGCATCCTTCTCGGATTGATCATGGGGAAGATCATCAGGATTTGCTGGCATCAGCACGCACGGCGCGGCGCGGTGCTCGCGCGCTGCTTGGTGCTGCTGGGCGGCATGAGCGGCTGCTACGCTTCCCATGGCCTGCACCACGCGGGCGCGGACGCATCCCGGGACACGAGCGTGGACGTCCGAGTCGATCACCGGGACGTGGGCCTGGTCGATGCAGCCGTGGATGCGGCGGACGCCAGCAGGGACGCCGGCAACGATGCGGGCAGAGACGCCAGGACGGACGCCGGCAGGGACGCCAGGACCGACGCCAGCAGGGACGCGGCCTGGGACGCCGCCTGCCCTGGGCTGCCCTCGGAGCCGCCGGGAGTGCCCTGCCCCGGGCTGATGGTGCTGCGGCCAAGGATCGTCCCGGAGCCC
>JAADHO010000214.1 GCA_013151775.1 Deltaproteobacteria bacterium | reverse complement strand
CGCGATGCTCGGCGTGACACGAGCATCGATGCCCGGACCGACGCTCGCACGGATGCGCCTGCCGACGCACGAGCCGACGCTGGCGCGGGGCTCGACGCGGACTGGCTCGGCTGCGACCCTGGCTGGACACCCATGCCCGGTCTCGACGCGGACCTCACGGTCTACTACGCGACCAACCCGTCGTGTCTACTTCCGATCGCCTGGGAGAGCTGCGGCACCGGCTGCCAGCGGCTGGTGGACGATCCGCGCTTCCAGCGCTCGATCACGCCCGGTATGGGCTGGACGGATGGCGAGCGGCACTTGTTCACGGTGGTCGGTGGACCTGCACATGTGGTGCACGCGAATCAGCCAGCGATCACCGTGATCGCCAGCGCAGAAGGAGACGTCCTCGGTGCGTGGCGAGGCACCGCCTTTGGAGACCGTCGAAGCCTGGCGCGAATCGGTTCCGTAGGTGGCGGCGACGGCTGGGTCGGAATCGAGATGGTCGCCGACCGTTTCACGGCCGACGGTAACTTCGCGACCTACGACGAGCGCCTCTACCACGCGCCGCTGAGCGCCCTCAGCGGACCGCTCGAGCCCATCCTGCGTCTCGCGCCGCCCGTGGTCTCGGTCAGTGACATTCCGCAATTCGTGGTCGCATCGGACACCACCTGGGCCTCCGAAGTGCAACCCCGGGCCGAGGTGCTGGTGGTGGAGCACGGCGTCGCTCACTGGCTCGGTGGTCGCGGCAGCGCCACGCCGGCTACACCGCAAGGCGTCACGCTCGTGGGTCGCGACGTCTACTGGATGGACTTCTTCGAGTCGTACCCCGGCGTGCGCCTCGCCCACGGCACGTGGAGCACGGAGTCGGAGGTCTTCTACGACATCCCCGGTGTGGATCTGGTTGGCTTCGCGACCGATGGTCACGATTTCGCCTGGGTGCAGGGCTACGACTACGGCGACGCTGGCTACAGCCGCATGGAGCTGTGGACGGCACGCTACACGAACGACAAGAACGGGCTTCTGCCCCGCAAGGTGGCCGATGGATACGATGGCAGCCTGGCCGGTGCCGTAGGCCAAGGCGTGTACTCTACGATGGGGCCAGACCGGATGATGGAAGTCTACATGCTCGCCGATGGCCAAAAGCGCACGTGGGGTCTTCCGGACGGCTGGCTGGTGCGAGGGCCGGTGCTGTGGGTAACCCCAACGGAAGTGGCATATTCCGGCCGCGTTGGGGTGCGAGAGCAGTTGACGGTCATTCGCCTGTCTATCGCCGACGCCTTCACGCCCGCGCCATGACCCTCGCCCACGTCCACCCCCGCGGCCTCTCCCTGGTCGTGGAACGCCGCCCGCTGCCCAAGACTCGCTGAGGTTCCCGGCTCACCACACGGTCTCGACGTGGGGGTAGGCTTGGAGCTTGGCGTCGCGCGTCACCAGCGGCACGCGACGTAGGCGCGCCGTGGCGACCAGGATGCGGTCCGCGGGGTCCTTGTGGAGCGCCTCCGGCAGGGCCACGGACTCCAGCATGATGGCGTTGTCAGGGGGCGCGAAGCGCACCTTCGGCACGGTCGCTGTGGTCGCTACCCAGCTCTCTGCGGGCATGCTCAGGCGCAGGCGTCCGCGTCTCACGAGCAAGGCGAGCTCCCAGGTGCTGATGGTGGAGATCAGCACCCGCTCGGCTTGCTCGATGGCTCGCGCGGCGGCCTCCGACAGTTGCCCGGTCTCGCCGAGCCACCAGATCCAAGTGTGCGTGTCGAGCAGGATCATCCGAGGGCTTCCCAGTCACCGGCTCCGACGGGCTCGCAGGGGTCGTCGAAGCCGAGCACGGCGCCGCGCAGCTTCTCTCGCGGGCTCACGCTGCGCTCGGTGTAGGGCGTGACCTTCACCACCACGCGTCCACGGTCGGTGATGGCCAGCGGCTCGCCGCTGCGCTCCACCTGACGCAGGTACTCCAGCGCACGCGCCTTGAACTCCGACTTGGACACAGTCTCCATGACTGTAGTCATATGACCATGGGCGGATTCCGATGTCAACCCACCATGCGACCCCGAGCGCGACGTCACGGCGCAGAGCGTGTCCGAGTGTGAGCGCCTCCCTTGTCTCCCCGGGATCGACCACGTACTTTGACCGCGTGTCCTCCAAGATCCTCCGTCAGACGCATCGCGACGCCAAGGGGCGGCTGTGGCAGGTGGCCGTGGTGCCGTCGGCGCTCGCGGATGAAGAGGACGCGCGCTTCTGGTACGAGGAGCTGTCGCCCGAGGAGCGGGTGATGGCCGTCCACGAGTGCGTGAAGAGCGCCCTCTTGGCGCAGGGGATGGAGCATGTGCCAAGACTTCGAAGAGTTGCTCGCGTCGTTCAACGCCGCCGGCGTTAGGTACCTGGTCGGTGGCGCCCACGCCTTGGCGCTGCACGCCCGCCCGCGCGCCACGAAGGACCTCGAGCTCTTCGTGGATCCCACGAAGGCGAACGCAGCCCGTGTGCTGAAGGCGCTGCGCAGCTTCTTCGGCGGCGCCGTGCCCAGCTACGTCAGCGTCGAGGCGCTGCTCGATGCGGACACCATCCTCCAGCTCGGTGTCGCGCCGGTGCGTGTGGACATCCTCTCCTCCCTGGCGACCACGACATTTCGGCGCGCCTACAACCGACGCGCGCAGGCCATGTTTGGCTCCGTGCCCGCGGACTACCTCTCACGGGACGACCTGGTCGCCGAGACGCGCCACTTCGACCGGCCGCAGGATCGTGCCGACGTGGAGGCGCTGCTGCGGGGGCCCTGATCGCCTGCGCCACCGCCGCACCCTGACTTCGCGGGTCCCCCATCCGGTCGCCTCGACCACCTGCTGTCGGGGTTTCCCTACGCTGCCGCCTTGCGGTTGAGCCCTCATCACGCGCGTTTCGGATGTGAGCCCGCCGGCAGGACTCAGTGAAGAGCTTCCCACGCGTCGACGTCGATCGGGTCGCAGGGCCGGTAGAACACCACCACGGCTCCCCGCAGCTTGCCGACATGGTTCGTCGGCTCCCTGCCGGGCGATACCTTCGCCTCGCCTCGGCCTCGGTCTCGAACCGCCAGAGGGTCGAGCCTGCCTTCGAGCCGAGGCGATTCGGGCTTTGGCTTCCACACCTGCTTCATGGAGTCCGGCGTATCATGAGCGCCGTGTCCGATTCTCCGCATTTTGTACGCAACCAGTGCGGCCTTGGGCCGAAAACCCACTCGAATGGAGTGTGATGATGGCAAAGCGTGGCTTCTATGCGAGTTGGTTTTGGGCCTTGGGTATCGCGGGATGTGTGGCGAGCGGTGGCGGCTCGACGTCCTCGGGCGGGGGCGAGTCCGGGCCAGTGGTCGGGGCCTGCCTACAGACCGAGTGCCAACAGTCCGTGCAGTCTTGCGAGGACGAGCGCGAGTTGACCTGTGCCGAGTGCCTGGACTTGTCGTGCGCCGGGGCTTGCAGCCTCGATTGCGGCGTATGCGACGGCTCGGGACCTTGCGCCAACTGGAACTTCTCAGTCCCGGCTTCCGTGCCTCGTGACGAGGCGCTCTACACAGCGTGCGCCGCCGCGATGACCCACGCTCGGGAGTGTGGTGAGGAGGTCGCGGGCGACCCCTGCGAGGTTTTCTCTCGAATCGAGCGCCACGCGATGGTGCCCCGCTACCAGTGTGTCACGGATCTGCCTTGCGGAACCGACGCCACGAGCTGCAATCCCGACCCCAACGAGGAATTGGCGCGCACGCTAGAGGAGGCGATGATGAGCCGTTGTGGCGAAGGGCTGAACCCGGACTGGCGCGGGTGGGTCGTGCAAGCTGCGGCGTGGATGCGGCCCGACGCCGTGGCGTCCTTGGAGCGGTGTGCGGGCGCGGGAGCGTGCGCCTCCTACACCGCTTGTCTAGATGCCTGGGCCGGCGCGGTCAGTGGCGCTACGCCTCCGACGACCTGAAGCCGTGCGCAGGTCGAGGCGGCGGAAGCTCGCGCCCTGCGTGACCCGCCGTTTGAACATTCGCTCGCGGTCGCTGTCTGAGCTGCTGTGCATGGTATCGTCGCTCCCGCCTTGACCCCCGCTCACCGCTTCTCGCTGGCCGCGCTCGTGTCGTTGGTCGTCCTGTCGCCGCTGCTCGCGCCCCCCGCCTCGGCTCAGGTCGGGCTGCGTGTGGTGCGTGTGGGTGAGCGGCCCCCGCGCGTCGACGGAATGCTGCGCGACTGGCGCGGCACCCGCTTCTCGAACCTGGGTCGCGGCGCCGACGCTTCCATGCGCTACGCCCTCGCCTGGGATGACACGGCGCTCTACGTGGCCGCCGAGGTGCGCGATCAGCGCCTGGTGCGCGAGGCCTCGCCGACGGCGCCGCAGGACGCCATCATCCTCGCTCTGGCCGCCCGACGAGGCCGCGGTCCGCTGCGTGGAGTCGAGGTCTACCTCGAAGCGGG
>JAADHO010000126.1 GCA_013151775.1 Deltaproteobacteria bacterium | reverse complement strand
GGCAACGTGGTGTCGGCGCGCCTGCTGGAGCTGCCGCCGGAGGCGCCCCGCGACCCCGCCATCCGGCGCCTGCTCGAGGCCCACGACCGACGCGTCGGCCAGGCCAACCGGCGTGTCTGGGCCGACATCACGCCGCCCGAGGTGCCCGAAGGTGGCGCGCGCTACCTGGGTGCAGAGGCCTGCGGCGCCTGCCACGCGGCGGCCTTGCGCTGGTGGAGCACCACACCCCACGGCCGCGCCTACCAAACCTTGGAGGGGGTTCAGAAGCAGTTCGACCTCGACTGCGTGGGCTGCCACGTCACGGGCTATCGGCGGCCCGGAGGCTCCAACGTCACCCACGTGGGAGAGCTCGCTGGGGTCGGCTGCGAGGTCTGCCATGGCCCCGGCAGCCTGCACGTGAGCGCCCCCGAACGCGCGCGCCTCGACGCCTCCCCCGAGGCCAGCGTCTGCCTGCGCTGCCACACCCAAGCGCACAGCGATTTGTTCGATTTCGACGCCTACCGTGCCATGCTCGTGGTGCCCGGCCACGGCCAGAGAGAACCCTGATGCGTCCATCCTCCATCCAGAGACAATCCGCGCCCGGCCCGCTCCGCGCGCTCCCTCGGGCGGCGGCCATGGCCCTCGTCTTGCCGCTGCTGTTGACCCTGGGCTGTGGAGGAACCTCCGCCAGCGCGCGCCCCGTGGTGCTGCCCTCTGGAGGCGCGAACGAACTCGACGCACGCTACGCCGAGCGCGAGCCCCTCGAGGTGCTGCGCGGACGCGCCAGCTACTACAGCGACCGGCTCGCAGGACACCGCACGGCCAACGGCGATCGCTACCGACCGCGTCTGTTCACGGCGGCCAGCCGCGACCTGCCCTTCGGCACCATCGTACGCGTGGTGCGCGAGGACGACGGGCGCGCCGTGACCGTGCGCGTGAACGACCGCGGTCCCTTCGGCGATCACAGCCGCATCCTCGACCTGTCGCGGGCGGCGGCCGAACAGCTCGGCATGATCCGCGCCGGAGTGGTGCAGATCCGAGCCGAGATCCTCGAACGAGGCGCGGGTCGGCGGCACCGGTAGTTCGTCGTGACGCCTCAGCCGGCTAAGAGCGCGTCCGTGACGCATGCGCGCGTCTGGGCGCGGGTCGAGGCCACGAGCGTCAGGGCCGTCGCGTCTCGCAGCTGACGCTCCACGGGGAAGTCCGTGGTGTAGCCATAGCCGCCGTGGATCTGCAGCGACTCGGAGCAGGCCTCCGGCGCCATCCCCGAGGCGTAAGCGAGGGCCGCAGACGCCTGAACGCGCGAGTTCGACGCGGCCGCGCGCTGAACCAGCAGCCGAGCCGCGGCGACGCCGGTGCGCGCGTCGGCCAGCTTGAACTGAATGGCCTGAAAGGCCGCCAGGGGACGCCCGAACTGACGCCGCTCACGCGCGTACTCGAGGGCCGCGTCCGTGGCCGCGTCCGCCAACCCCACCAAGGCCGCGGCGGCGCCCAGCTGTCTGTGCATATGGGCCGGCTCGCAGGGCTGCGCGGCGGACACCCGCGCGAGGCCCCGGGGCAGGCCACGCAATCCCAAACGGCCCTGCCCTTCGGCCGCGTCGCGACAGGCCTCCGCCAGCCGCGTCCCGTCCATCAAAGCGTCCAGCTCCGGTGTGGCGTCGGTCACCGAGAGATCGCCCGTGGCCTCGGCGGCGAGCACCACACCCCAAGCCACGGCGCCGCTCGCGCGCGCCAATTCCTCCACCACCAGCGTCAATGCCAAAGCGTCCATGCCGGCTCCGCCCGCTGCCTCGGGTACACAGATGGAGAGCAGGCCGAGCTCTCCCAGCTCGCTCCAGACGGACTCGGGGATGGCCCCGGAGGCGTCCCAGGCGGAGGCCTCGGGCGCCAGCCGCCCACGGGCGAATGCCCGCGCGGCGTCCACCACACCTCGCTGAAGTTCGTCGAGACTGAAGTCCACTTCACCTCCAGCGCGCCGCCCGAGGGAGCGCGTCGACCCACGGCTTGGACGAGCCCCGCCGCGGCGTCAAGAGGCCTCAGGTGGTCGCGCCCCCGCAGCTCGAGCCGGCGCCCGCGGTGCAGCCGAAGCAGTGCCGGTCGACCACGATGTCCCGGGAGCGCCAGGCGTCGAGGTCGAAGTCGTCCACGTGGGCGCGGCCCGGCACGGCGAGGGGCAGCTCGAGCATCTGGTTGAAGTCGCAATCGAAGAGCGACCCGTCCCAGCGAACCGACAGGGTGTTCCTGCACATCACCCCGGCCACGGCGGCCGGGTTGAAGGCCTGCGCCAGGCGCTGCAGGTAGCCGACCAGGTTTCCCGAGCGCTCGAGCCACTCCAGGTATCGGCTGATCGGCATGTTGGTGATGGTGTAGAGGGCGTCGAAGCGGACGCCCTCCCGGCGCAGCAGCTCACGCTTCCACTCGCGCTCGAGGCTCGCTTGGCTGGCGGGCAGAAACGCGCCAGTCGGGTTCGCGACCAGCACCAAGCGCAGGCCCGACACCCCGTCACCGTAGCCGACTGCGTTCAGCCGGCGCAGCGCGCGCATGCTCTTCTCGAACACGCCCTCGCCGCGCTGTCGATCGGTGCTCGTGGCGCGGTAATGCGGCAGAGAGCACACGACCTCCAGCGCGTGCTCGGCGAAGAACTCGGGCAGGTCCGCGTGGGCGGCCGTCTCGAGGATCGTCAGGTTGCAGCGGTGCATCACGTGACGCCCGAGCTCACGACAGCGCTCCACCAGCCAGCGAAAGTCAGGGTTGAGCTCCGGAGCGCCACCCGTGATGTCGACGCAGGCCTCCGTCCGGGCCAACAACCTCAGGCACGACTCCATCGTCTCCCGGCTCATGGACTCGCGGCGATCCGGCCCCGCGTCCACGTGGCAGTGGTGACAGGTCTGGTTGCAGACTCGCCCCACGTTGAGCTGAAGAATGTCGAGCTCGCGCGCCCGCAGGGGCCACAGCCCCGCGGACCGCAGCGCGTCGGGGAACTCGTGCTCGAGGGGCACGCTGCGCATGCAGGCGAGCTGCGCGGCGCTCGAGGCCAAGGGGTCGCGACGCGCGGCCAGCGTCGGCAGGGTTCGGCGCGAGCGCTCCGGGGCGGCGGCGTCCGAGGTGATGTGTTCGAGTGAGTCGTGGGCCATGGTCACATGCTCAGGCCGTCGGCCCGATTCCTCATCTGTAGTCCGTGCACCAGAGACGCCCCACCACGGATGGCGGCGGCGACGTGCACGGCCTCGGTCATCTGTTCGACGTCGGCGCCCTTCTCGAGCGCACCCTTGCTGTAGGCGTCGATGCAGTAGGGACACTGCACGGCGTGGGCTACGGCCAGGGCGATCAAGGCCTTCTCGCGAGCCGAGAGTGCCCCCTCGGCGAAGACAGCGCCGTACCAAGCGAAGAATTTTTTCGCCAGCTCCGGCGCGTGGTCACCCATCTCCGCGAAGCGGTGGAGGTCGTGCGAATCGTAGTAGTGGTCTGACATCAGTCTCTTCCCGTCGCCCGGATCGACGACACATATGTGGCTGCAAGGCCGGTGTTAGGGCTCCCGTACACAATTCCCTCTGGTCGATCAGCGCAACCGCCACCAGCTCGATCGGCCATCGCGATCGAGACGCGCCCCGAGGGGCAGGAGCATCAGTGTCCCCCGATGATCGAGCAAGCGGCCCGCCAGCAGCCCCACCTCTCCGCGGCGCGCGGGCTCGGTCAGCGCCTCCACGACACCCGGAGCTTCGAAGGACGCCAAGGCCAGAGGCAGGCCCTCCGCGTCCACGGGCGTCACGCCCTCATCGCCTCCGAAGCGAGGCGTCGCGATCAACACCACGGGCTCGGCGAGGCCCGGCGCGGCCGACAAGGCCACGCGGTAGCTCTCGGCCAGATCGCTGAAGCGGCGAATGGCGAAGCCGTCCAGGGACGAGAGCTGCTGCTGGCTCAGCGCTCCCGACACGACGTACTGAAGCAGCTGAATGGCCGGCGGAGTGACGCCGCGCCCCACCTCCGACAAACCCGCCGCGAGCAGCCGCGGAGACGGACCCAGAGATGCGGAGGTGCCCCTGCGTTGAGCCTCGACGTAGATCTGTCCGTCCCCGAGGTCCATCAGGTAGCGCCGCTCCACACCACAGCGCTCGAGTCCGGCGACTCGCTCCCGGCCGATCTCGAAGAAGCTGTGATCGATCAGCGGATCCCCTGCGAACAGTCCCTGTCCGCCGAAGAAGGTCGCGACCCGTCGCCGCGCCTCCGCCGACGCCCCGGCGTCCATCAGATCGCGGGCGAGGCGCGAGGCCCCGTCCAAGAGCCGCGCCGTGGTGGTCACGTCCCCCCGAGCCAGCGCCTGCTTGATGCGCCCGATGAAGCGCGACACGCCGACCGCCGGGGACGGCCCCGCCTCCTCGATCAGGCGCTCGAGGGCCTCCACCACCGCTGGCGCACCCG
>JAADHO010000254.1 GCA_013151775.1 Deltaproteobacteria bacterium | reverse complement strand
AGGCGGGCGGCGTGGCCACAGGACCGGGCCGCACGTCGGTCGTGGGTCCACCATCGGCGACCACGGCCTCCGAGCGAGTCATGGCGAAACCGCCGACGCCGAGCAACAAGAGCGCGCCCAAGACGATGGCCATCCACAGGCCGCGCTTGGAACGCTGGCCCCCGAGCTGAAACTCCTCGGCGATCTCGGGTGCCACGGCTCGTGCACCCCCGCCCGAAGAGCGGGCTCCCGCGCTGAAGCCCGTGAGGGTCGGCTCCGCAACGCGCCCCTGCATGGCCGCCTCGAGGGCCTCTGAGAGCAGGTCCATGGTGGTGTAGCGCTCGTCGGGATCCTTCGACAGAGTCTTCAGGATCACCATCTCGAGCTCGGGGCTCAGGATGACGTTGGGATTCACGTCACGCAGTGGCGGGACCTCCTCGAACATATGCTGGGTGAGGATGCCCATGAAGCTGTCGCCCATGAAGGGCGTGCGCCCGCACAGGCACTCGTAGAGGATGATGCCGAGGGCGTAGATGTCGACGCGCCCGTCCGCCGGCTTCCCCGCCGCCTGCTCCGGCGACATGTACTCGGGCGTACCGAAGATCATGCCGGTCTTGGTCAGCTTGCGCCCGGGCGCGCCCTCCGTCTCGATGTCGTTCATCTTGGCGATGCCGAAGTCGACGATCTTGACGAAGTCGGGGACCTCGTCGCGGGTGGTCAGGAAGATGTTCTCGGGCTTCATGTCCCGGTGGACGACGCCCTTGCGCTGCGCCGCTCCAAGGGCTCGACAGCACTGCCGAACGAGACCCACGGCGCGCTCTGCGGGCAGCGTGCCCTCGGCGGCGAGCAGATCGGCAAGATCTTGGCCATCGAGAAACTCCATCACGAAGTAGCTCGCGCCCGACGGCGTCTCGCCAAAATCGGAGATGTCGATGATGTGGGCGTTGCCGATCTTGGAGGCGCTCTTGGCCTCGAGCTGGAAGCGCTCGACCACCTCGGGGCGCTTGGAGAAGTCGTCCCGCAGCACCTTGATGGCGACGCGCTTCTCGATGCCCTTGTGCTCCGCCTCGTAGACG
This sequence comes from Deltaproteobacteria bacterium, assembly GCA_013151775.1. Lineage (GTDB taxonomy): Bacteria > Myxococcota_A > Polyangia > Polyangiales > Houyiibacteriaceae > JAADHO01. The sequence continues at coordinate 3,361 of JAADHO010000254.1, read as the reverse complement.
AGGCCCATACCGCCCTCGCCGATGCGCCGCAGCACCTCGTAACGGCCGGCGAGGATCGCGCCGATCAAGGGATCGTCCGGATCGTGGCGCGCGGAGCCTATTTGGGATGGCGTGATCAGACGCGTCGCGTCCACCGGGCAAAAGACCTCGCCACCGGCGTAGGTCTCTTTGCAGGCGGGGCAGAGCTTGATGGCGAGAGCGGCGGTCACAAAAGCTGGACCCACGGTAGCATCGGGCCTTGGGAGGGTCAACGCCCTGCGGAACCCGCGATACGACGATTTCCGGTGGAAGTTCAACGAGTTGCGGAATGCCGGCGGGATGACGGGAAGACTTCGTCGCGAGCCTCGCCTGCGTTGCGCACCGTGGAGGCCTCTGGTACCCGAGGCATGTGTCTGCGCAGATCCGCATCCTAGACGACGCCCTGGTAGACCAGATCGCGGCGGGCGAAGTAGTGGAGCGCCCGGCGAGCGCGGCGCGTGAGCTGCTCGACAACGCCCTGGACGCGGGCGCAGGGCGCATCAGCGTCGAGATCGAAGACGGCGGACGGCAGGCACTGCGGGTGGTGGACGACGGATCGGGCATGTCCGCGGAGGACGCGCTGCTCGCCGTGCGCAGACACGCGACGAGCAAGATCCGTACGCTCGCCGATCTCGAGCGCGTACGCAGCCTCGGCTTCCGTGGCGAGGCCTTACCCTCCATCGCCTCCGTGTCACGCTTCACGCTGACGCCCCGCCGGCCCGAAGACGTGGCGGGTACGCGCCTGCGCATCGAGGGCGGAGGCGAACCCGAAGTTCGCGCGAGCGGCGCGCCGCAGGGCACGACCGTCGAGCTGCGAGACCTCTTCTACAACGTACCTGCGCGACGCAAGTTTCTGAAGGCGCGGCAGACGGAGACGGCGCACGTTCACGACGTATGCCTGCGCGCCGCCTTGGCGAGACCCGACGTGGCCCTGAGCCTGACGAGCAACCAACGGCGCCGGCTTCGGCTCGCGCCGACCACCAGCCTGCTCGAGCGCGCGCACGAGGCGCTGCGCCTGCCCAACCTCTCCGAGCTGCGCTTCGAACGCAGCGGGCTTGCGGTAGAGGCCTGCCTTGGTCCGCCGGAGGAGGCACGTACGGGCGCTCGGCAGCTCTACCTCTTCGTCAACGGCCGCGCCGTGCGTGACCGTCGCTTGGCCGCCGCCGTAGCCTTCGCCTACGGCTCGGTCCTGCCCCCGGGGCGCTACCCCAAGGGCGCGCTCCACCTGCGCCTCGACCCCAGCGAGATCGACGTGAACGTGCACCCCCAAAAGACAGAGGTGCGCTTCGCCGGCGGCAAGGGCGTGCTCGACGAGCTGACCCGTGGCCTGGCGCGCGCGCTGGGCACCGTCGCCTGGGGACGCGGCCGCAGCGGCGCCGACTCGCCACGGGCACCTGATTTTTGGCAGGGACGCCTGGCGGGCGCGCTGAAGGCGGCGCCCGAGGTGCCTGCCGCGGCGCCAACCTCCGGGGGCACGTCCGCGGGAGCAGAGGCGTGGGGATTAGCGGGCGAGGTGCGCGACGGTCTCGAACGCTACAGCGCCCGGCACGAGGCGCGCGGGGCGAACTCCGAGACGCCTGGCGGAAGCGTCGAGACGCCCAGCGACGCGCAGGAGCCCCGCGCAACCGAGCTACTCGCGCCCGCTTCCTTCTTCGGCTCCCTGCGCCTACTCGGGCAAGCTCAGCACCTCTACCTGGTGTGCGAGGGACAAGACGGGCTCTACCTGCTCGACCAACACGCCGCCGACGAGCGCGTCCGCTACCACGGCCTGCGCACGGCCTACGAGGCCCGAGCCGTGACCACACAGCGCCTGCTCTTCCCCGAGCGGGTGGAGCTCTCGGCGGAGGAGGCGGCGCTGGTATCGGAGCGCGGGGAGGAGCTGCTCGGGGTGGGGCTCGAGGTCAGCCTGCTAGGCCCGCATACGGCGGCCATCCACAGCGTCCCGAGCCTGGTGAAGCGCGCGCCCCCGGAGCGCCTGCTGCGCGACGTGCTCGACGAGCTGAGTCTGGAGGGCGGACGCGCCTTCGGCGACGCTATCGACACGGCGCTCGCGACCATGGCCTGCCACGGCGCCATCCGCGGCGGCGACAGCCTCGCCCCCGAAGAGGGCCGGGCGCTCCTGAAGGCGCTGGACGCCATCCCCGAGTTCGCCGGGCATTGCCCCCACGGTCGCCCGGTGATCCACTGCCTGAGCTGGCGTGAGCTCGGCCGCCGCCTGGGACGATGAGCGAGCCGGCGCGAACGCCTTTGGTCGTGGTGGCGGGCCCGACGGCGGCCGGCAAGACGCAGGCCGCGCTCAGGTTGGCGCGCGCGCTGGACGGCGAGCTGGTGGGCGCCGACAGCGTGCAAGTCTATCGCGGCTTCGACGTGGGCTCCGCCAAGCCGACGGCAACGGAACTGGACGGCGTGGCCCATCACCTGATCGACGTGCTCGACCCGAACGAGGAGGTGGATGCGCAGCGCTACGCAGACCTGGCCGACGTCGCCATCGGCGAGATCCATGCACGCGGCCGGCTGCCCGTGGTGGTGGGCGGTACCGGGCTGTGGATCCGTGCCCTGTTGCGCGGGCTGGTGGCGCTTCCGCCTGTGGACCACGCCCTGCGCGGGCGCCTGGAGGACGAGGCTAGGCGGCTCGGATCGCCCGCGCTGCATACGCGCCTCAGCGCGATCGACCCGTTGGCAGTGACGAAGATCCACCCCAACGACACGCTGCGCATCGTGCGCGCGCTGGAGGTCTACGAGCAGACGGGCACGCCCCTGGGCGAGCTGAGGCGCACGCACGCCCTGGGCGCAGACCGCTACCGCGCCCTCTTCTGCGTAGTCGACAGGCCGCGCGAGGAACTCTCGGCGCGCATCGACGCGCGCGCTGGTGCGATGCTCGCGGCGGGCTGGATCGACGAAGTGCGAACGATCATCGCTCGTCACGGGCTGACGCCGCGCGCTCTCTCCGCCGTCGGCTACCGGGAGGTCGTGGCGCATCTCGAGCGGGGCCTGCCCCTCGAGGAGACGCAAGCGCGCATCGTCTCCGCCACCCGCCGTTACGCTCGCCACCAACGAACCTGGTTTCGCGGCGAGCCGGGCGTAATCGTGCGCTGCGGGCCGGAGGAGCTGACGCCCGAACGTGTGAAGGGGGAACTTGCTGGTTGAGAGCGCCGAGGACACGCAACTCGCGCGGCTTCGGTCCGAGAAGCGGGTATGGCTACTCGTCGCATACGCCGCTGCCGTCCGCTCCGTGTGGAGCGCGACGACGTACTCTGGTTCGTCACCTGCAACGCCGTGGAGCGGCGCTTCTGGCTGCATCCGTTGGTCTCCTGCGGGCTGAGGCCACCGAATCGCAGGGCCA
>JAADHO010000036.1 GCA_013151775.1 Deltaproteobacteria bacterium | reverse complement strand
AGGCCAAGCCCGCCGCGCGCCCAGAGCCCAGACCCGCCGTCGCTCCTCAGGCCAAGCCGGCTCCACGCCCAGCACCGGCCGCCGTGGCCTCCGCCACCTCCGCCGCTAGCCCCCTCGCCGCGAAGCTCGAGGGCCTCGGCCTCGAGGGCGCGCAGCTTCAGGCCATCCTCGCCCTCTCCAAGGAGGTCGTCGAGCAGGTCGTCTGGGAGGTCGTCCCGGAGATCGCCGAGGCGATCATCCGCGAGGAGATCCGCCGGCTCACGGCCGAGTAGCCGGCGAGGAATCCCAAGCTTCTGATCGATCTCGCTTGTCAGCGAGCGCCGCACGCGTCAGCTTCCACGGCCACGACGGAGACTGGCATGAGCGACGAGCAGCAAGCACAGGCGAGCAACTTCCTTTCGAGCTCCAAGGCCTACGAGAGCCACGAGGTCGAGGCCAAGTGGTACGCCCGCTGGGAAGAGGCCGGCGTCTTCGAGGCCAGCCACGGCGACACGGACCTGCGCGGCGAGGCGGAGCGCGAGACCTACACCATCGCCATCCCGCCGCCCAACGTCACGGGCTCGCTCCACATGGGGCACGCCTGCCGCACGACCTTCGAGGACGTGCTGATCCGGCATCAGCGCATGCACGGCAAGGACACCCTCTGGCTGCCCGGCACGGACCACGCGGGGATCGCCACGCAAGTCGTGGTGGAGCGCATGCTCGCCCGTGAAGGCACGACGCGGCACGATCTCGGCCGCGAAGTGTTCATCGAACGCGTGTGGCAGTGGAAGGAGGAGTCCGGCGGACGCATCCTCGCGCAGCTGCGCCGTATGGGCGCCTCCTGTGACTGGACCCGCGAGCGCTTCACCATGGACGAGATGCTGGCCCGCGCCGTGCGCGAGGCCTTCGTGCGCCTCTACGAAGAGGGCTTGATCTACCGCGGCTCGCGCCTGGTGAACTGGGACGTCGCGACGCAGACCGTGCTCAGCGACCTCGAGGTGGAGCAGGAGGAGGGCGTCGAAGGCGAGATGTTCGACTTCGCCTACGCCCTCGAAGACGGGGACGGCGAGCTCGTCGTCTCCACCACGCGACCCGAGACCATGCTCGGCGACACGGCCGTGGCGGTGCACCCGGACGACGCGCGCTACGCGCATCTGCACGGCAAGAAGCTGCGTCACCCCTTCGTCGACCGGCTCGTGCCCATCATCACGGACGCGGAGCTGGTGGATCCCGAGTTCGGCACGGGCGCCGTGAAGGTGACGCCGGCGCACGACCCCAACGACTTCGCCACGGGCAAGCGCCACGGCCTCGAGGAGATCAACATCCTCGAGCTCGACGGCACGCTCAACGCCGAGGGCGGCCCCTTCGCCGGCATGGATCGCTTCGACGCGCGCAAGGCCGTGAAGCAGAAGCTCGAAGAGCTCGGTTTCGCCCGCGGCACGAAGAAGCACACCATGACCCTGCCGCGCTCGCAGCGCTCGGGCACCGTGGTCGAGCCGATGATCTCGACGCAGTGGTTCGTGAAGATGGAGCCCCTGGCCAAGCCCGCCATCGAGGTGGTGGAGAGCGGCGAGATCCAGATCCTGCCCGAAGAGTGGAACAAGACCTACTTCCACTGGCTACGCAACATCCAAGATTGGTGCATCTCGCGGCAGCTCTGGTGGGGCCACGCCATCCCGGCCTGGTACTGCGCCGACTGCGAAGAGGTCACCGTGGCGCGCGAGACGCCCGCCGCCTGCAAGGGCTGCGGCGGCACGAAGCTGCGCCAAGACGAGGACGTGCTCGACACCTGGTTCAGCTCCGCCCTGTGGCCCTTTTCGACTCTGGGATGGCCGGACAAGACCCGAGATCTCGAGCGCTTCTACCCCACCCAGGACATGGAGACAGGCTACGACATCCTCTTCTTCTGGGTCGCGCGCATGGTGATGATGGGCCTGCACTTCATGGACGAGGTGCCCTTCAAGCGCGTGCTGCTCGCGGGCCTCGTCACGGACGAGCGCGGCGAGAAGATGAGCAAGGTGAAGGGCAACGTGATCGATCCCCTCGACGTGATCGACGGCTCCACCGGCGAGGCGTTGATCGCCAAGGCGGAGAAGGCCGGCGCAGCCAAGTCGGGCGTGCGCTACCTGAAGAAGACCTACCCCGACGGCTTCATGTCCTACGGCGCCGACGCCCTCCGGATGACCCTCCTGAGCTACTCGCCCCAGTCCAAGCGCATCGCGCTCTCGATCAAACGCATCGAGGGCTATCGCAATTTTTCGAACAAGCTCTGGAACGCTGCGCGCTTCAGCCTGATGAAGCTCGACGGCGAAGAGGCGCGGGCGACGGGCGAAGCCCCGGCGGCGACGGCGCTGGCAAATCGCTGGATCCTCTCGCGCATGGCCGTGGCCCTCGAGGCAGCGGAGACGGGGCTAGGCAGCTACCGCCTCGACGACGCCTCGCAGGCCCTCTACCACTTCGTCTGGGACGAGCTCTGCGACTGGTATCTCGAGCTGAGCAAGCCCCTGCTCGAGGGAGACGACGCGGCCTTGGTCGCGGAGACGCGCGCCACCCTGGTCCACGTGCTCGACGCCACGCTCCGTGCGCTGCACCCGATGATGCCCTTCATCACGGAGGAGCTCTGGCAGCACGTGCCGAAGGCCTACGAGGTCGAGGGAGATTTCTCGACCATCGTGCTCGCTCCCTACCCCACAGCGGCCAAGGACGGCCGCCTCGACACCGAGGCGGAGGCGAGCTTCCGTGTCGTCAGCGACTTCGTGAAGGCCGCCCGCACTCTGCGCGCCGAGCACGACCTGCCTCGCTCGCGTCCGATCGAGATCCACTGGCACGCCGACCAAGCGGCCACCGCCGAGGTGCTCTTGGCGGAGCAGAAGTTGGTGGAGGCCCTGACGCAGTCGAGCCTGAAGCGCGAAGAGGACGGATCCCTCTTCGACGATCCCGCTGCTCACTTCGAAGACGCCGCCCTCTTCATCGTGCCCGGCCTGCGTGCCGCCGTGCCCGGTGTGGTCGACGTGGAGAAAGAGCGCAGCCGCCTCACGCGCGAGCTGAAGAAGATCGAGAAGGATCTGGCGACGGTGGAGAAGAAGCTCGCCAACGAGAGCTTCGTCGCCCGCGCGCCGGAAGCCGTCGTGGCGCAGGAGCACGAGCGCAGATCCGACTTCAGCGCCCGCGTCGAGCGCGTCCGCGCCGCCCTCGAAGGCCTCGGCTGACGAGGCGAGCGCCCTGTCTCGAGCGTCACTCCTCAGAAGAGCGTGAGCTGGCCGGGGCGCACGCGATCCCCCTCGACGCGTACTCCCTCGTGTCGCAGGAGCGCGACCTTGTGCTCCACGCCGCCCGTGTAGCCGCCGAGGCGCCCCTTGGCCTCCACGATCCGGTGACAGGGCACAACGATGGCGACGGGGTTCTGGCCATTGGCCATGCCGACAGCGCGCATGGCGCGAGGCGAGTCCACGTCGATGGCGATGCCGCCATAGCTGCGCACGTGGCCGAAGGGCACGCGCTGAAGAGCCGCCCACACGCGGCGCTGAAAGTCCGTGCCCTCGAGATCGAGGGCGAGCCCGTCGAAGGCGTGGGGGTCGCGCTCGAGGTAGCGCCCGAGGGCGTCCGCGATGGGCGCGGGGAGCGGCTCTTCGGACACGCCGTGAGGGAAGCTCGAGTCGTCCGGAGAGAAGTGCAGCCGCGCGAGGCCTTTGGCCGTCCAGCCCAGCTCCAGCCAGCCAAGGTCACCCGCGTCGAAGCGGGCCACCCCGAGCAGGTCCCCTACCGAGCCCCAGACGGCGGTGTTACCCTTCGAAGGAATGCTTCGGCCCTTCTCCGCGTCGCTCATCGTACTGCTCCTCGGCTGTGGACCTAGTCTACGTATGGAGCATCAGAGCGCCACGTTCTTCGAACGCTGCCACGCGACCGACGCGGATCCGCGCGCCACGCTGGACCAACGCCAGGCCTGCTGGACGGGCTGGCTGGCGCACTACGCGGAAGACCAGCCGCCCGAGCGCGTGCGCTACGCGGAGACCCGCTGTGACGCGCTGGCCCGCGGAGAGAGCCTGCCGCCCCTGCCGGGGCTAGGCCCCGCAGTGGACGAAACCTACGCGGCGAGCTACCTCGCGCTCAGCGTAGAGACACACGGCCAGGAGACACAGGCCGGGCCAAGCGCCGGAGACGCTGGGGCGAGCGCCCAGAGCGCAGACGCAGGAGCTGCCACGGCGCCCCACGAAGACCGCACCATGGCGCCTCCGACGGGCGGCACGACCGCCTGTAGCTCCTTCTGCGTCCCGCGCTGGGGCGCATGCGTCCGTCGCTGCGACCAAGAGGGGCGAGGCTGCATCGGCGCCTGTGAGGCGGACTACCGCACCTGCCTCGGCGGCTGCTATTGATTTGAGAGGGGCTCGTCGCCCCTCTCCCCCACTGCGGGCGGCCGCAGCAGGGCCCCCTCTCCCAAGCT
>JAADHO010000181.1 GCA_013151775.1 Deltaproteobacteria bacterium | reverse complement strand
GGTGGTGACGCCGCCGCGCAGGTCGAAGTAGCCGGCGCCCGCGAGCCGGACCTGCGCAGGCTGCCCTGGAGCCGAGCCCGGCAGCACGCGCAGCACGAAGCTCGCGCGGTCCACGGCCAGCGCGCCCACGGCGGCGCGGAAGGCGGCCATCTCCCCCGGCTGCTGATCGTAGGCCGGGGGCAAGAGTTGATCGTCGAAGTAGCTGCCGTCGACCCGCACGTGATCCACGGCGCGCACGCCACGGTCGGCCAGGTCCTCGGCCAGATCGACCAGGTCGCTCATGCGCAGAGTCGGATCCCCCTGACCGCGGATCACCAGGTTGGCCATGCGACCGTCCTCGATGTGGCCGTAGACGGCGGTGCGCATGCGGAAGTCGGGCCCCAACTCGAAGAGGGCCGTGGCGGCCGTCAAGAGCTTCATGTTCGACGCAGGATTCAGGCGTAACTCACCGCGGTGATTGAACAATGGCTGTTCACTCATTACTCGCTGCACGCGCACACCGACGCGATCTCCGAGCTCCGCCGCGCGCACGATGTCCGCCAATCGCCCCGCCAAGACCTCGTCTGTAGCCGTCCCCCCTTGGGCCGCGAGGGGCCCACTCGGCAGCAGGATGAGCCCCACGCTGAGGGCCATGAGGGTTGCAAATCGAGACATGGGCTCACGCTATCGAGGCCGCCCACGAAGCGCCAGCCGAGGCGCGCTTTATTCTGTGTAGCGGACGCGTCGAGGCCCGGAGGGGATGTCCCGCCCGGGCCTCTTCGCTGCGTCCCCGAGAGGGGGCTCGACGCCAGACTACTGACGGATCTGACGCCGGATCTTGCCGAGGGCCTGCTCCTGGAGCTGACGGATGCGCTCGCGGGAGAGGTTGTACTTGTCGCCGATCTCCTTGAGCGTGAGCTCGTCCTCGTTGTCGAGACCGAAGCGCCAGCGCAGGATGCGCGCCTCCATGGGCGTCAAGGTGTCGAGCAGACGCTGCACCTCGTCGCACCACTTGCGGCTCACGAGCTGCTCGTAGGGGGTCGGCACGTCCTCCTGCTCGAGGAAGTCGATGAACTTCCGGCCGTCCTCGTCGTTGACGGGGCGATCGAGGGAGAAGGGAGTCTCGGCCCAGTAGCCCTTGATCTTCTCGAGCTTGTCGGCGGCGATGCCCGTCTCCTTCTCGAGCTGCTCCGGCGTGGGCTGCTTGCCCGTGCGGGTCGCGATGGCCTGCGTGGCGCGGGCGACGCGGTTGTAGGTGTCGAGCATGTGCACGGGGATGCGCACGGCCCGGCCCTTGTCCGCCAGGGCGCGGCTGATGGCGTGGCGAATCCACCACGAGGCGTAGGTGCTGAAGCGGTAACCACGGTTGTGGTCGAAGCGCTCCACTGCCTTCATCAGGCCGATGTTGCCCTCCTGAATCAGGTCGATCAGGGGCAGACGGCCGCGGTTGTAGCGACGCGCGATGGACACGACGAGGCGCAAGTTCGCGGCCACGAAGCGGTTCTTCGCGCGCTGCTGCGCCCGCTGCGCCCGCTCGACGCCCTGCAGGTACTTGCGGAAGGCCGAGGTGATGCGCACCTCGTCGCCCACCATGTCGCGCTCCTCGGCGAACTCGCCCGCGAGGCGATGCACGGCCTTGTAGGACTGCTGCACATAGATGCGATCGCCGTCGATGCTGCGCATATGCGTGGCGAGGGCCTTGGCGGTGTCGTTCCAGCGCACCTCTTGACGCGTGCCGAGCTTGCCGCGGCGCGCGCTCTTGGCGAGCTTGCGCAGAGCGGCGAGATCCTCCGGCGTCTCCTCGGCGAAGGCCTCGATCACCGAGGCCACCGTCTCGAAGCAGGCGGGATAGGCGAAGAGCGCCTCCCAGAAGCCGATCTCGAGGCGCTCGACCTTCTGCGCGGCCTCGACCTCTTCGGCCGGGGTCAGCACGCGATGGCACGCCATCTCGCGGAAGTAACGCGAGAGGGTGGAGTCTCCACCGCCCTGACGCTCGAGGTCCTTCAGGGCCTTCTCGGCTTCCTTCTTGGCCTTCTCGAGCTGCAGCGGGCTCGGCTCAGAGGCGTTGACCTCGAGCTTGGGCAGCTGAGGCTGTCCGTCCCGTGCGTCCTCGCCCTGCGAGGGGAGTTGGCGCTGTGCTGCTGCTTGCTTTGCCATCTTCTTCAGCCTTCTCTTGGGGGAGGCCCCGTCTTCTTCAACGGCCGTCTCTTCAACGGCTGAGGGGCGGGTTTCTATTCCCTCAGGGTCGACGTTTGTCCCGGAGGGCGCGCCCGGTCGACTTGCCTGCTCGGGGCTTGCACATGCCGTGCCGACCGGGGAAGCTTCACCCTCGCCATCTGCGGAGCGTCCGCGACCTCGGCGCCGCCGGGGTGGAGTCGAGCGAGAGGGCTTGGGAGACATCCCGCTCAATATGGGTACGATTTCGGACTTGAACAGGGCTGTTTCGAGACTGAAGGATTCGCAGGCCTCCGGGGCTGCGCCGACGGGCCCGCCAAGGTCCGCCTCGAGGCGCGCCCTGGCCCTGCTTCGACCGCACCTCGGGGGGGCGCTCTTCGTGCTCGCCATGGCGGCCGTGGGCGCCGCCTGCACCGCCTTCTTCGCCTGGGCCGCCGGACCCGCTATTCAGCTGATATTCCAGCCCTTTTCAGCCACATCCGATCTCCTGGACGCGCTGCACGGCAGCCCCCACGCGGCCATCTTGGCCCTGGCCGTCGGGCTGCTCGGCGTGGGCCTGCTGCGCGCCCTCGCCAGCTACGCCGGCAGCGTGCGCATGCTGCGCATCGAGGAGGACATCCTGGCCGACCTGCGGCGCCGATTGCACGAACGCGTGCTTCGACGCGATCTCGCCAGCCCCGCTCCGGGCTCTGCCGTCGAGCTCGGGGCGCGTATCGCCTACGAAGTGCAGGCCGTCCGCCTCGTCCTCTCCTTGGGTGTCGCGGGCAGCGTCAACAATGTCGCGGTGGCCACTGGGCTCGCCATCTTGGCCCTGCGACTGGATCCTCTACTGGCCACCACCGGGCTGGTGATGCTGCCCCTGGTGGCGGCCTCCACCGCCCGACTCTCGCGCCTGGCCCGTGAGGCTCAACACCATAACCTGACGACGCAGGCCGAGTTGGCGGCCCGCGCAGGCGAAGACGCAGGCCACGTCGGCGCGATCCGCAGCGCGGGCGCCCTGGAGCAGCGGGAGGCGGCCTTCTTGCGAGACAGCACCCGAGCCCACGCGGCGGCCCTGCGCTCGGGGCGGCTGATGGCCTTGGTCGGGCCCACGACCCAGCTGGCCGGGGCGGTGGCGGCGGCCCTCGCGCTGATCGCCGCCGCGCTCGTCGACCGCGACGTCGAGCCCCAGACCTGGATCTCCCTGGTGGCGGCCCTGTTGCTGCTCTACCGACCCGTGCGCGGCCTGAGCCAGACAGCCCACGCCCTCAGCGCGGGTCTGGCCTCGCTGGACCGGATCGACGAGCTCGAGCGCATGCCCCTATCGAGCGTGGCCCAGGGCGATCGGCCCCTGCCGGTCATGCAGCGCAGCCTGCGCCTCGAGGACGTGCGCTTCGCCTGGCCGCCGGGGTCGACCTCGGCGGTCCGCGCATCCGTCCTCGACGGGGTCAGCCTGGAGATCGCAGCGGGCGAGTCCGTGGCCTTGGTGGGAGAGTCCGGGGCTGGGAAATCCACGCTCCTGCGCATCGCTGCAGGCCTGCTCGCGCCGACCTCGGGCCGAGTGCGGATCGATGGACTGGACCTCTCCGACGTGCGCGCCGAGGACCTGCCCGCCAGCGTCGGCTACGTGGGGCAAGAGCCGGCGCTCTTTCGCGGCAGCGTGACGGCCAACATCGCTCTAGCGGACCCACAGCCAGACGCCCAGCGAGTCGCCGAGGCCGCGCGCGAGGCCGGCGCAGACGGCTTCATTCGCAAGCTCGATGCGGGGTATGACAGCCTCCTCAGCGCCGACGGCCTCGAGCTCTCCGCGGGCGAGCGGCAGCGTCTCTGCATCGCCCGCGCCCTCTACTCTGGCGCCCCACTCTTGATCCTCGACGAGCCCACAGCCGCCCTCGACGCTGAAACCGAAGCCCTCCTCGGGCGCACCATCGACGCCCTGGCCGAGGGACATGGTCTGTTGATCGCGAGCCACCGTCGCGAAACCATCGCCCGGGCCGACCGCGTCCTGCGCCTCGAGGCGGGCGCGCTCGAGGAGCTGGTGGGGGACGCCCTGCGAAAGGCGCTGGAACCATGACCCTGAACACGACAGAGCGAACCCGAGCGCTCCGGTCGGGTCTCTGGGCAACGGCCTTCGGTCTCTTTGCCCTGTGCGCGGCGACCGTGCGGGCGCAACCCGAGGCGAACCGGCAGCTCCCCTGGGCATCAGCGACGGATCTGTGGGCGAGCGAGTCGGCGCTCGCGCTGCCGCAGCGCGTGGAGCTAGGCCGCCCCGCACGCACTCTGGAGTTCAGCCTGTGG
>JAADHO010000330.1 GCA_013151775.1 Deltaproteobacteria bacterium | reverse complement strand
CCCGTAGGCGATGCGCAGATTCCGCGCGTCGGGCACGTGGCGCCGCACCTCGGCGAGTACCGCGTTCGCCAGCTCGCGCACGCGTCGCGGGATGGGCGCGGGCTCCGAGTCGCGCACCGCGAGCCCGCCCCAGGCGCCGTTCCCCGGGACGACCACGATCCGGTCGCCGTTGCCGCGTCGCGCCGTGAACTCGCGCACGTTGGGCTCGATGCAGGAGTACCAGACGCTGAAGTGCTCTTCGTAGGGACCCACGTCGAGGATCTGCACGTAGCTGCGGAAAGGCCGCAGCCGGGCGAAGTCGGGGTTGATGGGCGCAAGGGCGGGCCGGGTCGCCGGGGCGGTGGGTTCGGCGCCCGATTCGGGAAGCCAGTCGCAGCGATAGCTCGAGAAGCTAGCATGGGCGCAGCCGGTCAGGCCCATGGCGAGCAGGGCGAAGAGCGGGAGTAGGCCGGTGGCGGGATCCGTGCGCATGGGAGGTCCTCGGGAGTCGCTCTCGCCACAGCAGCATTCGTGCCATGGGAGAAAACGCCAGCCTCTCCACGCCCTCGGGCAGACGTGCACCGCGCTTCACGGTCAGGCGAGAACGCACGGTCACGTCTCCGCCTCACGAGAGCTCGACGGCCTCGAATCTCCGAGGTCACGCGCATTCTCTTGACGCCCGAGGTGGTTCTCGCGAGGCTCAGTCTGAACAGGAGTGCCGATGCCGAAGGATCATGTCGATAGGGAGCACCTCGAGGTCACGGGACGTCACTCGGATCACCCGCCGCCCAACCTCGACGTGACGGAGGCGGACACGGGCGCGATCATCGTCGTGACGCAGGTCTTCGGGCCTGACGGGGACAACCTCGTGGGCATCTCCGACGTCACCTTCGACGGTCACCCGGCCGTCACCCTCGGCGTGCGCGCCGAAGGCAAGGAGGGTCACGTGCACCTCAGCCCGATCCACGGCGATCGGCGCAAGGAGGGCTTCACGAACATCCCCGATGGCACGCGCTGCGAGCTCTTCTGCCCGGTCTCCAACAAGCTACTGCCGCGCATGGGTGAAGTGGAGGATGGCAGCGACGCCGCCTACTTCGCGCTCTATCTCACGCCCAAGCTCTCCGCCGGTACGGCCGTGATGGTCAGCGACATCTGGGGCCACTACCACTCGCGCATCGTCGACGACACGGAGCTGATCAGCTACTGGGCGTCGACCCACGAGGACTGAGACGACGGAGCGGCGCTACTCGCTCGAGTCGAAGCGGCGCTCGAGGTACGTGTAGAGAGCGCGCAGGGCGAAGGCCTCGCCGCCGACGGGTCGACCGGCGCGGTTCTCCAAGTTGTAGGCCATGGTGTCGATGTGCACCCACGGCGTCTTGTCGCCCACGAACTCGCGCAGGAAGAGCGCGGCGGTGATGGCGCCGCCGTAGCGCGTGGTGGAGACGTTGGAGAGGTCCGCGACGCGCGAGTCGAGGTGTCGGCGATAGGGCTGGAAGAGGGGCAGCCGCCACAGGGGATCGCCCGCGTCCGTGCCCGCCTCGAGCAGCGCCTCTGCGACCTCGTCGTCGCTGCTGAAGAGCACGGGCAGCTCAGCGCCCAGGGCGACGCGCGCGGCGCCCGTGAGGGTGGCCATGTCGATGATCAGCGCCGGGTCGTGTGAGGCGGCCTCGGTGAGGGCGTCTGCGAGCACCAGGCGTCCTTCGGCGTCCGTGTTTCCGACCTCGACGCTCAGGCCCTTGCGTGAGGGCAGTACGTCCAGCGGTCGCATGGCGGCGCCCGAGACAGAGTTCTCCACGGCGGGCACCAGCAGCCGCAGGTAGACGGGCAGCTTGGCGTCCATGATGGCGTGGGCGAGTCCCAGCAGCGTGGCCGCACCGCCCATATCCTTCTTCATCAGCTTCATGCCCGAGGCGGGTTTTAGATCGAGTCCGCCCGAATCGAAGCACACGCCCTTGCCGACCAAGGCCAGTTTGGGGTGGCTCGGATCTCCCCACACGAGATCGACCAGCCGGGGCTCGTCGTCCGAGGCGCGGCCGACGGCGTGGATCATGGGGTAGCCCTCTTCGAGCAGGGCGTCGCCAACGACCACGCGAAATTCCGCGCCGTGCCGCTCGGCCAGACTGCGCGCGGCTTCGGCCAGCTCCGTGGGCCCCATGTCGCCCGCGGGCGTGCTGATCAGATCGCGCGCCAGGCCGATGCCCGTGGCCAAGCGCGAGACGCGTCTACGGTCTGCGCCCTCGGGCCACACCAGATCCGGCAGGCGCCTCTTGGCCTTCTTGTAGCGGGTGAAGCGATAGCAGGCGAGGGCCCAGCCGAGGGCCGCGTCGTCCGCATGCGCAGCGTCGAGGGCGCCCTCGATGCGGTAGCGACCCGCGGGCAATTGCAGCGCCACCCGTGACCACGCGAAGCAGTCCTCTCCGAGTCCGACGAGCACCCGAGAGACGCCGCCGTCGCGGCTCGGAAGGGCGAGCACGTGTCCCGGACTCGCGCCGAAGGAGTGCTCCTTCGCCCAGCGCTGGGCGCTCTTGCTCAGCTTGGCCAGGCTGGCCTTGAGCTCGCGTCTCCGAATGGGCAGGAGCGGAATGGTCTTGGCGGTGGGGCGGGCTTTGAGATGACTGAGCAAGGCTTCCTCCGGGTTGGCCTGAGCCTACTCAGGCGAGGGCTGATCGGCCATGGCCGCGCGCGGGGCGAAGGTCGGTTGGCTCAGCCGCCGAGGTGCAGGCTGAGGCCGAGCAGGGCGGACCAGCCGAATTCGTATGTGAGCTCCGAGCTGCCGAGACAGCTGCGCGTGCCGTCGGCGCCCGTGCCGCAGTATTCGCGGGGGAGCCACAGCTCGCCTTGGCCGAGTAGGTCGATGGAGAGGGCGGAGCCGAGGAAGAAGGAGAGGCCGAGCTCCGCGGGGATCACCGTGGCCGTGAGCTTGCTGGTGGCGGCGCTCGGGGAGTCGAAGGAGACCTGGGCGAAGGGTCGCACGCCCGCGCCGACGTGCAGATCGAAGGCGCCGAGGTGTCGCCTCGGGTTGGTGTGGAGTTGCAGCATCAGGCCCACGTCGACCCCGTAGGCGGTGGGGCCTGTGTCCACGCAGCCGCTGGCCCCGCCGCAATCGATCCACTGGTTCACGTCTTGTCGGGAGCCGCCGACGATCACCGCTGCGGACAGCGGGCCGTAGAGGCGCGCGCCGATGCGCAGCTCGAGGCGACCTCCCAATTGGGTCGAGGAGCCGCTCGAGTCCACGCCGCTGCGGAACAGGCCAGTGTCGGCGGAGATGAAGCTCGCGACGCCCGCGAAGGCGCCGACCTCGAGGCGGGCGAGGCCGCGCCCCGTGCGCTGTGTGGGGATGCAGCTCAGCTGCTCCGCGCGCGTGTTGGGCGGGCAGCTCGGTGTGCCCTCGCAGGCGCCCGCGTCGTCGAGACCCTGGCCAGGCCAGCAGCAGCGGCCATGATCGCCGCCCGTGTGCAGCATGCCCTCGCTGGCGCACTCGAAGGGGCTGAGCTGTACGGAATAGCGCTCGCGTCCGCCGGGGCCGACCTGCACCACGGCGCGCGCGCTGCGGCGGTTGGGCGCTCGCGTCTCGATCCGCTGCGCGCCGGCGATCACGCGCTGCGCCAGACCGCAGGGGAAGCTCTCGGTCGGTCCATCGACGAAGGACGCGCGGGTGCCGGGAGCGTCGCAGGCGACGATCAGCCAGCCCAGGCGTTCGCGCGTGAGCTGCAGGGCGAGGTCGAGCCCCGCGCGATGCGCCGTGACCCAGGGATCGGCCGTGGTCGCCAGGGCCCGGACCAGCGCGCGCTCGGCGTCCACATACAGGCCCGCGCCCTGGTAGGCGAGGCCTCGCTCGGCCGCGCGTCGAGGCTCCGAGACCTGCGCGATGGGGTGGTCGAGCAGCGTCAGCGCGCGCTCGTCCTCCCCGAGACGGCGCGCCCCCGCGACCTCGTCGAGTACGCCCTGCGCGCGCGAAGGCGCGGGGAGCCCGGCGCTCGTCAGCAGGCCGATCAGCGTGAGCAGAGCGAGGCTCAGAGCGCGTCGCGTCATCGTGTCGGCTCCCCGGCGCTCGCTTCGGGAGAGCCGGACGTGGGCTCGGGCCGGGAGGCGTCGTCCCGAGAACGCAGCAGCGTCTCACAGCCGCTGAGGTAGCCTTGGCGGCACAGCTCGCGCAGGCCTTCGCAGCCGGATCTTGCGTCTCCTGTGCAGGCGCGCGCGTAGGAGGAGACGGCCAGGCTGCGATCCCGGTCCATGCCGCGACCGGCGCTGGCGAGGTCTCCCGCGAGCACGCACGAGTGCAAGCCGCCGAGCCCGCAGCCGTGGCTTGCCAGGGGCGCGGCGTCGGCGTCTGCGGCCTGGCCCTGGCTGGAGAGTATGTCGACGGCGTCTTCGCATGGGGCGACGCGGCCGGCGAGGCAGAGCACCCCGAGCAGCCCCGCTCGCCGTCGCTGCGCCTCCGGGCCCGGGTCGTCGAGGAGGT
>JAADHO010000332.1 GCA_013151775.1 Deltaproteobacteria bacterium | reverse complement strand
CGCGTGCGGGCGCTCGGGAGGCTGGCGTGGTCGGCGGCGGGACGTCTCGGATCGGCGCATTGGCCGGCGTCGGCGCTGGCGTTCGCAGCTCGCTTCCGGCCGCGCTACCCGCTTCAGCGCGCGCGTCCGCTCGCGTCGGCGCAGACCACGCGCTTGGCGTCGCCGCTGGCGTTGACCAATGGAGCCCGAGGCCGAGCAGCAGCACGAGCAGCCCGCCGAGGCCGAGCTTGACGCCAAGGGCCCTGGCGCTCGCGATCTTGGTGGCTCGCGGCCCCGTCATGGGCGCGTCCAGCGTCGGCCCCAAGGCGCCCCGGAGCTGCTCCAACTGCGCCGCCGAGGGCTGCGCTCGTCGTGCCTCCGCGAAGGCCTGCTCGAGCTCATCGGGCAGCGGGTTCGGTCCCTCGCTCATCGCGCGCCTCCTTGCTTCGGATCGCGTGCGTCCGACTCTTCCCAGATGGCTCGCGCGCTCCGGCGCGCCGCGTAGAGCCTGGAGTAGGCCGTCTTCTGTGGGATCTGCAGCGCCTCGGCGATCTCGCGCATGCTCATCTCCTCGATGGCGTGGGCCACCAGCACGGCGCGCTTGTCCGCGTCCAAGGCCATCAGCACGCTCTCGAGGCGCGAGCGGGTCTCTCGCCGCTCCACCGGGTCTGCGGGCGTCGGGTTCCGCAGGCGCGCGGCGGGCGCCTCCGAGGGTCGCTCGCGTCGCACATGGGCCAGGCGTTGGTGGTTGCGCACCACGTGGAAGCAGATGCGGTAGAGCCAGCTCCTGGCTCCGGCGCTCTCCCGCAGCTGCTCGCGCTTCTGATGCGCCACCAGGAAGACCTCCTGGGCGCAGTCGGGGACGTCCGCCTCACGCGCGCCCAGATGTCGCACGCAGCGGAAGACGAAGGCGGCGTGGGCTTCGAAGAGATCCCCAAAGGTCATGGTCCGTGCGTCGCTCCCGTCTTTTGCCCGCGAAGGCGCTGTGCTCCTCAGCGGCGTCACAGCGCTCGCCGCTGGAAGAGTGAGCCAAAGTGCGCTGGTTTGAGGTCCCACATGAAGTGATGTGCGCTCGAGGCAATTGTTCTCACCGCGATCCCAGGGCGATCGACAACCAGAGGTCGGCGCCGAGTCCCACGGGCGCCCCGTCGAAGAGCACCTGCTCGGCCCCCGCGCTTCCTGTGACGAGGTTCGCTCGCAGCAGGGCGAGCTCGCCGCGCAGGGCGAATCCGAGCTCGAGCGCGCCCCAGACGCGCGCCTCCAGCCCCGCTCGCAGCACTAGAGTCGCGGTGGTCGCGCTGCCCGAGCGCTCGAGGTCGAGACCGCGGCCTTCGGCATATTGGCGACCCGCGAGGAAGGTGAGACAGGTCAGGGGCCGGAGCCATCCCCGGGCGAATCGCGGACATACGCCGCCGCCCACGCGAAAGCCCCACACGTCCGCCGCGGCGTCGCCGGAGCGGACTCGCTGCGGCCAGGTCACGGAGCCCTCTAGCGCGAAGTCGAGCGGGAGCCTGGCCCAGCCCAGGCGCAGCAGCTGCAGCGCGCCATAGGTCGGCCAGGGCGCGTCGACCCCGCGCACGCTCGCGCCCAAGGCGTAGCTGAAGCGCACACCCCCGCCTTCACTTCGGTGCTCGCGTGCGTGTGCAGCGGGCGCCGCCACCCGCGCCCGCGCTGGTGTGGGCGCCGGCGGCGGCACGTAGAGCACGATGCGCTGCCGGTTCTGTTCCACCAAGAGCGACACGACCAGCGCCAGGCTGTCGGACAAGGACGCGCAGGGTCCATGGGCGCTGAGCACCCGCCTGCCTAGGGACGCGCCCTGTGGATCGCGCAGATCGAGCGTCGCCACCACGTCTCCTTCGCGGTCCTCGATTCGCCCCGCGAGGCGAAAGCTCCCTTGCTCTTCGGTGAAGACCTGCCTGCGCAGCCGCGTCTCCACGGCCGCCCTCAGCTCCTGGGCCGAGAGACAGCCGGGTACGTTCGCCGCATCCCAGCTCAGGGAGACACGCGCCTGCGCGTGCGCGTGGAGGGGCGCCAAGAGGCCACATAGAAGCGCGGCCCACAGCAAGCAGGGGTGCGCTCTCGGAGTGTCCTCGTGCTTGCCCGCCATACCCAGCGAGCATAGTCCACGGGCTCGCCTAGGGCGTCATGAAGATCGGCATGGTCACGCCGAAGGGCGTCTGGCCTTGCTGCACGGGATCGAGCGGGGAGTCGCCCTTGGCGTGGAAGACGACCCAGCGTCCGGGCGTGACCTCGAGGCTCTGCTCGAAGCGCACCACGTCGGTCGAGGCGGCGATTGGGATCGTCTCGGCGAGCACGCCATCGACCCAGATCTCGAGCGCGTCCACGTCGATCCACGAGGCCGCCTGCACGCGCACGTCGATCGACTCGCGCGCCCCGACGCCAGTCAGCTCGCCGCCAGGCCGCACGCCTCCACGGGCCACGGCGTCGACGTAGATGCCTCCGCTCACGACGAAGGCGCCCGCGCGCGTGGTGTCACGCACCAGCGTCTCGCCTCCGCCCGCGCGCAGGGCCGCGGCGTCGTCTACGCCGAGGCGCAGGCAGGTGCGCGGATAGCCCACCTCCCAATCCTTGCCCACGATGATGTGAGAGTCGGAGGAGCCCACGGCGAACATGTGCACGCCTCGGTTCAGGAAGGAGAACCAGTCCTGCACCACCTCAGTGGAGCCATCGAAGCTCGACTCGTTGAAGACCTCGATCACGCGGAAGCGATCGTCCCAGAGTTCGGGCTTGTCCACGGAGCCTGTCAGCGGGTCGTAGCCGGCGAAGCCGAAGTAGCCGAGACCGTCGAAGCGCGGGTGGTTCACCACCAACACGGGATCGGTCGACATGGCGTAGACCTCGTCGAAGATCTCGCTCGCGTCCCGATCCCACCACTGCACGGCGCCGCGATTCACACGTGCCTCTTCGCGCGCCGGAACGACCCCGAAGTGGCCCATGATGGGCGAGGTGATCTCGAGGGAGGTCACGCCGAAGAGGAAGTCGCCCAAGCCCAGACTGGGCGCGATGGAGTCCCACTCGGTGATCCAGTCGTGGTCGGAGCGGCAGGGGATCTCGAGACCCTCGGCGGCGGCGCCACGCAGCTTCAATTCGGGGCTGTCCGGCGAGTCGGGCGAGCGGTTGGTGTGCAGATGGAAGTCCGCGCACATCACGTCCGTGGTGTCGACCACGCGCTCGAGCGCGACGTTCAGCTCGACGCGTTCTCCGGCGGAGACGTCGACGTCGTTGTCGAAGATCTCGTACTCGTAGCCCCGGCTCACGATCACGCGATGCGTCCCGGGCGGCACACGCAGCGTGGCGCGGCCATCCGCCGAGTGGACGTTGTACATGCGATGGGGCGGTCCCTTCAGCTCGCCGAAGCGCTCCGGGGGCTCGCCGTCGCCGTCCGCGCCCGCGAGGGGTCGCGTCTGAACGCGCACGGGGATGGGCGTGCCCGAGCTGTCGGTGGCGACGATCGCGATCGTGCCCATGGCCGGCAGGCTGATGTCGGGTCCGCTCACGGGGCCCACGACGCCCTCGCCCCGCCGCCAGGCGCGCAGGCGTATGTCGGCGTCGGCGGGTACGTCGAGGCCGTAGCGCCCCTCGGCGTCCGTCAGATCGCGCGTGAAGTAGCGCGCTCCGTCGGCGCTCTCCGCGTGCACGCGCACGCCCTCGGCGGCCACGCCCTCCGCGTCGCGCACGACACCCTCGAGACGTCGTGTGCTCACGCCCTCCGTGCGCCAGATGGAGGCGCGCAGCCCGCTCATGCCGGGGCCGCCCACGTGCAGTCGGTAGTAGTCCAAGGAGGTCACGGCGCAGGCGTTCATGCGCAAGCGTCTGCCGATGAAGATGGCGCCGCCGCTCACCTCGAGGGGTGAACCGATCGGGTCTGGCCGAAACTCCACGGCGTAGCTCGTGGCGTCGTCGTCGTCGAAGCCGAGCCATGGGAGCGAGGCGTCGGGAGCGAGGAAGAAGCCTTCGTCTGGACCGAAGCGCGGCATGCGTGAGCTCTGGAGCAAGAAGAAGACCTGCGGCGTGCGCCTGTCGAAGGTGCGCAGGTTGCGGGCCGAGTAGCTCACGTCGACGTAGTCGGCGCCGGGGGCGAGTCGGTAGTCGATGGCGACCTCGAGATCCGAGAACTCACCTGGGGCGAGTACGCGGGCCGCCGCGTCGATCAGCGGCACGGCGCGCAGTCTGCCGATGGCGCGAATGCGTGCGCCGGAGCTGCCGCCCGCCTCCATCACCGTCACCGAGCGCGTCTCCAGCGTGAAGCGTCCGATGGCGGCGATCAGCTCGTTGAAGTCGGCGGGCTCGACCATGCGACCGCCCTCGACGCGCGCCATGCCCACGACTTTTCCGCCCCAGGGGTCGAAGCCGTCCGACGGGCCGGCGTCCTCGATCACCACGGCGATGCGGTCGTTGGCGAGCACGAAATCACCGGCTTCCCAGGTCAGCAGGCGCGAGG
>JAADHO010000276.1 GCA_013151775.1 Deltaproteobacteria bacterium | reverse complement strand
TCGCCGCCGCCCTTCGCCGCGGGACAGTGGGTGCGCTACGGCCTGACGTGGCGTAACGGCTCGCACTCCACCATGGACTACCGCATCGTGGGCGTGGACGGCGACAGCACACGCATTCAGATCGAAGACGCGCGCCGAGGCCACCGCAAGATCTTCCACATGACCGTGAAGTTCGGGGACCGCAGCTCGGCCGACCAGTTCGAGATCACATCTCTGAGCGTGCAGGATCGCGGTGAGACGCATGCCATCCCCGAGCGCATGCTGACGCAGTACCAGCCGCTCTTGCAGCACTTCCTCGAGCTGATGGCGGTCGACTGGGCCGGCGGTGAGAAGCAAGACGTGGAGGTGCCCGCGGGTATGTTCCGCGGCTGCACGCTGAAGGAGCGCGACGCCTCCTACGGCGGGGTCACACAGCACGCCCGCGTCTTCTACCACCCCGGCGTGCCGGTCACGGGCATGGTCCGCTTCGTCGGCCAGGAGAACAACCAGACCTTCGAGCTGATGGGCTTTGGCGACGACGGACCGACGCAGTAGTCGGCTATCCGCGGCGCAAGGCCTGACGCACGCGCCGGTCTCTCGGCTCGAGCGGAGGCTCGGGCACGATGACCTGCGGAGGCGGCGGTTCCTCGTAGCTCGCGAGGCGCCAGGTCGTGTTCGGATCCGTATTCTGAGGCTTCTGCATGTCCCGATGCTCGGGCCCGATGTGTCTGAGGGTCAAGAAAGCGGAGGCCTGCACTTTTCTTTACCTGAGCGGTGCGCGGAGTAAGTTCATGTCCTACATCCACCCACCTGACCTGGAGCCTCTCCTACATGCAATCGACCCGCCGCATCCTCCGTCGCGCAGTCCGCACCTCCTGCCAAGCCGTGGAGACCGATGAGTTTCGCCTGCTCGGCGAGCGCGTCCTCGACCTCTCACCCCACGGGATGATGATCGCCGCCGACGACGGCGCGAAGGTGGGCGACGAGGTGATCGTCTCCTTTCAAGCGCCCGGCAGCGACGCCTGGTTCGACGCCGAGGCGGAGGTGGCGCGCGTGATCGAGGGCTGGCGCCCCGGCGACCCCGGCTACTGCCTCGGGCTGCGCTTCACCAAGATCGCCCTCGAGGCGCGCCTGGCGCTGACCGACAAGCTGCGCGGCTGGCCTCCGCCCGTGCCCTCGCGTGCGCTGCGCGCCACGGCCTGAAGCGACGGCCCGATACGCGGCGAGCGGCAGAGCTCAGGTCGCCTCGGACTCGGGCTCCGCAGGCTGCTCCACGCGCGGCAAGAAGAGCCGCCCGATGGCCAACTCCACCTCTTCGAAGGGCGCGATGCGCGCGCTGGCGCTCTCGTCGTAGCTTCCGCTCAGCAGCCACGTGTCACCCTCTAGGGTGTGCGCCTCGAGCGTGCGCGCCTCGGGATCCACGAGCCAGTAGTAGGCCACGCCCGTCTCCGCGTAGAGCGCGCGCTTGTCGACGCGATCCCGGCTGACGCTCGTTGGGCTGAGGATCTCGCAGATCCAGTCCGGCACCACGTCGATCGGACGCAGCGTCGCCGGATCGGCCAGCCGCTCACGACGCCAACCGGCGAGGTCGGGGCGCACGACATTGTGCAGGTTCAAGCGCACGTCGACCTCGGGGAAGATCCACCAGCCGCCGGGACCGCCGAAGCCATCGTCGTCGTGGAAAGGGCCGCCCACTTCGCGGCTCAAGAAGCGTTGCGCGTTGGAGTGCCGAGGCAAGGGCGCCGGCGCCGTGACGACGGATCCGTGGATCAGCTCCACGCGCGCATCCTCGGGATACGCGAGCAGATCCTCGTAGGTACAGAGCTTCTTGGCCAAGGGAGCCATGCCTCAGCATAGCAGCGAGCGGGCGGCGGCCCAACGCGCCCCTCCGATGTAGAGTGCGCCCGTGGACGAGGCACGACGACTGAGCTCGAAGCTGCTGCCCGCGGGCATCGCGGTGCAGGAGGACGAGCCACGCGCGGTCGCGACGCGGCTGTTGCCGGCGGAAGAGCCCGTGATCGCGCGCGCCGTGGCCAAGCGGCGCATGGAGTACGCCTCGGGTCGCACGCTGGCACGACGAGCGCTCGAGGGAGCCGGTTTCGAGCACGCGGCGAGCTTCGCGATCCTTCAGGACGAGCAGCGCGCGCCCCTGTGGCCCGAGGGCTTCACGGGCAGCATCACGCACACCGTCGGGCGTGTCGCGGCGGCGGCGCTGAGCACGTCGCTCTTCCGCGGCGTCGGCCTCGACGTGGAGCGCGAGGCGCCGCTGTCAGAGGGCGTGGCCAAGCGCGTGCTCACGCCCGAGGACGAGGCGATGCTGGCACGCTTGCGGAGCGCGGATCGCGCCTTCGCCGGCAAGCTCGTCTTCAGCGCCAAGGAGTGCGCCTACAAATGTCAGTACGCGTTGACGCAGACCTACCTCGGCTTCGACGCCATGTGGGTCGAGGTCGACCTCGACGCTTCCATCTTCATCGCCCACTTCCAGCGCGAGGTCGGCGAGTTCGCCGAGGGCGCCACTCTCGAGGGCCGCTTCGCCCGAGGCGAGGGCTTGGTGATGACGGCCGTGGCCTACGCATGAGCGCGCTGGCTCGCATCGGCGACAGCGTGCGCGTGCGCGTGGAGATCCCCAAGGGCTCGCTCGTGAAGCGACGCGCCAACGGAAGCGTCGACTTCATCTCGCCGCTACCCTGCCCCTTCGACTACGGCTCGCTGCCGGACACGCGTGCTGCAGACGGCGACCCGATCGACGCCCTGCTCGTCGGTGAGCCGCAGGGACGACGCCGAGGCACGCAGGTCGACGCACGCGTTCTCGCCATCGTGCGCTTCATCGACGCCGGCGCGGAGGATCCGAAGCTCGTCTGCGGCACGCCGCCGCTGAGCCCCAAGGACCGACGCCGCGTCGAACGCTTCTTCCGACTCTACGCACCACTGAAGCGCGCGCTCGCGCGCCTCCGCAGGCAGCGAGGCGAGACGCGCTACCTCGGGCTCGACGAGGGGTGAAGGTAGGACCTCACCGCACCTGCACGAAGCGGCCGAAGATGCGGAAGGCTGGGCTCGTGCCTTGGGCCCAGGCGACGAAATAGATGTCGTCGGTGATGCGCGTGAGGGAGGGTGCGTAGGGCGCGACGGGCTCGCTGGTCGTCAGCTCCATGGGCGCGTCCACGGAGAAGGCGACACCGTCGTAGTGCAGGCCTTGAATGAACAGCGTGTTGCGGAAGCCGCTCTCGTTTCGCAGCCACATCACCGCGCCGACGCCTTCCTCGAGCGCGACCTTCGGAGAGAAATTCAGCCGGCCGACGGCACCGAAGACCTGCGCTGAGACAGCGGGGCGGGCGACGTCCACGAGGCGGATCTGTGCGCGCGTCTCACTCCCAGCCGAGACTGCGACGATGCGACCGATGGGGTCCGCGGCGTCCACGGCCACGCTCGGGCCAGCCGTGCGCACACTGCCCGGTGCGCTGACCGCTGGATCCGCTGCGCCCGCGGCGAGGGAGCGGTGTACGACCTGCGCCTCGGTTCCGTCGTCGCGATCCCAGGCGGCGAAGAAGCTCCCGCCCGGCGTGGCCGCGAGCGCCGTGTTCTGCTGGGTTACGGCCGCCTCGAGGAAGATCTCTTCGCCCGAGTCGACCACCGCGAGGGAAGAGTCGAGACCCTGTGTGAACGCCTGAAACGTGCCCGTCGACTCCACGCCGCGTGTGCCCGCGAGGCGGAAGCCGGCGCCGTCGGCGACGATGGCCGAGAGCAGCACGTTCTCGGTGTAAGGCGCGCCGTCGGTCGTGAACATGAGTCGCTGATCGTCGCCCGCGGGCGTGCCGTCGATGGAGAAGGCGCGGTAGCCGACCTGAAGGTTCGCCGACGCCATGCCCGTGTCGGCGTTCCAGCTGATCAGCACGCGGTCGGCGGAGAGGGCCAAGACGGGATCCACGTCGTTGGGAGCCGTGATCGTCGTGTTGACTTGAAAGGGCCGCACGAGAAAGCGCCCGTCACACAGCACGCGTGCCGCCCAGGTGTCGAAGCCCGTCCCGCCTGTCGTCTCGGGAAGCGAGAAGGCGACCCAAATCCCGAAGCCATCGTAGACCGCCATCGGATGAATCTGCGTATCCGGTCGGTCGGGCGCGAGGGGCAAATCCACGCCCGACGTCAGCAATGACACGCAGTCGACGGGGCCCGCATCGACCGACGCGTCCGAGCCGGCGTCCATGAACGCGTCCACGACAGCGTCGGAGCTCGCGTCCGCCACGGCGCTGTCCATCACGGCGCCGTCGAGGTCGGCATCGACGGATGCGTCAGGAGTAGAGCCACCACCGCCACAGGCGACGCAGAGCGAGCAGAGGACGAGCGCGGAGTGAACGCGCACCATGAGACGGGCTGGAGGGAACTTCACTGGTAGACCTCCTACCGATCCGCCGCAAAGGCAGCGAGCAGGACCGGCAGGAGGCCCCCTTTCGAACCGTGCGTGCGATTTTCCCGC
>JAADHO010000060.1 GCA_013151775.1 Deltaproteobacteria bacterium | reverse complement strand
TCCCTGACGGGGCTCGCCTTGGCGGGGCTGCCCGAGCCCTTGCCCACCGCCCGGCGGCGCCTGGCCTGGGAGGTGCACCGTCGCACCAGCGTGGAGACGGATCCCACGCCTCGCCGGGTGCACCCGCTGGACGCGGATTTCTTCGACTCGCCGCTGCTCTACCTGGCGGGGGAGCAGGCGTTCGATCCCCTCTCGGATGCGGAGGTGGCGGCCCTGCGGCGCTTCCTCTCCCTGGGAGGCATGCTGATCGTCGACGACAGCAGCGGCGGCCAGAGCGACCTCTTCGACGCTTCCGTCAGGCGCATGCTCGGGCGCGTGCTGCCGGAAGAGCCCCTCGCGCCCCTCCCGGCGACCCACTCCATCTACCACTCGTTCTACTTGCTGGATCGCCCCGTGGGCCGAGTCCGAGGCCCGCGCGTGCTCGAGGCCGTGCT
This sequence comes from Deltaproteobacteria bacterium, assembly GCA_013151775.1. Lineage (GTDB taxonomy): Bacteria > Myxococcota_A > Polyangia > Polyangiales > Houyiibacteriaceae > JAADHO01. The sequence continues at coordinate 4,027 of JAADHO010000060.1, read as the reverse complement.
GCGAGAGGGGCGCGCCGTGGTGGTCTACTCGCGTCACGATCTCGGCGGCGCCTGGGCGCGGGACAACCTCGGCAACTGGCGCCGTAGCGTCACCCCTGGGGGTGCCAATCAACGCGAGCGCGCCGTGCGCCTGGGTGTGAACCTCGTGCTCTACGCCCTCTGCCTGGACTACAAGGACGATCAAGTCCACGCGCCCTTCTTGATGCGTCGACGCGGTCACGGGCGGACGCCATGAGGTCTGCTTCGTGCCGCTGATGCTCGAGGTCACCACTCGGCTGGGTCCGCGCAGCCTGCACCTCGGCGTGCCCGGAGGCGTCTGGACGGCCGCGCTCTTGCTGGCGCTGATGGCGCTGGCGTTGGTCCTGGGCCTGCGCGAGCTGCGCGGAGGCGGGCGTATCGAGAAGGGCCTCGCGCTCTTGCGAGCGCTCGGTCTGCTCGGCGCCCTCATGCTGGCCTTGTCTCCGAGGCTCTACGCCTCTCGTCTCGAGTCGCGGGACGGTCGCCGCGTGGTGCTCTTCGACGTCTCGCGCAGCATGGGCATCGAGGGTGTTCATGGGAGGCGTTCTGCGCGTGCGCGCGCGCTGGCAGAGCGTTGGCAGGACGAGGCGCGGGAACTGGGAGCCTCCGTGATGGTCTTCGACGCCACGGCGCGCCCCGCCGAGCTCGGGGCCTTGGCCCGCGACTACCCCTCCCGCGGGGCCGAGAGTCGCATCCGTGGGTCGATCGAGGGCCTGCTCGACGAGGACCTGGACGGCTCCCTGGGATGCGTCGTGGTGGTCTCGGACGGAGCCGACTCGAGCCTCGCCTCGGCGGAGGAGTTCGATAGCCACGGCGTGCGCGTCCACAGCGTCGTCGTGGGCGCCGACGACCAGCTGGTGGACGACGCCTTGGCGGAGGTGAGGGCTGACCCGGTGGGCTTCTTGCGTCAGCCCGGCAGCGTGCGTGTGCGTGTGCGGTCCAGCTCTGGCGGAGCGATCCCCGTGGCGCTGAGGAGCGGGGAGGAGCTGGTGGACGAGGAGCTCATCGAGGTGCCCGCGGGCGGAGAGGCGAGCGTGGAGCTGCACTTCACGCCGGGCCGATTGGGCCGCGCCGTCTACCGCGTCTCCATCCCCATCCGGCCCCAGGACACGCTGCCCGAGAACAACGAGCGCCCCTTCCTCGTGCGCGTGGAGCGTGACCGCCTGCGCGTGCTCTTGGTCGCTGGGCGCCCGAGCTGGGATGAGCGTTTTCTGCGCGCCTTCCTCAAGGGTGATCCGGGGATCGACCTGGTCTCCTTCTTCATCCTGCGCACCGCCGATGACCAGTCCCTGGCGTCGCCCGAGGACATGGCGCTGATCCCTTTTCCCACGGACGAGCTCTTTCGAGAGCACCTGAACAGCTTCGATGTCGTGTTCTTGATGGACTTCGACTACGCGCCCTATGGCATGCGCGCGTACCTGCCTCGTCTGCGCGACTACGTGCGGGCCGGTGGCGCGCTGGCCATGCTGGGCGGTGATCAGAGCTTCGCCTCCGCGGGCTATGGCGAGACGCCCCTGGCCGAGGTGTTGCCGACGCGCCTGCCGCGGGGCGACGCCTCCGAGTCGTCGCTGATCGCGCTGGGAGATTTTCGCCCACGCCCCTCCTCGGAGCTGATCCGTCAGCCCTTGGTCGCGCTCGGCGACGACGTCTCCTCGACGGAGCGTCTGTGGGCCGGACTCGCCCCGCTGCAGGGCGCCAACATCCTAGGCCCGCCGCGGGGCGACGCGCAGGTGCTCTTGCGCCATCCTACGAGGCGGGGAGCGGACGGGGAGCCGCTGCCGATCCTGGTGCTGGGCCACGCTGGAGACGGCCGAGTGCTGGAGCTGGCATCCGACTCGAGCTTCCGCTGGGGCTTCGTCAGCGGCGGCGCGACTGGGGATCCCTCCGTGCATGAGCGATTCTGGGATCGCGCGCTGCGCTGGCTGTCGAAGGATCCGAGCCTGGAGCCCGCCCGCATGTCGACGGATCACGAGCGCTACGCCGCCGGCGCGCCCGTGGGCGTCACGGGTGAGGTCGCGGACGCCCGCTATCGCCCGTTGGGTCGGCGCGGTATTCGGCTGGAGCTCGCGACCTTGGAGGGAGAGGTGGTGGCCCGGCAGGAGCTGACAACGGACGATCAGGGAGGGTTCCGCAGCACGCTGACCGCGCCCGAGGACTCGCGCGCCTACGTGCTGCGCGCTCGGCTCGCGTCCAGCGACGACGTGCTGGCGGAGCAGGCCTTCGTGGTCGAGTCGGCGGGCTCCGAGCTCGCACGACCGCAGGCGGACGCCGGTTTTCTGGAGCAGCTCTCTCGGAGAAGTCAGGGCCAGAGCTACGCTCGACCCGAGGACGCACCCTCGCTCTCGGAGTTCGACGCCAGCCGCAGCCGGGTGCTCGGCGTGGTCGTGATCGCGCCCTTCGACAGCGTCTGGGCCTTCTTGATCGTGGTCGCGCTGCTGGGCGCCGACTGGATCTTGCGCCGGCGCTATGGCCGCCGCTGAGGGCGTCGCTCAGCGAATCGTGACGTTGACCTCGGAGGGTCCGCAGTCGCCCGGCAGCGAATCGCCCGAGGCGCGGTAGCTGTCCATGACGATGAAATAGTCGCCGGGTTCGAGATCGAGCTCGATGCGTGAGTTCGCGTTCCTGCGCGGCCGGTCGTCGTTGCAGGCGAGCTCGGAGGCGCGCTCGTCGCAGCGCCTGCGCAGGTAGACCATGGGGTCGACCTCGGAGGCGCCCGGGGCCTCGTTCAGGTCGATGCGATAGCGCGCCGCTTCGGGCACCTCGAGGCGCAAGATGCGGTCTCCGCCCGAGATGTCCACGTCGGTGCAGCCGCTGACGGGCGAGGCGTTGTCGCCCCCGCTGCAGGTGTCGAAGGTCATGCGCCCCGTGCTGATGCGGCCCTCGACGCTCAGGGAGCAGGGAGTCTCCGGTCTGCAGGCGCCCGTGGCGTCGTCACAGCCCCGCGGGCAGGCGCTGACGGTCTGGGCTGTGCCTCGCGCGTCACAGACCGTCTGCTCCGCCACGTCGCTGCATTCGCTGGAGGAGGGCGTGCAGGCCCAATCGACGCAGGTCGGTGTGCCCGAGCTGACGTCGCAGTAGGCGGAGCTCGCGGTGCAGTCTTCGCGCACGAGCGTGCCCGTGTCGCACACCACGCGTGTGTCCCCGTCGCAACGGTCGTCGGCCGAGGTGCAGGCTGAGCCGGCGTCCGAGGCCCCGGAGTCGGCTGCGCCTGCGTCCCGTCCGGAGTCTGCACCTGCGTCGCGTCCGGAGTCGGGTACGCCTGCGTCCCGTCCGGAGTCTGTGCCCGCGTCCCGTCCAGAGTCTGCGCCCGCGTCCCGTCCGGAGTCTGCGCCCGCGTCCCGTCCAGAGTCGGGCAGCTCGCCGTCCGGCCGGAAGGCATCGGCCGTGGCGTCTCGCCGCGCCGGGCCCGAGTCTCGCGTGGGCGCCAGACCGCCGGTGGGCAGGCCGCAGCCGCAGACGAAGAGCGAGAGCAGCAGCACATCTCTCCAGGATGCATCCATTCCCAGAGGGTACGCGAAGCGGTCCCGGATGGCACGGGGCGCGAGTTGGGACTCGTCAGCCCGGGCTCGCGTGGCTATGTTCCGGGCCATGGAGGCGACATGAACGACGAAGAGCGAAAGAATCTGGGTCCCTTGGCGGCGCTGGTTGGCGTCTGGGAAGGCGATCGCGGCATGGACGTGGCGCCCGGCGCGGATCGGGAGCCGGCCGACACGCCCTTCTCGGAGCGCATGAGCTTCGAGCTGCTGGGTCCCGTCGACAACCACGAGCAGGTCTTGTGGGGTCTGCGCTACCGCACGGAGGTCACGCGGCTCTCCGACGGGATGGGCTTCCACGAGGACATGGGCTACTGGCTCTGGGACGCGGAGCGCGAGCAGGTGATGCGCGCCTTCGTCGTGCCTCGCGGCGTCTCCGTGCTCGCAGGCGGGGACGCCAAGGCAGACTCGCGCTCCTTCTCCATCGAGGCCGTGCGCGGCGCGCCGGTCTACGGGGTCTCCGCGAACGCCTTCCT
>JAADHO010000355.1 GCA_013151775.1 Deltaproteobacteria bacterium | reverse complement strand
ACTGCCGCGCGCCTGCCGAGAGCAGGATCGACTCCATCTGCGAGCGCCCGAGCAGCGAGATGGCGTGACCCACGTTGGCGCACTCGCGCCTCAGCCCGTAGGCCGGCGAGTTGACCACACCGAGCACGCGCACCGTCAGCCCCGGATCCACCGCCACCACGTCCGCGATCTCTGTCAGCGCCGAGTTCGGATCGCGCAGCTTCGACAGCGCGCGCAGCACGGCCTCGGGGAAGGACGGAACCTCGAAGTCGCCCAGACGCTCCTTCAGCGCACGCTTCGGATCCTTCGTCTTCTTGAACCAACCGAACATGGCTTTCCCCTACTCGGCGCGCCGCGCCATCTTGTTTGCGAAGATGCTGATCATACCGCCCAGCATCATGTAACCGACCACCACCTCGAACATCACCAGCGCTTGGGCGCCGGCCGAGGCCGGGAGCACGTCTCCATAGCCCAGCGTCGTGAGGGTCACGAGGCTGAAGTAGTAGGGCGAGAGCCACGTCGGATGCGAGCCGTAGTCCACCGCGAGCTGTGTGAAGCCGAGCCCGAAGGCCAGCGTCAGCGCCGCCGTGAACAGGGCCCAACGCCCGAGACTTCGACCGCAGTCACTGGTCGCCCACCACAGGGCGTAGATGGCGGCGTGCAGCCGGCTGCGCGCGCGGAACTCGTGCAGGTAGTTGTCGTCGAGGATCACGCGTCGCACCAAGTACGCGCCGGAGAAATCCACGTCTCGGATGTCAGCCTGGACGAAATCTGCGCTCTCGAAGGCGCGCAGACCCGCCAAGTGCGCGCCTCGCAGATCCGCCTCGCGGAAGCTGGCGTGGCCCACCTCGGCCTTGCATAGGTCGGCGCCGGAGAGATCTGCACCTCGCAGATCCGCCTCGGTCAGATCCGCTTCCCGCAAGCGGGCGTTCTTCAGCGTGGCGCGCACCAGCTGACATCGCGTGAGGTTCGCGCCAGCCAGCGCGGCGTGGGTCAGGTCCGCTCCGAAGAAGCTCGCGCCTGCGAGGGTGGTTCCCACGAATCCCGTGCTCGAGGCGCGGCACTCGTCGAGCTTCGCGCCGCTCAGGTTCGCCTGCATGAACTCGGCGCCTCGAAGGTCGGCGCTGCGCAGGTCGGCACCCGAGAGGTTAGCGCCCATCAGGCGCGCGTTGCGCAGATCGCAGCGGCGAAGATCTGCGCCCGACAGGTCGGCCCCCGCGAAGTCGGCGCCCCGCAGGTCACGCCCGGCGAATCGTGCGCCCGCGTGCTGCTTGCCTTCGGGCAAGTCCTCCGCGACCGGGCACGGCGTGGACACCGGCCCGCAGGGACCAGACTCTGAATCGCGCGCCCCGATCGACTCGTCCATCCCTGAGCCAACGGCGGCTGCACGGAGATCCTTGAGGGCCGCTTCGGCCCGAAGGGCGAATCAGCTCGGCCAGGCGTGCTGTGGCCCGAGATCATGCACGTCACGCCCCGCGCGCTTCAACATGCCCGCCGCGCGGCCAGAGCGAGCGCCCGAGCGACAGTAGACCACGATGGCACGATCCTCGGGCAGCTCGGAGAGGCGCTTGCCCAGCTCGTGGAGCGGCAGATTCACGGCCTCGGGCAGATGTCCCGAGGCGAACTCACCAGGCGTGCGCACGTCCACGAGCGCGGCGCCCGCCTCGACCAAGCGCTGGGCCTCGGAGCCGGAGATGCGCCTGCGAGCGGCCATGATCTGCTTGCCGATCACGAAGACGAGGAAGGCGCCAAAGGCGAGGTAGAGGAAGTTGTCGTTCACGGCCCGACTATGGGACCACGCACCCCACTTCGCCAGCGGTACGCCGTGCACTTCGCGCCCGTTCACGCACGAAACGTACTTCCGCACGGGGGCTCGAGGCACTACTCTCCGCGAACTCACGAGGAGTCGAATGAAGCACGTCGTCAAGCACAAGCTGGATCACGCAACCGCCAAGAAGGCCGCCCTCGCCGCCTGGAAATCCTACTCGGAGCGTTTCGCCCAGTACCATCCGAGCGCCGACTGGACCACCGAGTCCCACGCCAACATCGGCTTCAAGGTGAAGGGCGTCAGCCTGAAGGGCGCGCTTTCTCTCGAACCCGGCGGCATCGGCATGGAGTTGAACGTGCCGTTCCTCTTTCGTCCCTTCCAACGCAAGGCCATCAGCGTGATCGAGCGTGAGATCCAGAAGTGGGTCGACAAGGCTGAGGCGGGCGAACTCTGAACAACGCGACCGCGAGCGTTGGACGCGGACGCAGGATCCTTCGACGCGCCGCCTTTGCATTCGTCGGAGTGGCCAGCGTCTACGCCTTGCTCTCGATCCCAGAGGGCCCCGTGCCCACGCCCAGCGGCGTCGACGGAGTGCCTTTTCAGTGGGCGCAGCACGGCGGCGACGCGAGCCTCTTCCAAGCGCTGGAGGCGCGCTACGAGAGCACGCGAGCGCGCGGCTGTGCGGAGTCTTCCATCGACTCGAACCTCGGCATGCTGGACGCGATCCTGTCGGGGCTGGCGGCTGAACCCGGGCGAGTCGAAGTGGACGACGCGCGACTCGACTCGCTCTTCCGCTACATCTCCAAGCTTGGCGCGGACGTGGCCGCCTGCCCGGCGCGAGCTTCGGACTTCGTGGAGCGCGCACGTCGCCTGCGCCGCGTGGTGAAAGACCTCTCCACGCGCTGGGATATGAGCTCCCGGTCGGTGCGCGACACGCTCTATCGACTGCTCTACGGCACGCGCGCCGCCGTGGAGGAGGTGCTCTTGGCGGCACCCGAGGGCACTCTGCCGGCGATTCAACCCGGAACCGACGAGCCCTCGAGCGCGCCCTCCGCCTTGGTGCATGGGGTGCGCGTCCACAGCGGTGATCTGCTGCTCTCGCGGGGCGGCGCGCCGACCTCCGCCATGATCGCCCGAGGCAACGACTATCCCGGAAACTTCTCCCACGTCGCCTTGGTGCACGTGGACGAGGCGGGCGTCGTGAGCGTGATCGAGTCGCACATCGAGCGCGGCGTCGTGGTCTCGAGCCTCGAAGAGTATCTGGCGGACGAGAAGCTGAGGTTGATGGTGCTGCGCCCGCGCGCGGACCTGCCCGCCTTGCAGGCGCGCCCACAGCTACCCGCGGAAGCGGCCAACGACGCGCTCCGCGGCGCGCGCGCGTCCCACATCCCCTACGACTTCGAGATGGACTACGAGGATCACTCCGCGCAGTTCTGCTCGGAGGTCGCCTCGGCCGCCTACGAAGGTCGCGGCGTGCAGCTATGGCAGGGCCTGACGAGCACGTCCCAACCGGGCGTGGCGCGTTGGCTCGCGTCCTTCGGAGTCACCCACTTCGTCACCTACGGCCCCAGCGATCTCGAATACGATCCACAGCTCCGCGTCGTGGCCGAGTGGCGCGCTCGCGACAAGCTGCTGAAGGACCACGTGGACAACGCGATCGTCGACGTCATGCTCGAAGGCGCCGCGGCGGGTGAGGACGTGGGCTACGATCGCGATCAGCTGCCCTTGGCGCGCTTGGCCAAGGGCTGGTCCAGCCTGCTCGTGCTCCTGGGGCGTGTGGGTCCGGTGCCCGAAGGCATGAGCGCCACCGTGGCGCTGCGCGTGGAGTCTCTGCGCTCCAAATACGCCGAGGTGCGCGGAGCTCTGCTCGAACGCGTCGCGACCTACGAGCGCCGCGAGGGACACGCCCCGCCCTATTGGCGCCTGCTCGAACAGGCGCGTGACGTGCGCACGGCGACGCGACGCTGAGCCCTCGCTGGGCTGCTCAGCGACGCAAGGCGGGGGGCGCCTCGTTGGCGGGCCCCACGTACATCAACAGCGCCATGGAACCGCGCTGATCACCGCGGCCGACCATCATGCCCCAGCGGCTGAAGGGGTTGTCGACCAGCGTGTGGCCGTCGAAGCTGAAGCTCGTGCGCCCGCTCTGGAAGACGACGATCCAGAAGGGTCGCCGCACGGTCATGCGCAGGTTGTTGCTGCCGAGCTCGGCCATGCCGAGGAAGGCGAAGCCCATGGGGACCTCGTCGCCGGCCTGGAACTCGTACCAAACCACCTGCTCGCCCTCGACCGAGGCGAGCTGTTCGGGCGACGCCTGAACGTAACGCACGTGGGGCCCTTGGGGCGCACCACAGCCCACCATCATCGCGAGCGCAAAGGCCCAAGCCAGATTCTGACGCATCTTCCACTCCTCCCCTGACGACGAACACATCGTGCAAGGCAACTGCGACGTCGCATCCTGGCCGCCACGTGTCAAGATCCAGATCAGCGTCCAGCACGTGAGACTTGCCGATCGCGCGTAGACGGCGGACACTCGCGGGCGCATGGAACGACTCCTCTTCGTCTCTCTCGGCGGCGCCGTCGGAACCGGCGCGCGCTACCTCGTGGCGGGCTGGGCGCAGAAGGCGCTGGGGGCCAGCTTCCCCTACGGTACCTTCGCCGTGAACCTCGTCGGCTCCTTCCTGCTCGGCCTGTTGATGGTCGTCGGGGTCTCGAGCGAGAGCATCTCTCCGACCCTTCGCATCGCCATCACCACGGGCGCCATGGGCGGCTTCACCACCTACTCGACCTTCAGCTACGAGACCATGCGCTACGTACAAGAGGGCGCCTACGGCCTAGCCGCGCTCAACGTCGGCCTGACCGTCGTCGTCTGCCTGGTCGCCAGCTTCGCGGGGGTGGCCGTGGGGCGCCTACTCGTGGCAAGCTGAAGCATCATGCGTGTATTGACAGGAGAGCAAATCCTGGTGCGGATCTTCATCGGAGAGTCCGATCGCCACGGGCATCAGCCCCTCTCCATCGCCTTGCTCGAGCGGCTGCGCAAGGAGGGTTTCGCTGGAGCGACCGTCTTTCACGCGGTCGCCGGTTTTGGCGCCCACAGCGTGCTCCACACCACCAACCTGCTGCGCCTCTCCGAAGATCTGCCCGTGGTGATCGAGATCGTCGACGCCGAAGAACGTATGGCCGCGCTCGAGCCGATCTTGGACGAGATGGTGCACGAGGGGCTCGTGACCATGGAGAAGGTGCACGTGCTGAAGTACGCGGCCAAGCGCCATTGATGAGCGAGCGTGCCCGCGTCATGCCGCGACCTTTTCTCGCCATGAGCGTCGCGCTCCTGCTGTCCACTGCGGCACACGCTCGAGCGCAGAATTCGGACGAAGCGTCCCGAGACGGCGCCGACGGATTGGCGGATCCCGTAGGCACGCCGACCACACCGTCGGGCTATGGCGGCAGGCAACGCGTCAGCTTCCCGGTCGTGCGTCCGAGCTTCGCGCCGCCCGTGAGTGTGGCCCCGCCTCCGGTCCACCAAAACATGATCACGACCGATCCCGTGGCCGCGTTCCAGGGTCTGCTGATCCTGCGCTATCAGCGCGCCCTCGGAGAGAGCGTCTCGTTCTACGTCGGCCCCGAGTTCTTGCTCCCAGACGTGTTCATCGACGGCCTGTCCGGCGGCGGCCTGATCCTCGGCGTCGACTTCCACCTGATCGGCCCCGCCCCGACCGGGGTGTGGATCGGTCCGCGCTTCGAGGTCCTCGTGCTCGACGATGGCGCCGATCGCGGCCTAGGCGTGATGCTCGGCGGTATGCTGGGCTACACCTGGCAGTGGGGCCACTTCACCCTTTCCGTGGGCGCCGGGTCGAGCTACGTGCGCTTCGAGCTCGCAGGCAGCGTGGTGAGTGACGGACTGATCGCCACGGGTCGAACAGCGGTCGGCTATGCGTTCTGAGGCGCCCTAGAAGCTCGGCGTGACGTCGTTGTCTGCGCCCGCGACTCCCGCGGCGTTGGCGCCCGTCATCCAGGTCGCGTCGTCGAGCAAGACCTTGTACTCGAAGTCGCCAGCGACCTCGCTCGTGGCGAAAATCCAGCTGGAGGCGTCCACGGGAAACATGGGCCAGCCGCGCATCCAGTCGAGAGGCGAAGTGTCGCCACGCAGGGCGAGATGACGTCCAGCGCCCGGGTCGACGTGCGCGACCACGCGCGTCCAGGAGAGCGTCGGTGCGGCCTGAGCTTCGAGGCGAATCAGGATCCCAGGATGGTCCGACACGCGAGTGGCTCGGGAGTCGAAGACCAGACGCTCGTCGAAGGCGCGAAAGGCCGCGCCGCGATGCAGCAGGACGTGGTCGATGCGCGAAGCGGGCAGCGCGTCACCTCGATTGACGAAGCCCATGGACTCCAGCGCGAGCACGGGCGGGCTGCCGACACGCGCGTTGAGATCGCCTCCGATCAGCGCGCCCGCCGCGCCATAGCTGGCCAGGGCCGCCACGGCGGACTCCCGCGCCTGGCCGATGCGCACGTCCGCGTCGCGAAAGTCGAAGTGCACGGTCATCACGCGCAGCCCCTCGAAGGGCGGACCGAGGGTGGCCAGCAAGCCCACGCGTCTCAGACCGCCTTGGGCGCGAAATTCGACGCTGCGCACGGAGCCGCGGGTCGTGCGCGACAGCACAGCGATGCTCTCGCGCGCCTCACGCGGCGTGCCCTCCCAGCCGATGTGGGCGAAGCTCTCGTCGGCGCTCCACGCCTGCCCGCTCCGCGTCGAGAGCTCGGAGGTGAGCAGCTCGAGTGCGCTCGTCGTACCGTCGTCGCAGACCTCCTCGAGCAGCATGGCGGCGACGTTCTCACGCAGCGCCAACTCGGCGATGGCGCGCATGCGCTCAGCGACGTTCGCGTAGGGAGTGTCGGTCTGATCGAGGCAGCGCAGGTTCAACGCGAGCAGCGCAGGCGCTGGCGGCGCTCCGGCGTCTAGGCTTGCATCTGCGTCGATCGCGGCGTCGATCGCGGCGTCGAGGGATGTCCCTGCGTCTTCTGGAGCGGCGTCCTGCGAGGCCTCGCCGGTGGCGTCGCGGGGCGCGTCCACGCCAGCGTCGAGCGCCCCGCCCGCGTCCGAGACGCGCGCGCCACCACCGCAGCCGAAGGTGAACAGCAGCGCCCAGAGGGTCGCTGCTATCCACGCGCGGGAGATCAGCCGCAAACCGGGGCGACGCAGAGGTTTCCGGTGCACTTCCCGCTCGCGCAGCCCTTGTCGGTCACGCAGCCTTCGCCGAGCCGCCCGATCACGGCGCAGCTGCCACCGTCACACACCAGGCCCGGAGCGCATTGTGGCCCCCCGCTACCCGTGCGGCAGGCTTCGCTAGCCGTGGGCAGCGGCGTGCAGCTGCCGCTGAAGGTGCCGCCGGCCGGGTTGGCGCTGCAGACCTGACCGCTGGGGCAAGCGTCTGGCACCGCGAGGCTGCAGTCTGCGCCGGCGGCGTAGGCCGCGACGCAGGTCCAGGTCAGGTCCATGGTCGCGGGGTCGTAGGAGACCAAGGCGCAGGACGCGCCTTCGACGCAAAGGGTGCCGGCGCCCGGATCGCAGGACTCACCCACGGCGGCCGTGAGCGCATCGGAGAGCGAGCGGCAGGTGCCGGGTGTGCCCGCCTCGGCGTCGTCACCCATGCAGACCGTCGGCAGCCCGCAGCCCGGCAGGCTGCCGCCACCACAGCTCTCTCCCGCGTTCCGAGGGCGCTGACAGGTGCCCGGATCGCCATCGCAGGTGAGGCCGCTGATGCACTCCGCGTCGTCGGTGCAGGCGGCGCCTTCGTCCTTGCGGTCGGTGCATGTGCCGGGGCAGGTGCTAGAGGAGTCGCAGTAGCGCGCACCCTGGCATTGGGCCTCGACGTTGCAGCTCCCGCCCACGGGGATCTGGCCCTGGAAGACTTGGTCGCAGGGCGCGAGGTCGCGCTGGTTCAGCGAACCGCAGCTCGAGCCCGTCAGCGCCGTGAGGCACGCGTCGAGTTGGGCACCATCGTAGATCAAGCTGCCGTCCGTCACGGCCGCCTGCCACAGCGGCAGGAGGTTGTCTTCGGCGCTCTGGGTGAAGGTCTGGCGGCAGTCCGCGCCCGACAAGAAGAGGTCCACTAACGGCCCCACACAGCTCTCGAAGCGATCGCAGATGTCGTTGGCGAAGCGCGCCGGCACCTGATCTAGAGGAGGTGTTGCGGTCGAGCTCTTGGAGCAAGCGGTGATCAGAAGGAGCGCGGAGAGCGCAGCGGAAATACACGAAGCACGAAGCATGGAGACTCCTTGTTGGTCGCGGCAACGATAGCGGAAGCTTGCCCCGCGGTCATCCCTGGCGCCCGACTCGGGCTCGCGGCTCACAGCGCGCGCAGGTGCTCCGGCTTCAGGCGCGACTCGTCGCCGCTCTCGAGCACCTCGTCGAGCAGGGCGAGCACGGCCTGCTTGTCACGCGGGAGACTGGCACGAATGGGCAGGTAATTGCTGGCGTGGTTGGCGCTGAAGCGCGTGGCCCGGAGCTCACTCTCGGCGACGATGGTGCGCAGCTCGCGCAGGAGCCCGAGCTTGTCGGGGAGCCGAAACTCGCCGCGTGCCTGCTGCTCGGCCAAGGGCGTCCCCGGCACGACGGTGGTGGTCAGCGCGCCCGCGAATCCGGGCTGCATACGAGTCAGGAGCGCCGCCGTCGCGGAGGCGTGCTCGTCGCTGCGCTCTGCGCCCGCGATGCCGAGCAGCACCATCACCGAGTGGGTGATGCCCGCGGCGCGCAGACGCTCGGCGGTCTCCACGCACTCCTCCACGGTGCCGCCCTTGTCGACGCGTCGCAGCGTCTCGGCGTCACCGCTCTCGACGCCGTGATACACGATGCCGAGGCCCAACTCGCGCAGGCGCGTCAGCTGCTCGACGCTCTTGCGCAGCACGCTGCGCGTGTCGCCGTAGGTGCCCACGCGCGTCACCCACGGCAGACGCTCGCGAACCCGCAGTAAGATCTGCTCGAGCTTGCGCTGCGAGAGCACGAGGGAGTCTCCGTCGCAGAGGAAGACGCGATCGAAGCGCGGACCCATGCGCCGCGCCTCCTCGATGTCGGCCTCGACGACCTCCCACGCCTTGGTCTTGAAGCGCTCGCCCTTGTACATCTGGCAGTAGGTGCAGGCGTTGTGCGAGCAGCCGACGGTGACCTGCAAGAGCAGGCTGTGCGCCTCGCTCGGCGGACGATAGATGTTCCCGACGTAGTCCATCGCCGGCAACATAGCGCGTCCCGGGCCCGCAGGTCAGGCGCGCCGCGAGGAAGGTCTCCACGGCCCGCGTGGTATCTTCCGAACATGAGACTCGTCTTGGCTCTGGTGATCGCCTGCGGGGCGACAGGCTGCGCGGATAGCGGCTCGCGCCGAGGCGGACGCGCGGACGCTGCGACGCTCGACGATGGCGGCGCCTTCGACTCCGACACGCTGGACGCGTCGATGGACGCGGGCGGCGCAGACGCGGGCTCGATCGACGGAGCTGCGCTGGATTCGGGCGCAGATGACAGCGGCATCGACTCTGGCGCAGCGGACTCTGGCGCCCTCGACTCTGGCGCAGCGGACTCTGGCGCCCTCGACTCTGGCGCAGCGGACTCTGGCGCAGCGGACTCTGGCGTGGCGGACTCTGGCGCCCTCGACTCTGGCGCAGCGGACTCTGGCGTGGCGGACTCGGGCGTTGCCGACTCGGGCGTCGCAGACACAGGACCGCCCGCGGGCCGCTGCATCTCGGGCGCCACGGGGCGCTACGCCGCGCGCTTCCGCTGGCTCGGCTCCGGCTCGGGCTCCACCGCCTACGTGCGCTACGACGAGAACAGCCTGCCCGACTCGTCGCGCTGGCGCGTCTCGGCGGCGTCCCGCTCCATCGGCTACCGCCCGGTCTTCCGCGATCCCTTCTTGGGCGACGGCGGGCTCGAGCTCAGCGGCAGCGTGTTCATCGACGTGGAGCTGAGCACGACGGGGCTCTCCAGAATCCGCAACGTGACCATCGCCATCCGTGGGCGCAGCTACAACACCACCACCAGCGGCAGCTTCAACTGGATGACCTTCAGCGGCAGCGGCGCGGCGCCGCGCAACTTCGTCTCCAACGGCGCGCCCTACGAGTGGTATGGCGCGGACGCCACCAGCGCCTTCGTCATCGGCGACAGCGGCGTGCTGCTGCGCATCCAAGCCGGGCCAGCGTCCAACAGCCTGATCGTCGCCAGCGTCGAGATCTGCTTCGACGCGGACTGAGTCGGCTCGATACTCCACGGCGCCGACATCGGGTCGGCCTGTGCGAGGCGCGCACGAGAGGCCAGCTCGGGAGATCACGGGATCGGGTTCCAGTCTCGGTCGAGGCAGGCGTAGGGGGCGTCGGGGAAGCGGCTGAGCCAGGCACGACAGGAGCTTGCCATGGTCGGTGTACCGATGTCCTCGAAGCCGTCGGGCTTCGAGGGGTCGAGCAGCACGAGGCAGGCGGGGAGGCCGAGACCGAAGATCTCGAATTGTCCGAAGACATCCAAGGGGTCCACCGATCCGCGAGCGCAGCCGTTGGGTTGGTAGAACGTACAGATGCCGAGACCTCGCGTCTCCGACACGCCGATGCAGCTGCTCTGAGGCCAGGGATCGAAGTACAAGCTGCTCTCCCCATAGTCGAAGATGGGACACTCGCCGCAAGGTCCGCCGCAGAAGGGCGTGCGCGGGTCCCCGGCGCTGGGGCAGGAGTCGGGATAGGGCGGGCCGTTCTCGTAGAGCGTGCCGTCCGAGTAGACGCACTGCATACCCTCGCGAAACTCGGGCGCGATGCGACAGATGGAGTCATCGACGCAATGACCAGCCAGGCAGGGCTTGCCATCCCAGCAGTAGGTCGGAGGTACCTGCGGCTGGGGGTGTGGATCGGGGTACCCCACGAAGCAGCCGAGCTCGCCACGAGGATCGGAGTTCACGACAGGGAAGCAGAGATCCAGATTCAAGTCGCAAAACTCAGTCTCGGATCGACAACTGTCGTAGGGAAAGGGCTCGTGTGCACAGCCATCGCCGCAGGGACGATACGGACCCAGCCACGGGCAGGCGGGATCGCCAGCGTCGACGCGCGCGTCCACGCTGGCGTCCAGGCCGCTGTCGTTGGCGCCGGTGTCGCGCCTCGGTCCGTGCTTGGCGTAACAGCCTGCGCATAGCGCGAAGGAAGCCAGCAGCACCAGCGCCCCACGCGTCATGGCGTGATGCCCGGGCACGAGCCGTTGACACGCCGGAGCGGCGAGACGCCGTAGCCCAAGAGCGCGGCGAGCGGTGGGTTGCAATCTGCGGCCAACAAGGGCAGCGATGACAGCAAGACCAACATCACGTAGGTGAAGGACCGCCAGCTAGTTAGCGGGCGCGAACTCCGCGGAGGTGGACGGTGTGCGACTGAACATGTGGATTCTCCCGCTCTGAAGTGGTCTCATTGAGACATACCTCGTATTATCCATCCAATGCAAGCGAATGAGGGCGCTGATCATCCTCTACCCCTGCGCAGGACAAGTCCCGCGCGCCAGGGACGGGGAGGATCATGGTCTCCCGTGGCGGGACGCCCTTGGGCGTGCCTGAGCCCGTTGGGGACGGATACGAGCAGGACGCACGCTGCGCGGGACGAGTCCCGCGCGCCACGGACGGGGAGGATCATGCTCTACCGGGGGCACCAGCCCCTACTATGGGCATCCAACGCAAGCGAATGATATTGGGATCTGCTTCGACGCGGACTGAGTCGCCTCAATACTCTACGGCGCCGACGTCGGGTCGGCCTGTGCGAGGCGCGCCCGAGAGGTCATGTGTGGGCGCGCGCTCACCGGCCATCATCGCCCGGCCCATGTTCACCAGCTCCGCTCTTCCGGCTGCCGTGACGGCGAAGTCGAAGGCGGCGATCTGCGCGGGTGTGGCGTGCTCGAGATCCGCGGGCAACGATCCGAGCGCGAGGGACGTGCTGATCACGTTCGCGCCTTCGGTGAGATCGGACGACGGCACCACGATGGCCTCGTCGCGCATGTCGACGAAGAGGTTGTTGAACACCACGTGACCACCGAGGCTGTCCGAGAGCTTCACGCCCGAGTTGTTCTCGATGAAGGTGTTGTTGATGACGACGATGTCGCGCGGACCTTCGGCGCCGTCGATGGCGTAGCCGCGGATGGCGTGGCGGGAGTTGGCATAGAAGACGTTGTTGATGAACAGCGACTGCTGCACTCCGTCCATGTTGAAGCCGTTCTGCCCGTTGCCGATGATGATGTTCCCGTCGAGCACGAGGCCGCTGATGACACCGTCCGTGCCGCCCGTGTCGACGAAGCGATCCCCGTTGAAGTGGATGCCGTTGGTGCTCGAGCCCATGATCACGTTGCGGCGGATCAGCGAGTCACCCACGCCGCCGTTGGAGAGGTAGATGCCGTGGTCGCGGGCGTCGATGGAGCTGCCGTTGCCAGCGTTCAGGATCACGTTGTCCTCGACCACCGAGCGGCTCATCTGCGAGAGCACGAAGCCCTCGGTGCCAGCGTCGACGCAGGTGTTCTGCGCGATCAACTGACCCACGGAGGGGCGTGAGGCGATGGCCTTGGTCAGGTAGATGCAGCGAGCCGGTGGGGCCTGAATCGTGAAGCCCACGATCTGGATGTAGTCGACGTAGAAGTCGCGCTCGAAGTCGGAGCGCAGCACGATGCCGTGGCCAGACGCGGGGAAGCTGTCGATCACGACGCCGGGGCGCGCGATGAAGCGGATCGGGCTCTCCGCCGTGCCCGTCTTCGTGACCACGAAGCCCTGATAGCTCCCGGCGCTCACCAGCACCGTGTCGCCCGCCGTCGCTGCGTCGGCCGCGAGCTGTGGGCTGGCGAACTCGCTCGGCACGCAGAGCACGTTGGCGCCGCCGCAATCGTAGTCGCCCGTCACATCGGGCGCCGCGGGGATGCGCAGCGTGACCCCGCTCGGCAACAGCATGCTGCCAGGCGGGACGGCGCCAGCGTCGCTCGGAGCTGCGTCCGTGGGCGAGGTCGCGTCCGCGGGTGTGGTCGCGTCCGTGGGTGTGGTCGCGTCGGCCATGGCGCCATCGCGAGAGACGCCGGAGTCCTCCGTGGACGGGCCGGATCCCGAGCAGGCGGCAGCGAATATCGCGGCGACGAGGACGAGGCGGGAGTTGTGGGTCATTTGGTCTCTCCGTGCACGAGCGCTGGGCAGGATAGCAGCAGA
Source organism: Deltaproteobacteria bacterium (assembly GCA_013151775.1). Taxonomy (GTDB): domain Bacteria; phylum Myxococcota_A; class Polyangia; order Polyangiales; family Houyiibacteriaceae; genus JAADHO01. The sequence continues at coordinate 42,616 of JAADHO010000355.1, read as the reverse complement.
TCGCGCGCAGTGGACCCCCAATTCATCCTGGAAGCATTGGGGGAAAACGTGGCACGGCTGTACATGGAATGCACTTGGTGTATGCAGGCTGCGCCGTGCTCAGCCTTCGCTCTTGATGACCTTCAGATCGACCTCGACCTGCTTGACCACGTTGAAGTGCTGACGGATCGCCAGCTCGAGGCCGTCTCGATCCAGCTCGCCCGATCCCAGGAGCGTGAGCCAGGGCTCGTCGATGGTGTAGTTCACGCGCGCGATCTCGAAGTCGACGTCGAGGATCAGCGCGAGGGGCGTGTTGGCCGCGCCCTTCTTCCGCCAGGCGACGTTCCGAGCCTTGCTGAAGAGTTGAAAGGTCTCCGGCAGGATCGGACGCACGTGCGTCGGGTCGATCAGAAAGTCGTCGTGGCGCGGATGGGGCACGATCACGTGGACGACGGCGTCATGGCGGCAGACACGATACAGCTCCTTCACGATGCCGAGGAAGGTGCGGGAGTCGGCGCCGAGGTGCTCGAGCACGTGGCTCATCAGGATCTCGTCGGCCGAGTCGTCCTCGAAGGGCCAGGGCAGAGACTCGAGGTCCACCACCTGATCCGGGGCGCACTCCTCCGAGACGTCCACGTTCAGGTAGCCATCGCGCTTCCGGCTGCCGCAGCCGAGGTTCAGCTTCGTCGCTCGCATGGACGCAAGGTACACGAGAACGCACGCACAGAACGAACTTCAGGCGCAGCGCGTCACCCGCCACATGCGCGAGCGGCGGCGCGCGGCGAGACTCGATCGACTAGGCCTCGTCCTTCAGAGCGCCGTCGATTTGCCACAGCTGCTTCTCGGGGATGGCGAGGGCGTCCGCCTCCTTGGGGCCCCATGAGCCGGCTCGGTAGCGGTGGATGATGCCGGGGTTCTCGAGCAGAGGTGTGTACAGGCGCCAGCTGTGCTCGACCTCGTCGGCGTGGACGAAGAGCGTCTGATCTCCGTTCAGGACGTTGAGCAGCAGCGTCTGGTAGGCGGGCGGGATCTCGCCGAAGCGCTCGGAGTAGCGGAAGGATAAGGGGATCTGCTTGGTGCGGAAGGGGTCGCCGGGCGCCTTCACGTCGAGGTGCATGGAGAAGCCCTCGTCGGGCTGCAAGGTGATCAGCAGCACGTCCGAGGTGTCGAGCTTGGCGCCCATGCTCTGGAAGAGGCTCACGGGCACGTCGCGAAAGCGCACGGCGATCTGTGAGCTCTTGGCGGCCAGGCGTTTGCCGCTGCGGATGTAGAAGGGCACGCCCGTCCAGCGCCAGTTGTCGACGCTGAGGCGCATGGCCACGAAGGTCTCGGTGGTCGACGTCGAGGGCACGCCTTCCTCTTCGAGGTAGCCTTGCACCTGCTCGCCATCCACCACGCCGTGGTCGTACTGACCGCGGATCACCTGGCTCGGATCGATCGGCGCCATCGAGCGCAGCACCTTGATCTTCTCGTAGCGGATCGCCTCGGCGTCGAAGCTGCTCGGCGGCTCCATGGCGACCAGCGTCAGCAGCTGCGTGATGTGGTTCTGCACCATGTCCCGCAGCGCACCGATGCCGTCGTAGTAGCCCGCTCGCGAGCCGAGGCCGAGGCTCTCGGACACCGTGATCATCACGCTCTCGACTCGGTCGCGATTCCACATGGACTCGAACATGGTGTTGGCGAAGCGGAACACGAGCAGGTTCTGCACCGTCTCTTTTCCGAGATAGTGATCGATGCGATACACCTGCTCTTCCTCGAAGTATCGGTGTGTGATCTCGGTCAGCGCGCGCGCACTCGCGAGGTCCCGGCCGAAGGGCTTCTCGACCACGAGCCGCGTCCAGCCGGCGCTCCGGTTCAGCCCGGCCTTGGCCAACCCCTCCATCGTGATGGGGAACGCCTTGGGCGGCAGCGAGAGGTAGAACGTGCGGTTCTGACGGTCCAAGCCGTGCTGCTCCTCGAGCGCCGTGAGGCGCGCGCCCAAGGCCTCGAAGTCCTCCTGCGTGCCCTCGCCGATCCCGTGATAGTGCAGCGTCGCGGTGCACAGCGCGTGTCGCTGCTGCTCGTTCAGCCCCGCCGCGTCGAGGGACTCGGCGACCAGCTCGCGGTAGGAGTCGTCGTTGAAGTTCGTGTCTCGCGTGACGCCCACCACGTGGCATCTCCCGAGCTGTTCCGCCGCCGACAAGCGCGCGAGGGCGGGCAAGAGCTTGCGTCGAGCGAGATCGCCCGTGCCGCCGAAGATGATGAAGAGGCTCGGTTCCGGCTGCGCTTGGCTCATGCCGCATCATCGCACATCGCGCCCTGCTTGGGATCGGCGTAGCATCGCCGCGGTGAGCATCGACCTGCACGCCCGCTGCGACGATCCGGTGGAGGCCGCGGCCCAGGCCTTGGTCGACGCCATCGAGCCGGCGCTGCGCGCGCAGCGAGCGCCCGGCGCGCAGCCTTGCGTGCGGATCGCTCTCTCGGGCGGCTCGGCCTCGAAGGCCTGGCCCATCGCCGCTCGCAAGCTCGGTGAGGCGCTGAGCGCCCTGCGCCTCACCTGGGTCGATGAGCGCTGCGTCCCCGTCGCGGACGCGAGCAGCAACCGAGGCGCGACCCATCGCATCAGCCCGGCGCGCGCGGCGCAGGAGCTGCCCCTGTGGTTGGACGACGAGTCTCCGGCCGAGGCCGTCGCGCGGGTGCGGTCCGAGCTGCGTCGCTGGGGAGCGGCCCTCGACGTCACGCTGCTCGGCATGGGCGCCGACGGTCACATCGCCTCGCTCTTTCCCGGCCGCGCGTGGGATGGCGAGCTCGTGCGCTTCGTGGACGACAGCCCCAAGCCGCCGCCGCGGCGCATGACGCTCACGCGCGATCTGCTGTGCACGGCCCGGGCCTCGATCCTGCTGGCGACGGGCGAGTCCAAGCGCACCGCGCTGATGGGCCTGCTCGCGGGCGACGCCCGTCTACCTGCGGTGGGTCTGCCCCACCTGAGCCTCTTCACCGACCTCGACCTCAGCTCCGGGAGCCAAGCATGAACGAACGGAAACTCAACGACGTCGCCGTCATCGGCCTCGGCGTCATGGGCAGCAGCCTCGCTCGCAATTTCGCCAGCCGCGGCTTCTCCGTGGGCGGCTTCGACCTCGACGTCGAGGGCGCGCGCGCCATGGCCGCCAAGTACCCCGAGGCGAAGCTCGACATCGCGTCCAGCGCCGAGGAGTTGCTTGGACGCCTCGAGCGACCTCGGCGCATCGTGCTGCTCGTCAACGCCGGGCGCGCCGTGGACGCCGTGCTCGACAGCCTCGACCCGCTGCTCGAGCAGGACGACATCGTCGTGGACGGTGGCAACAGTCTGTTTCGCGACACGGACAGGCGCGACGCGCGGGCGCAGGAGCGGCCGTGGCGCTTCGTCGGCATGGGCGTGAGCGGAGGCGCCGAGGGTGCGCTGCTCGGACCAGCCATGATGCCGGGCGGCGACGCCGAGGCGTGGGAGCGGCTGAAGCCCGTGCTCGAGTCCATCGCCGCGCGCAGCGACTCTGGACCCTGCGTGGGCTACTGCGGCCGCGCCTCCGCGGGGCACTTCGTCAAGATGGTGCACAACGGCATCGAGTACGGCGACATGCAGCTGGTGGCGGAGGCCAGCGTCTTGCTTCGTCGTGGCCTCGGCAAGAGCGCCGCGGAGGTCGGCGAGATCTTCGCCGCGTGGAACGAGGGCGAGCTCGAGAGTTTCCTGGTGGAGATCACGGCCAACATCTTACGTACGCCGGACCCGAAGCAGGCGAGCGCGCCTCTGGTCGACGCCATCCTCGACAAGGCGGGACAGAAGGGCACGGGTCGCTGGACCGTGCTCACGGCCATCGAGCTCGGCGTCCCCGTGCCGACCATCGCCGCCGCCGTGGACGCGCGCGCCCTCTCGTCCTTCAAGGCGCTGCGCGTCGAGGCCGAGGCCGCCTACGCGCCGAGCCAAGGCGAGCTCGCTGATCTCAGCGTGGACGACATCGGTCGCGCTCTCTACGCCTCCAAGATCGCGAGCTACACGCAGGGATTTCAGCTGCTCGAGGCGGCCAGCGCGGAGTTCGACTTCGGCACCGATCTCGGCGAGGTGGCGCGCATCTGGACCGCGGGCTGCATCATCCGCGCGCGCTTCCTCGACCGCATCCGCGAGGTCTACGCCGGCGACTCGCCCGCGCTCTTGGCCTTGGCGCCGAGCTTCGTCACGGACCTCGGCGCCCGCGTCCCGGCGTGGCGCAAGGTCGTCTCACGCGCCACGTCCGCCGGCTTCGCCGTGCCCGGCTTCGCGGCGTCGCTCTCGTGGTTCGACACCCTGACGACCGCCCACGGCAGCGCCAACCTGATCCAGGCGCAGCGCGACTACTTCGGCAGCCACACCTATCGCCGCCTCGACGATCCCGACACCGTCGTCCACACGGACTGGCCGCGCTTCGACTGAGGTCGGGCCCGCGGGCTCAGCCGCAGTGGCCGCCGAGCAGACCCACCTTCAGGCCGCGGTTGGGCGGGTGCGCGCCGAGCCAGATGCGGAAGAAGGCGTGGGCGAAGTCGGCGCCCTCGATGGTGCCCTTGCGACGTCCGCGCACGCTGACGGTCAGGCCCGTGCCCGGCTCGTAGGTGAAGGTCATCACGTCGCCCTCGCTCATGTCGCTCATCCAGCCGTTGAGGCGCCGGATCTGCGCGCGGAAGGCGGAGGCGCGACCTTGTCCCTGGAAGCCTTCGCTCCACGCCTCTTGGATGTCGGAGCCGTCGACGTCTCGGACGAAGTGCAGCACCAGGCGCTTCTTCGTCTCCGAGTCGCTGACGGCGTTGCCGTCGCGGTTGGCGGCCTCGAGGTAGAGCGCGGCTACATACACGTCCACGTTGAAGATCGTGGCCTCGCGGATGCCGAGCCCGTTCAGCGTGAGCTGCGTGCCGCCGACGCTGACGTGGGCGGGATAGGTCACGCCGCCGCAGCGTCGAGCCTGGGCGGAGGTCGTAGTGAACACCAGCGCGAGGGCGGCGAGAATGGGGAGGATTTTCTTCATGGCGAGATGATCTCCGGCAATCGAGTGATTGGCAACCGTACACTCAGACGCGCTCGGGTCGATTCGATTCAGTGGCCCCTCAAGGCAGGTAGAATATGGGGCTGGTCCAGGCGCGCTCCTGGATGGTGTCGGGGATGGATCCGTCGCAGCAGGAGGCGAGAGCGCTGCCCGGTGTGACGCTGGCGCAGTCGACGCGGGCGGTGTTGCAGACGCGACGGCTCCAGCGACAGGTGGGATCCTCGAGCACGCGCACGTAGTAGAAGGCGGGCTCGCTGGGATCGAAGTCGGGATCCACCCAGCGCCCGCATAAGGAGTCGACGCCGGCGAAGCTGGGCTCGCAGGTGTCCACGTCGACGGTCGCGCCGTCCGCCGGGTCGCCCGCCACTTCGTAGATCTGCTCGTGGGTCGTGCCCGCCTCGAGCCAGCCCTTGATCACCTGCACATGCTGCAAGGGCGCGCCGAGGCTGTCGCGCTGCGCCGACACCACGATCACCGGCGTCATGCCCACTGCCGCCACCGCGAGCTGACCGCCCATGGGCACGCCGCCTGCGTAGCCGACCTCGGCGAGATCCGTGCGCGAGCAGATGTCGTCGGGATAGCCGTAGCCACCGAAGACGCGCACCACGGGCCGGTTGCCGCTGGTGGCGTAGGTCTCGCGCCGGCGCAGAGCGTCGAACAGGGAGTCGCGGGAATTCTCTTCGGCCCAGATCACGGCGAGCCCTCCAGGCGAGCTGGTGCGCTGGCTGACGGCGATGCTGCCCGGCGGCTCGAGCTGCTCCTCGGCTTCGTCATCCGTGTTGCCCACGTGTCCCTGCCAGGCGTCTTCTTGTACGGCGCCGGGCGTGCCGTTGTGCGTGTCCGTGCTGCCGACGAAGCCGAGCATGAAGGGGTCGGCGCCGACGCGCGCGTACTCACTGAGGCCTTCACGCAGGGCGCCCCGCGCGAAGTCGTTGACCGCCACACAGCCCGGACCGAGGAAGCTCGAGCCCATGCTCGACGCGTCGCAGACGGGTGTGCAGTCGCTCGGGTCGCTCGCCGCGCCCGTGCAGAGGTTTTCGTGGACCTCTTCGAACTCGCACAGCTCGTCCTCGCTGGCCAAGGGGTCGGGGATGCCCGCGATGCACTCCGACGCGCCCTTGTGTTGGTAGATCTCCATCAGCGGCTCGAGGCGCGCGCGGCGCTCGGCCTCGGCGCGCGTGTAGGGCACGTCGTCTTCGGTGATGGGTACGAACATCTGGCCGACGGAGATGTTGGAGTTGTGCGGGATGGCCAGCAGATCGCAGTCCGTGTCCGTGTCGAGGCAGTCGCGCTCGAGGGCGCGCCACATGGCGTCGGCCGTGTTCGCCGACACATAGCTCGTGGGCGTGCGCGACACAGTGCGGTTCTTGAACAGGATGCAGCGGTGGATATTGCGTCCGCCGCCGCCCGCGGAGCCCGTCCACTCGTAGCCCACGAAGGAGGTGAAGGTGCAGGCCGAGCTGCGATCGTAGGCGGCCTCGGCGGCGTCCATGGTCTCGCCCCAGACGGTCTCGAGCTGACGCGCGCAGAGCGCCCGGTCGGCCCGACACAGGCGCGTCTTGCGCGGGCTCGCGAGGCCGATGGCCTGGATGAAGTCGCCGAAGTCTGCGACGTGGGCGTCGCCGCCGCGGTAGCTCTGGCAGGTGGACGAGTCGTAGCCCTCGCTCGTCGGGTCGGTGCAGATGGTGGTCTCCTCGAGCAGCTCCGAGTGGTCGGTCACGGCCGCGAAGTCGAGGGGGCGCCGCAGCTGCACGGTGCGCGTGGCGTTGCCGTCGGCGTCGTAGGGTGGCAGGCCCACGGCCTCTCCGCGCGCGAAGCGGTAGGCGTCCGCCGGGCGGTTGCGCACGTCGTAGGCGGCGGCGTCGAAGGAGAAGGCCGTGTGCACGTGGAGATCGCCGAAGAAGGGGCGCCGCAGAGGGTCGCGATCGCTGCACGCCTCGCGCGTGTCGGGCAAGCCGGTGATCACGGACGGCCCCGCGTCGACGGCGGCGTCAGCGTCGACCGCGGCGTCCGTGGGCGCGGAGTCGTCGCCGCAGGCGAGTGCGATGGCAGACACGAGCGCCAAGCTGAGCAGGGTGCGCATGGGCTTCACGATGCCCGCCGCGCGTGGCCTGGGCAAGGGTGGGTTGGTCAGCGCGGGGAGACTCGCGTACACCGGGTCGAGTTCGAGTTCGGCTTCAGCATGACGGCTTTCACGACCCAGACGACGGATTCCGACGGACAGCGCCGCGCGGCGTCCGGGGCCGCCCTGCTGATCGCCGTGGTGGCGCCCCTCGCCTACATGTTGCAGCGCGCCTTCGAGGTCTCCATCGCCCACGGCGCCACGCCCAACCCGGCGCTGATCCTGCGCTCGACCCACGCCGGCTTCTATTGGCGGGCGGCCATCGCCTCGTGGTGGGCGGGGCTGCTCGCCATCGCGGCCTGGCGTTGGCTGCGTGGGCGTGAGGCGCAGGCGTGGAGCGTGGGGCTCGGGCGCGTCGCCCTGCTCTGGGCCATCTTGATCCCGGCCTTGGCCCTGTGGTTGCCATGAGCAGGCGGTTGCCATGAGCAGGTGGGCGCTGTGAACACGCTGGTGCTGCTCGAGCGCATCCACGGGCACCTCGGTGTGCTCGGCGCGGCGGCCCTGCTGCACCCGGCCATCCTGCTGTGGCAGGGGCGGCCTCTGACCCGACGCCTGCGCGTCGTCATCGGCCTCGGGCTCCTGCTGCTCACCGCGTCCTTTGGCCTGGGGCTCTACTTCTATGGCGACTACCGCGCGCTGGTGAAGCGTGAGCTCTTCGTCCAGAATCCGGCCGTGGGTCTGCTCTTCGAGACCAAGGAACACCTCAGCTACGCGGCCTTCAGCATGGCCTGGGGCGCCTCCGTGGCGGCTTGGCTCGCGCCCGCCGACTCGCCCGGGCTGCCGCACGCGTCTTCGCCGCGGCCTTCGTGTGCGCGCTGGTCGTCATCGTGCTCGGTGTGTGGGTCGCCTCCACGCGCAGCTTCGGGGCCACGTGATGGCGGTCGACGAAGACGCGGCGAGTGCCCTCGAAGACGACGACATGGACTCGCACATCCTCGCCGTGCACCTCGGCCACGCCGCGAACTGCTCGTCGGTGGGCAGCGTCGTGGACTTCCTCTTCGTCTCCGCCGTCGCCGGCGCCGCGCTGCTGGCCGCCGTCGTGGCGACTCTGGACTCGGCTACGGACGACTCCGAGTCGGCGGATCCCCAGCAGGGCGGAGCGGACGGCGACGTGTCCAAAGGAGTGGCTGGCGACAGAAACTCAGCCTGACGGGAAGACGACCGAAGCTCCTGAGGTAGAATGAAACTGAAAGGAGAAGACGCATGACCCGGCTAGCGACAGGCGCCCGGGCAACGGTCGTCTTGGCAAGTCTGCACAGCCAACACGAGAGCGTCCGTTCCACAGGCCGGGCCTGGCGTAGCCGACGTGCGACACGTTTGGCAGAGTGCAGAACCCTCACATGCTTGCAGTCGCGCGCAACATTGCTCTCCCAGGCATGCACCGCAGGAGTCGCTGGCAAGGGTCACTCCAGAACAGGTCGCGGTGGGCGGTGGGCTGGATCTGGGCTGTAGCCGACCCAACGTCGTGCATCCTGTGGCGAGAAACGGTGAGATGAGTGAGTCGATGGCCGCCATGTAGCCACTCGGGTCGGTATTGATTCTGATCCGGCCGATGCCTCCGCCTCCACCACCGTAGGCTGACGAATCCTCCGTTCCGTTGCCGGCCTGGAATTCGTCATATGCGCCCGCACCACCCAAGCGTGTGCCTCCTCGGTCGCCATTGGCGCTGAGCTGCCCGCCGATCACCACAGTTGGAGCCTCCAGCAGAAGAGCCCCGCCGCTGCCACCGCCGGAGCCCACGCTCGAGCCTCCACCGTTGTGGCCGTTTGCGACTACCACGCCAGCTGACCCGATCTCGATCTTCGTGCCAGCGACGAGTTGGAGAGCTCCGCCACCGTCGCCACCGTCGCCAGAGCCGATGCCGCCCGGGGTTGCACCGGTCGACCCACCGAGGAGCGGGGAGCAACTCACGCTGCCGTATGTAGCCCCGGCGCCGACCGTCATGCTTGCGCCGAGGCCTCCGCCCGAGCAGAAACTGCCGCCGGCCCCACCGCCGGCCCCACCACTCGGGCGAACCGCTGTGGAGAATCCACCGCCTCCCGGCCCAAAGCCTCGTTGGGCTCCAGAGGCGAGGTCAGGAAACACCCAACCACCGGCGTTGGCAACGATTTTGCCGTCCGTGACCGTGATGTGCTCCATGGCGACCAGTACGCCCGGACGGTCACCGTTGAAGGCGATCGTTCCTCCATCTTGGATAGTTAGGCTGTTGACGAGGAACACCCCGAGAGAATCGGCCGGAACGGGTGCTCCAGGCTGCATCACAACATGGAATGGCACGTCCAATATCGTCTCTTCCGACCGCCTATTCAGACACATGGCTTCGCCAGTGTCCGTGTTGAAGTAGGCGCTGCGACAGCGGCACGATGGACATCCGATGAGGACATCTTGGTCCGTGCCCAGACTCTGCCCATGGATCCAACCGTTGAGGTTCGATGGATCGAAGCCAAGGCTCGGCGGCGCTTCGACACCGGTATCCGGCGGACCCGCATCGGGCGCCGTTCCCGCATCAGGTGGCGGAGCACCGCAAGTGTTCGTGCCGGGACCGCAAACACGATCAGCCCCCGCGCTCACGCAGACGAAAGAGCCGCTGCAATCACAATCAGAGTTGCACCGTTTCGAACAGAAGCGCGATGCCCCGGCGGTCACGCACAGTCCCGATTCACAGTCTGTCGACGCCACACATGTAGCTCCAAAGCTGGCGCCAGGTCCGGAGTTCCGTGGGCTCCCGCATCCAGCCAACAGGATGCTAGATAAGATGAGCACAAGGCGCGTTGCGAGCAGAATACCGTGTTCCATGAGCCCATGGTATGTTCCCAGACAGTCCTCGGCAATGGATTTTACATGTCTCTTGCAGTTGATGATCCCCAGCAGGGTGGAGCGGACGGCGACGTGTCCAAAGGAGTGGCTGGCGACAGAAACTCAGCCTGACGGGAAGACGACCGAAGCTCCTGAGGTAGAATGAAGCGGAAAGGAGAAGACGCATGACCCGCCATCGTCCGACACGTGAGCTGATCCTGCGGCGCGTACGCCTGCGGATGTTCGTGGTGGTGCCTCTCTTCTCGGCCGTCGCGGGTGGGCTCATCGTGATGCAGGTGAACCCCGTGAAGTGGCAGCTCCCGCTCGCGGGCGCCATCAGCACCGCCTTCTTCGCGTCCTTGCTGGTGTTTCTGCGCCTCGGCGCGCCCAAGCGACGACACTTCCTAGGGGTGCTCGCCGTAGCCGCCTTCTTCGGCGCGCTGAACGCGCCGGTGGTCGCCGTGCTCGCGGGGCCGAGCGCCATGGGCGTCGAGAGCTACGCTCAGCTGATGGGCTACGCGCTCTTCGGCGCCATCGTGTTCTCTCCGGCCTCGGGCGCGCTCGGTGCGGGTTTCGGTCTGGCCTGGCTCGCCACGCTCACGCGCTTCTCCCGGGCGGAGCAGCACCCCGCGCTGATGGATGTTCCGAGCCTGATGTTGCGCCTCGGCGCCGGTGTCCTCGGTCTGGCGGCGCTCTCTGCCGCGTCCATCGCCTTGGCGGCGCCGCGCTTTCGGCCTCTGACCGGCCGCGAGCCATACGCCCTCGTTCACGGCGCCGAGCCGCTGCCGATGGCGCTGGGCCTCGGCTTCTTGCTCTTCGGTGGGCTGGCTCTGATCGGGGCGGGCCTGTGGTCCAGGCGGCGTTTCAGGGGCCTGCTGCGCGCCGCCTCCACCGGCGAACACGAAGAGTTCTGCTTGGCGCCTGTCGACCTCGCGGATGGCTCGACCAAGGGGCTGCTCGCCATCACGCGCGACCGCGTCTGCACTCGTGTCTTGTGTCGTCGCCACGCCGTCAAGGGCGACGGCGCCTACCGCCTGAACCGCGACCACCTCACCCCCTGGGCGCTGATGCCCTAGGCCGCTGGCCCGCCGTCCCCGAGTCCCTATGCTCTGGCATGGCCAAGCGACGTCGTCAGCCCGAGTCGACCCCAAGCGCGCCTGAGGCGCTGAACAATCCCTTTGGCGCCTTGGCGAAGCTGCGTGACGCGCTGCCTGCAGCCCCGGAGGCGCCGATCGCGGTCGAGAGCGCTTCCGGAGTCGCGGCCGCGGGCGTTGTCAGCGCCACGCCCGGCGGCAAGATCGTCGTGCGACGCGAGACCAAGGGACGTGGCGGCAAGACCGTCACCCGCATCTCGGGCCTGGGTGGCGAACTCAGGCTGCTGGCGAAGAAGATGAAGAAGGCCCTCGGTTGCGGCGCCAGCGTCGAAGGGGGCGACCTCGTCCTGCTCGGTTCGCTGGTGGCGCGGGTGGCCGACTGGCTCGAGGCGCATGGCGCGACGCGCGTGGTGCGCGCCAACTGACACGCGAGCACCCCAGACGGACGCGATCTGCACTATGATGCATCCATGCGCCTCGCCGTCTTCGCCACCTCGCTCGCCGCCATGTCGACGCTCGTCGTCGCTTGCGCCGCTGGAAACCGCAACCCGACTCGCGACACCGGGGTCACCGACACGGGCGCGGGCGACACGGGTATCGGAGATGGGGGCATGGGAGACGGCGACATCGCGGACACCGCAGTGCCCTTCGACTCGCGGCCGCCTCCTCGCGACGTCGGCCCGCGTGACGCGCGCCTCGATCCGGACGCCGCCTGCGCCTCGGCCGTGGTCGCGGCCACTGTGGAGCGCCTGCCCGTCGACATCATCTGGGTGGTCGACAACTCCGTCAGCATGGAGCCGGCCATCACCGAGGTGAACGCGGGGCTCAACAACTTCGCGGCGCTGATCGGCGCCAGCGGCATCGACTATCGCGTGATCATGCTGGCTCTGCGCGGCTCGGGACGCATCACCGTGGGCGGTCGCGACAGATTCGGGGTCTGCATCCCGGCGCCCCTCGCGGGAGACGCGAGCTGCGGCGACGGGCCCCGCTTCTTCCAGGTTGAGGTCGACATCCGCAGCACCCAGCCCATCGAACAGATCCTGGGCACCCTCGGTCAGACCACCGGCTACCTCGCCACCGACGATCGCGGCTCGGATCCCTGGCTGCCGCTGCTGCGCGCCGACGCCACCAAGACGCTCGTCGTAGTCACGGACGACAACTCCCGGACCTGCGACCTGCCTCGCGGCTCACCCTGCAACGCGGGCGATCCGCCGCTCACGACCAGCTCCCTCGAGGACTTCCCGGGCGGTCCCAACCCCTTCAACTCGCGCGAGCTCGGCCCCGGCCTGCTCTCGGCGACCTACGCGCCTCTCTTCGACGGCTACACCTTCAACGCCCTCTACGGCTGGGGTTCCGAGACCGATCCGAGCGTCACCTGCACCTACCCGGGCGGGTCACGTCCCCCCGCCTCCGGCCAGACCTACACCGAGCTGGTCCGGCGCACGGGCGGCGTGCGCGCGCAGATCTGCGACGGCTCTGCGGCCTGGGGTCCCTTCTTCGACGCCGTGGCCACGGCCGTCACGCGCACCTCGCGCATCGACTGCAACGTGACCATCCCGCCGCCTCCCGCGGGCATGACCTTCGACCCGGCGCTGGTGAACGTGATCGTGCGCTCGAGCGCCGACGCCACCTACCTGCCCAAGCGCGTCGACGCCTCCGCTTGCGACGTGATGGGCGGCTGGTACTACGACGACCCCACGGCTCCGACCCAGGTCATCCTCTGCCCCACCTCCTGCGATGCCGCACAGGCGACCCTCGCAGAACCCGACACCGGCCTCGACGTACAGCTCGGCTGCGCCAGCCTGCTGATCTGACGGCGTCCTCGGGATCGCCCGCGCTCAGGCCTTCGCGCGCTGGCGAACAGGTCGTGATTCAGGGACCGGCGAGGTGGCCCGCCATCGCGCAGTCGGGGTTCTCGGGCGCGTAGCTCGCGTCCAACATCGGGTCGGCGAAGATCGAGTCGACGTCGTAGCCCAGCGCTTGCCAACCCGCGAGGTCGTACCAGTCGCCAGCGTCTAGCGCCGCGAAGAGTCCGAAGCGCAGTCCGGTGTTCGGGTTGTAGTAGCAGTTCGAGCCAAAGGAGAGCGTGCCGGTGGGCACGACCAGATCGTAGACGTCCCTTCCGAGATAGGTGCCGATGATGCTGAAGGCGCCGTCGCCCGAGTAGCTCTCGCTGGCGCCGATCACGATGTTGTTCTGGTAGCTGAAGGGGCCTGGGGCAGGATCTAGGTTTGGGTTGTAGGACAGCGCCTCGACGCCGACCATGGTGTTGAAGTCGATCACCACGTCGCTGTTTTGCGTGGGGCCGCCGAAGTTCGCGACCCGCAGCCGCCCCGCGTCGATCACGAGGTTGTGGTGAATGTGCGTCCTCGGTGTGCCAGAGCCCGCCCAGAAGCCCGCGAGGTTTCGGAAGACGTTGTGGTCGAGCTCGAAGCTGCTGCCCTCAAGCTGCGCCATATGCTTGTAGAGAACGCCAGAGTTTACGATCTGAGGATCTGACGACGTCTGGTAGATCTCGTTGTGATGTATGCGAATGTTGCCGCCACGAAAGGCGATTATATTTTGTTTGTGGTCCCTGCGCTCAGCTGCGAGCGTACGATCGTAGTTATCGAATAGTTCGTTGTGGTGAAAGTCGACATTTGTAGCTCCGAGAAACACGACTCCGGAGGTGTTGTTCCTGCCGAGACCGTCGACGTCGTGAATTCGCATGTCCCGAAACTCGAGGTTGTCGCCCGACACGCGCAGCCCGGCACCGAAGCCGCCGTGCACGTCGAAGCCCTGAATCCGCAGGTAGGACACACCAAAGAAGCGCATGACGTCCCAGGTCTCCGCCGTCAGGTCGACGGCCTGACCCGGGTAGGAGCGGATGGTGATAGACGCCTCCGCCGTGCCGTCGATACCTCTGAGGTAGATTCCCTGATCTGCGTCTCCGTCGCAGCACGCGTAGGGGCTGAAGTAGCTGCCTTCGAGGAAGTAGACCACGTCTCCCGGTTGTAGGACGACGTGGGTCGAGGGAGGTCGGTAGTAGTAGTTGAGGTTGAGCGCGGTCGCCCAAGGTTGATCGAACGTCCCCGGGTTGGTGTCGTCGCCCGAGGCGCCGGAGATGTAGTAACAGCGTCCGGTGCCGATGGCTTCACACAGCGGATCGCATGAGCATTCGCTGTAGGTGCCGTCCGCACCGCAGGTCTGAACGCCCGTGCCGCAGGCGGCCGTGCAGGCTCGCTGGGTGCTGGGGTAGACGCGGCGGTCGGCGTCGTCGCAGTCGACGCTGGTGTCGAAGCCGTCGAGATCTCGGTCGTCCGATGGACCGATGGGCGTCCCCGAGTCTGGCGCCGAGGCGTCCCCTGAGGGCCCGGCGTCCGGAGGCGTCCCCGCATCAGGCGCTCCGGCGTCTCCGGCGTCAGCCCGTGGCCCCGCGTCCGGCTCTGGTCCCGCGTCCGATTCGGCCTGCTCGCCGCCGCAACCGGAGAGCGTGAGTGTGAAGGCGAGGAGACAGAGTCCCCAGCGGAGGTGGGTGGCGGAGGCTGGTCTCATGCGAGCATCCTGCCGAAGGCGCGATGGGCTCACAACCTGTTCGTCCATGCGCCGCTCGACTCCACGACCTCAATGAGTCGCCATGTGCGTTTTCCCGGAGCGCTGCTCGTGCCCATGGGCGCGTTTCTGGCCCGCCCGCGCACCTCGGCCTACACTGCATGCGTGCGTCTCCGCTTCACGCTCACGCTCGCGCTCGTTTCGCTCGCTCCCTTGGGTGCGCGCGCCGACATGTACCGCTGCACGGACGCCTCCGGAGGGCTGACCTTCACCAATGTGCGGCCCGCGGGGCAGCGCTGCGTGGTGATCGTGCGGGAGCGCAGGCGCCCGCGCGCGAGCAGGCCCGGCGTCACGCCGCGACGCGTCTCCGCAGCGTCGCGCGATCCGAACCGCTACGCCCTCTACAACGCTCACATCCGCGAGGCCGCGCGCCTGTATCAGCTGCCGGAGGCGTTTCTGCGCGCCGTGATCAAGGTGGAGAGCGACTTCGTGCCCGACGTGGTCAGCGGCGATGGCGCGATGGGCCTGATGCAGTTGATGCCGCGCACGGCCGCGAGCATGGGCGTGACCGCGCCCTTCGATCCGCGCCAGAACATCCTCGGTGGCGCGCGCTACCTGCGCGTCCTCGCCAACCGCTTCAACGGCGATCTCGTGCTCACGGTGGCCGCCTACAACGCGGGCGGCGGCGCCGTCACACGCTATCGAGGCGTGCCCCCCTACGACGAGACGCGACGCTACGTGCGCCGAGTGCTCTCCTTCTACTACGCCTTCCGTCGCGGCTGAGCCGCGGGTCGGCCCGTGTCCGTGGTCGGCGCCATCGGTTTTGAGCGTCGCGGCCGGATCGAGTAGGCTCCACTCCATGAGTTCCCTTCGCCTCTGCCTCTTCGCCCTCTTGGCGTTCTCACTCGTCTCCCTCGCGCCTCGCGCCTCCGCGCAGGACGCCGCCGCCGAGACCCCCGCAGCCGAGGAGCACCCCACGCCCACGGCTCCGCCCTACGCGCAGGCCGTGCGTCACTCCATCGAGAAGCTGGTCGCGCGTGACTTCGACGGTGCGGAGGTAGATGCGCGCGAGGCGCTGCGTCTGGAGCCCGGTCGGCCCGAGGCGCACTACTATCTCGCCGTGGCTTTGCGCGCGAAGGGCAGCGGTGAAGAGGCCCTGGCCGAGTATCAGGCCACCGCTCAGATGGGCAGCGCCGTGAGTGAGCCTATCTGGCAGGTGCGGGGCATGCAGGGCGCCGCCGAGGTGCTGGAGAATCTCCCGGGACGCTTGGGTGACGCGCGCGAGGCCTGGTCGCAGCTGCTCGCCTTCGCCCAAGGCAACGCGGGCGCGATCGCCACCGAGCTGCCGCGCGCCCGGATCACGGCCATCGACCGCGCGAGTGAGCAGGAGCGCGTCTACATCGAGGTGCGGCAGCGCATCGCCGCCCGTGAGCAAGAGCTGGCTCAGCAGGCCGCCGAGGCGGCGCGACCCCAGCGACGCAGGCGTGGGCGCGGGCGGCGCTAGGCCAGAACCCATCGAGCCATGCTCCCGACCCTGGCCGCCGCCACGCTCCTCGGAGTCGTGGCCCCTGTTTTGCGCGCGCTGATGATGGGCGTCCCTTTGGGGCTGCTCTCCATCGGCATGGCGCTGCGCTCCTTCGTCTCCGCGGCGATGACGGTCGTGGTCTTTGGGGCCCTGGCACGCGTGTGCTCGATCTTCATCTTGCCACTCACTCCGCCGGAGCTCGGTCTGTGGGCCGCCGGCGTGGGGCTCGCGCTAGCGACTCCGCTGGTGCTGCTCTCGTCCGCGCGGCGGCGTCGCATGCGCGGCGCGCTGCTGCTCGCCTATCGGCTGAAGGACGAGATGGTGCGCGAGCAATCCCTGAGCGCTCTCACGCGTCTGGTGAGGCGCTCGCGTCCCAGGTCTGGTCGCCCGTCCACGTCGCACGTTCAGCTGCTCTTGATGTTGGCCGCGCCGCTCACCGCCTTCGGTCTGAGCGAGCAGCTCGAGGTGTGGCTGAGTGACGCGCCCGCCCACGGCCTCGATCCGCGCACGGCGGCCCTGCGCGCCCAGACGCTGGCCACCTGCCGCGTCGAGTCGGGGGACGTGGAGGGCGCCGCCGAGGCCCTCGACGCGGTCCCGGAGTCTGGCGTCGATCCCGTGCTCAGCGCGTGGCTCACGGCGACCCGCGCCCTGCTCTTGGCGGTGGGCGAGCAGCCCGAGGCGGCGCTCGAGAAGCTCGGCCCGGACGTTGAAGATCAGGACGCGGCGCTGCTCGCCTCACGCTGCATCGTGAGGGCCCACGTGCTGGCCGCGCGTGCCGACGAGGCAGGCGCCGAGCGTGAGCTTTGCGCCGCGCTGGAGTCGGTGGGCGCGAGCGCCCTGGGCCGAGCGTCGCGACCCGAGGGGCCCGCCTCCGCCTTGGCTGAACGGCTGGCGCGCGAACTCGAGGAGCTGGAGGACGAAGACGAAGACGAGCTCGGGGACGACGAGCTCGGGGACGAAGACGAGGACGAGCTGGAGGAGTAGCGAGCTCAGTTCAACCAGGGCCGGCGACTCGGATCACGAGTGGAGCGCACGCGCGCGCGCCAGCAGGCGTCGGCGAAGTCCAAGGGTGCGGAGCTGCCCAGCCCGGACGCTCCCAAGAGGCTCGCCGGGTGCACGAGCTCGGCGTCGACGCAGCGGCCGTGGACCGACCGTCGCAGCGCGGCCACCAAGGCCATGAGTCCGGATGACTCGCGTCCCGCGGTGTCCGTGGCGACCATCAAGAAGGCACCGCCTCCGGCCTCGGCGATGCGCGGCACGAACTCCCGAGCGAGCAGCGACGCGCAGGCGACGTTGGCCATCAAGGCGTCGAGGTGATCCGAGAAGCTCGCGTCCTCTCCGCCTTCGGGAGGTCGCGCGACATAGCAGACGATGGCGGGCAGTCCGACCTGCGCCTCCGCTTCGTCCATGGCGGCCAAGAGCCCGTCGGCGTCGTCCGGGATCGCGTGGTGGACCGAGATGTGGCGCTCAGGCCCCGAGTCCAGGGCGAGCCGCTCGGACGCGCGCCGCGGTCGTTCGATCAACAGGGCGGGCGCGAAGCCACCCCAGGCGAAGCGCGAGGCCACGGCGCAGCCGATGTCGGGCTCGCCCGCGACGATCACACAGCCTCGGCGCGCGTGTTCATAGGGTGTGTTCATCATGACGGGCCATACGCCAACGACCCGCGGCAGTTACACGCAGCGCACAGGAGTAACGAGAGCCCGGCTCGCGCGTCATGACATGCATGAGGAGTTCCTCTTCCCGCGATCGGAGGCGCGTCGACGTGCCGGAGCTCGCTGGGACGAGCTTGGGCGCGAGGCTGCGATCCGCTGCGCCCTTGGCGTTCCGGCCGCGCGTGCTGCTGGCCATCCTCTTGCCCCTCGCGCTGGTCGCCGTGACCTATGTCTCCCTGGAGCACCTCGGTGCCGAGGCGGACGCGCTGGCTGAGCGCGAGTACCAGCGCGAGCAGTCACGCATCGCCGCGCTGGCGGCCGAGCGCCTCGGTGGTCTGCTAGATCTGTGGACCGAGCGCCTGAACGATCTGCGCCTGCCCGCGAGTCGTGGCGAGTGGCCGGCTCGCCTGACGCGGGCGGACCATGACGACGCCTCGACTCTGGTCTTCGTGCATGACGAGGCCGGCGCGGTGGTCGCGAGCCCGGAGCGCCTCCCGGCCGATCGAAGGGCGTGGCTAGCAGGCGGTGAGCGCGCCCACTACCCGACGGTTACACGACCGCTCTCGGGTCACGCGGGCCTCTTCGTCACCGCCGTGATCGACCCGCACGCCCTGTATGAGCGCCTCTTCGCGTCCCTCGCGGGAGACTACGACGCCTACATCTGGGTGATGGACGCCTATCGCACGATCGTCAGCGCGCCGGAGACGAGCGCCACCGGCACGCGCCCCTTCGATCACCTGCGCAGGCAGACGCGCGCCGCCCTCGAGCCGCTGCTCGCGCATATGGACGCGGGTGAGAGCGGCGTGGGCTCCTACCCTTGGGGTGTGGGACGTCACGCCTCGCGTCGTCTCTTGGCCTATGAATCCGTGCCGAATCATCCGGGGCTCTCGGTCGCCTACTCGGCTGACGCCGCCGCCGTGCGCGCGCGCACCCACTCCTTGCACGAGGGACGTCGTCGGCTCCTGCTCTGGCTCGTCGCGCTGATCGCGCTGGCCTTGGGCGCAGCGGGCATCATCTTCCTGCGCCGGTTGGAGCGCGCCGAGGCCAAGAGCGCGCGCCTCGGTCAGTACATCGTCGAAGAGAAGATCGGCGAAGGGGGCATGGGCGTGGTCTACCGGGCGCGCCACGCGCTCCTGCGTCGACCGACGGCGGTGAAGCTGCTGCGCGCGGACATGATCAGCCCCGCGCGTCTCGAGGGCTTCGAGCGCGAGGTGCGGGCCACGGCGCGCCTCGAGCATCCGAACACCATCACGGTCTACGACTACGGTCGCACGCCGGAGGGCGTCTTCTACTACGCCATGGAGCTGCTCGACGGCATCACTCTGAAGGAGCTGGTGCAGCGCTTCGGCCGCCAGCCGCCCGGGCGCGTGAAGCGCATCCTCGAGCAGGTCGCCGCGGCTCTCCATGAGGCGCACGAAGCGGGCCTCGTGCATCGCGACATCAAACCGGGAAACATCATGATCTGTCGTCAGGGGGGCGAGCCCGACGTGGCCAAGGTGCTCGACTTCGGACTCGTGCGCGAGCTCGAGGACGAGAGCGCCGAGGCCACCAAGAGGCTGGTGGGCACGCCCATGTACATGTCGCCCGAGGCGATCCGCTCACCCGAGAGCGTCGACGCCCGCTCGGACCTCTACGCCCTCGGCGCCGTAGCCTATTTCCTACTCACGGGCGATCACATGTATCGCGCGGGTTCTGTCGCCGAGGTCTGCGCCATGCACCTCGACAGGCTTCCGCGCGCGCTCTCGAAGGTGCTGAGCGAGCCCGTACCCGCGGATCTCGAGGCCATCATCATGCGCTGCCTGGCCAAGGATCCCGACGATCGCCCGGCCTCCGCCCGCGAAGTCCGTGAGGCCCTGGGGCGCTGCGCCGCCTGCACGAGCTGGAGCCGCGAACAGGCCTGCCGCTTCTGGAGCGAGCTCGAGGTCGAGCGCGGGAGCTTCGAGTATCCCCACGCCGACAGCGCCGAGGGCACACGAGATGTGCCCATCCCAGAGCGCGTCTCCGCCTGAGGTGGCCAGGCGACGGATACGGGTGTGTCCCCATGGCAGATCCGCCCGAGCATCCGAGGATTCAGCGTCGCGTCTCTCGGCTCAGCGGTCGAGCCAATACCCCGGACGCCGTCGCTGGTGTGCCACGGCCACCACCGTTACAGCCTCCTCGGATACCTCGAAGAAAACCACATAGGGGAATCGGCGCACGAGCTGCTTGCGGTAGGGCCGGTCGCTTCTCCACAGCGGGCTCGCGCTCGGACGAGCGGCGAGCTGGCGAAGGGCTTCGTCGAGGAGCAGTAGGAACTCCCGCCCGAGACCATCTTCACGCGCCTCGTACCAACGCATCGCGGCGCGCACCTCCGCTCGCGCGGGCGGCAGGAGCTTCACAGTTCTCACCTCACGGCAGCTCCGCGAGCAGCTCGGCACGCACGGCAGACCAGTCTACCCCCAGCTCTCTGCCGTCGGACGCTGCGTCGACTCGGCGGTCCAGCTCGGCCAGCCACGAGGTCTCCCAGTCGGGATCCGCGGGACCATCGAAGCTCGCGAGCAACTCCTTGACGATATGCGCGCGATCCGCCTCGGGAAGGGCGAGTACCTCGGCAAGCATCTTCTGAGCGGGGTCTGTCACTACATCCATTGTAGATGGGATGTCGCGAATTGCGAGCGCGTCTCCGCCTGATCCCGCGATCCTCCCTCGCGTCTGTCGACTCAGGCGCTATGGTAGCGGCCATGGCTCGCATCTGGATGCCCCTACCGGACACGGACTACGACACGACGGAGAGCGCCGTGCCTTGGCGGCTCTTGACCCAAGCGGGTCACGAGGTGGTCTTCGCCACCGAGCACGGAGCCGCGCATCCCCACTGCGATCCGCTGCTGATCGAGGGCGTGCTCTTCGGTGAGCTCGGGGCCGAGCCCGAGGCGAAGGTCTTCTACGAAGAGATGCAGCGCAGCCGCGAATTGTCCCAGACCGTCCCCTGGGGCGAGCTCTCGGTCGAGGACTTCGACGGCCTGATCCTGCCCGGAGGACACGCCCCCGGCATGCGCCAATACCTGGGCTCCGAGATCTTGCAGCGGAAGGTCGCCGAGTTTTGGCGCCTCGGGCGACCCGTGGGCGCCATCTGTCATGGCGTGTTGGTGTTGGCCCGGGCGAAGCATGCGGACACGGGCGTGAGCGTGCTCGCGGAGTCGCGCACGACCTGCTTGCCCAAGTACATGGAGCGCAGCGCCCACTGGCTGACGGCCTGGAAGCTCGGGAGCTACTACCGCACCTACCCCGACTTCGTGGAGGACGAGGTGCGCGCGAGCTTGGCCGACCCCAAGCCTCAGTTCGTGCGTGGGCCCACGAGCCTGGTCCGACGTGGCACCTACGACGACGACCGCAGCGCCTTCGTGGTAGAGGACGGGCGCTACGTCTCCGCGCGCTGGCCCGGAGACGCCTACCTCTTCGCCCGGCGCTTCATCTCGAGGCTCCCGGCCGCTCCAGGATGATGGCATGAACGAACCACGAGAGACGCCGCCGGGCGCGCGGCTGCTGAGCTTTCGGCTCAACGGCGAGGACCTGAGCGTCGCCACGGCCGACCACCAGACCTTGCTCGAGCTCTTGCGCTACGGCCTCGATCGCGTGGGCACCAAGCAGGGCTGCGACTCGGGCGAGTGCGGCGCCTGCACCGTGCTGCTCGACGGACGCCCCGTGCTCGCGTGCTTGACCTTGGCCGTGCAGGTCGAGGGCCGAGACGTGCGCACGGTGGAGGCCTTGGCCGAGCGCGAGGCGGCGGCGCTGCTCGACGCCTTCGACCGCCACGACGCCGCCCAATGCGGCTTCTGCACGCCGGGCGTGTTGATGAGCGCCGAGGCGCTCTTGATGGACAAGCGCCGAGTCGTCTCGCAGGGCGAGGCGCGCGCCGCCCTGTCGGGCAACCTCTGCCGCTGCACGGGCTACACCAAGATCCTCGACGCCGTGGTCGACGCGAGCGAGAAGCTCGTCGAGGCCGCGGACCGGACGCGGGAGCCGGCCTCGTGACGAGCAGCGACAAGTGGCAGCTCGGTGGCCGCCACCGAAAGCTCGGCGCCATGGAGCGCATGCGTGGCGTCGCTCGCTACACGGACGATCTGCGCCTTCCGCGCATGCTCCACGCAAAGATCCTGCGCAGCCCCCACGCCCACGCGCGCATCCTCTCCATCGACGCGAGCCGGGCGCTGGGCATGCCGGGTGTGATCGCCGTGATCACGGGCTCGGATATGCCCACACCCTATGGGGTGATCCCGTGGACGACCGACGAGAACGCGCTCGCGATCGAGAAGGCACTCTACGTCGGCGATGGCGTCGCCTGCGTCGCCGCGGAGTCGGAGGAGCTGGCTCTGCGCGCCCTGAAGGGCATCGAGGTCGAGTACGAGGTCCTGCCCGCCTACTTCGATCCGGAGGAGGCGCTGGCGGCGGAGGAGACGATCAACCCCTACGCGCGCAAGGGCAACCTGAGCAAGAAGGTGGAGCTCGAGTTCGGTGACGTGGACGCTGCGCTCCACGGCGCGGCCTTGGTGATCGAAGCCGACTACGAATTCCACGGCACGACCCACGGCGCCATCGAGCCCCACTGCGCGCTTGCGAAGGTCGATGCCGACGGACTCTTGACCGTCTGGAGCGCGACGCAGGTGCCCCACTACCTGCACCGCGAGCTGGCGAAGGTGCTCGAGACACCGGCGCGTCAGATCCGCGTGATCCAACCGCCTCTGGGTGGCGCCTTCGGCGGCAAGTCCGAGCCCTTCGACCTCGAATTCTGCGTCGCCAAGCTCTCGCAGATCACGGGCCGACCCGTGAAGCTGCTCTACACGCGCGAAGAGGTCTTCTACGCCCACCGCGGCCGGCACCCGATGAAGATGCACTACCGCGTGGGCTTCGATGCCAGCGGCAAGCTGCTGGCGGTGGACGCCAAGACCGTGCTCGACGGCGGCGCATACTCGAGCTTCGGCCTGGTCACGACCTACTACTCGGGGCAGCTCCTGTGCGCGCCCTACGAGCTCGGCGCCTACCGCTTCGACAGCCGGCGCGCCTACACCAACAAGCCCGCCTGTGGGCCCAAGCGCGGTCATGGCAGCGTGCAGCCGCGCTTCGCCATGGAGGTCAGCCTGGACAAGGCGGCCGTCGAGCTCGGGATCGACCCCATCGACCTTCGGCGCAAGAACGCCATGGGCGAGGACTGCCTGACGGTGAACGAGCTGCGCGTGGGCAGCAACGGCTTCCTCGACTGCCTGGCCGCGGTGGAAGAGGCGTCGGGCTGGAAGCAGCGGCGCGCGAAGCTCGGCTTCGGACACGGCCTCGGCGTGGCCGGCAGCACGTACATCAGCGGTACGAACTACTGCATCTACCCCAACGACATGCCGCAGGCGGCCGTGCAGATCACGCTGGATCGCAGCGGGCGCGCGCGCATCTTCAGCGGCGCGAGCGACATCGGCCAAGGCAGCGACACCATGCTCGCCGTGATCGCCGGTGAAGAGCTCGGCCTGCCCACGGAGGACATCCGCGTGCTCAGCGCCGACACCGATCTCTGCCCCGTGGACCTCGGCGCCTACTCCTCGCGCATCACGCTGATGGTGGGCAACGCCTGCCTCGAGGCGGCGCGCAAGCTGCGCAAGAAGGTCACGCAGAGCGTGGCGAAGCGCTGGGAGTGCTCACCGAAGCAGGTGAACCTGGTCGCACGCGAGGCCATCGACATGCACGATCCCGAGCGGCGCGCGCCCTTGGTCGAGGCCTTCCAATGGGCCGAGGCGGATCACGGACTGCTCGGCGAGGTCGGCAGCTACGACACGCCCAAGGACAGACATGGCAGCTACCGCGGCGGCGCCATCGGCGCGTCGCCCGCCTACAGCTTCACGGCGCATGTCGCCGAGGTGAAGGTGGACGCCGAGACTGGAGAGGTCGGGCTCGTGAAGATCTGGTGCGCCCACGACTGCGGCACGGCGATCAGCCGCGGCTTGGTCGAGGGACAGATCGAGGGCTCCTGCTACATGGGCGCGGCCGAGGTCGTGCTCGAGTCCCACGGCGTGAACAGCGAGATGGGCGGACTCCACCACGGACCGAGCCTGCTCGACTACCGCATGCCCACGACGCTCGACACGCCGGAGATCGAGGCCCTGATCGTCGAAGCGCCCGATGCGCGCGGACCCCACGGCGCCAAGGAGGCCGGTGAGGGCCCGCTGCACTCGACCATCCCCGCCATCGTCAACGCCATCTACGACGCGGTCGGTGTGCGCGTGGACGACCTGCCCGTCACGCCCGCCAAGCTCGTGCGCGCTCTGGCGGCACAGGCCGAGAAGGGAGGCGTCTGATGCTGCCGCTGCTCAGAACGCCCGTCGCCACGCCGCACACTCTGGAGGAGGCGCTCAGCCTGCTCGCCGAGCCCGGAGCGCGCATCCTCGCCGGCGGCACGGACATCCTGCCGAACCTGAAGCGCGGCCTCGGCTCGCCATCCACGCTGGTGTCACTGCACGCCGTGGACGCGCTGCGCGGTGTGTCCGTGGGCGACGCGGGCCTCTCGATCGGCGCCGGCACGACGCTCACTCAGGTGGCGACCTCGGGCGACGTGAAACGCATGGCGCCGAGCCTCGCCGAAGCGGCGGAGTCCGTCGCGAGCCCGCAGATTCGCAACATGGCCACTCTGGGCGGCAACGTCTGCCTCGACACGCGCTGCCGTTGGGTGAACCAGAGCGACTTCTGGCGCGGCGCCCTCGGAGGCTGCCTCAAGAGCGCTGGCATGAACCCGGAGGCGAGCTTCGCGCAGGCGGGCGTCTGTCACGTCGTACCCGGCGGCAAGCGCTGCGTCGCGGCGATCAGCGCGGACACGGTGCCCGTCTTGATCGCCCTCGACGCCACGGCGCGCGTCGCCTCCGCTTCGGGTACGCATCGGCTGCCGCTGGCTGAACTCTATGTGAACGACGGCGTGCAGAACCTGGCGCTCGAGCCTGGCGAGATGCTGCTCGGCGTGGACGTGCCGACGCACGCTGGGGCGCGACGCGAGCGCTATGTGAAGTGGCGTGTCCGCGGCAGCATCGATTTTCCGCTGGTGAGCGCCGCCCTGCGCTTCGACCTTGACGCGGGCGCGCTGACGCAGGCGCGGCTCGTGGTCGGCGTGCTCGGTGCGCGCCCGAAGCAGGTCGCCGTGCAGAAGGTCGCCCTCGGTCGCCCTCTCGATCAGGCGCTCGCGACGGAGTTGGCGGAGCTCGCCCATCGCCAATGCAAGCCGCTCGAGAACGTGCCCTACGAGGCGGGTCATCGCCGGCACATGCTGCGGGTGCTCGTGCGTCGCGCCATCGAGGCGCTCGCCGACGAAGCATGAGCCCGCGACCGCAGGCTCTCGGTGTCGTGCTCGCGGCCGGCGCCTCGAGGCGCGCGCGCTGCGTCAAGGCGCTGGCGGAGATCGAGGGCCAAGCCTTCGTGCTGCGCGCCCTCGAGACTCTGTGTCGCGGAGGCTGTCAGCGCGCTCTGGCCACCGTCGCGCCTCCGCACGAAGCCGAGATCCGCGCGGCAATCGGTGTGCAGCGCAGCCTGCGCGTGAGCGCGCCCGAGCAGGGCATGTTCGCCTCCATCAAGCGCGCGGCGGAGGTCGCACGCGCCTTCGGCTACGACGCGCTCGTCGTCTCCCTGGTGGACCACCCACGCGTGTCCCCGGCGACCGTCGCCGCGCTGCTCGACGCCTACCGCTACGAGCCCGCGGAGCTCCTGCGCCCGAGCCATGCGGGACGTCGCGGTCACCCGATTCTCGTCGCGGACGACCTGCTCGAGCGGGTCGCGCACGCCCCCGCGAGCAGCCACACGCGCCGCGTCCTCGACAGCGCCCGCAGCGCGCGCAGCGTGGACGTGCCAGATTGCGGCATCCACCAAGACCTCGACACACGGGGCGCTCTTCATCTCTTCTGTTCTCCGATGTGACGCGGCGGCGCCGTTCGCTAGCGTCGTGTTGGTTTGCCTTTGGAAATCTCGCGCCCTTCGAGCGACTCCACTCCTAGCAATTCGACTCACAAGGAGTACGACTTAGCCATGTTTCGGTATCGACACGTTCCGCTCGCGCCGTTGGCGCTTCTGCTCTTTGCGAGTTGCTATCAGAGCCATGGCCTCGATAGCGGCTTGGACGGCGGACGTCCGCCCAGACGAGATGCGCGGCCTCCCAGACGTGACGCGACTCCGCCGCGGGTCGACGCCTTCGTGCCGCGGCCGCCCACCGCCGCGCCTCCTGTGGATGTGCTCTTCTTGGTCGACAACTCCAACTCGATGATCGAGGAGCAGGTGTCGCTGAAGGAGCGCTTCCCCGAGCTCGTCGACAGCCTCACCTCGGGCGAGGTCGGAGGTCGCGCCGACGCCGTGCGCAGCTTCCCGCCCGTGGACGACATTCACCTTGGCGTCGTCGACTCGGACATGGGCACGGGCGGCTACTTGGTGCCCACCTGTTCGGAGTCGAATTTCGGCGACGACGGCATCCTTCGCACCCGAGGCGACGTGAGCGCGGGCGGCTGCAGCAGCAGCTATCCGAGCTTTCTGAGCTTTCGCGCGGGCGACTCGGCCACCACCTTTGCCGCAGACGCCTCCTGTCTCGCGAGCCTCGGTACGGGCGGCTGCGGCTTCGAGCAGCCCCTCGACGCCGTGCTCAAGGCGCTGACCCCGACCACCTCAGCCACCACCTTCTACAGGGGCACGCGAGGTCATGGCGACACCGAGAACGCGGGTTTCCTGCGTCCCAATTCGATCCTCGCCGTGGTCCTGCTCACGGACGAGGACGACTGCTCCGCGTCGGATCCCGACCTCTACAATCAGTCTAGCCCGCGCTACATGGGCGATCTCAATTTGCGCTGCTTCATGTTTCCAGAAGCCCTCTACCCAGTGGACCGCTACGTCAGCGGGCTGCTCGACCTGCGCGCCGACCCCTCGCGGCTCGTCTTCACGGTCATCGCCGGCGTGCCCGTCGACCTGACCCTGGCTCGCGATCGCACGCGCTTTGGCGACATCCTCGCGGATCCGCGCATGCGGGAACAACCCGACCCGTCCATGCCGAGTCGGCTCTTGCCCTCCTGCAACGTGCCCGGCCGTGGACTCGCCTTTCCCCCGCGGCGCCTCGTCGAGGTCGCGCGTGATCTCGAGCGCTCAGGTGCCCACACCAGCGTTGGCTCCATCTGCCAAGCGGACTACAGCGCGCCCATTCGCACCCTGGTCAATCGCATCGCAGACGCCATCGAGGGTCGTTAGCGATGTATCGGCTCGACTGGTTGGCGAGCCTCGAGCGTTCACCCGCTGGGGTGCCCATGCATCCTCCGACCTATGTGGCGAGGCAGGGCCGCGGAGTGCGAGTGATCGACCTGCGTGAGGCGGACGAGCTCCTGGGGCCCCTCGGCTACGTCCCCGGTTCGGATTGGGTTCCCCAGGGGAGCTGCGACGGACTCGCCGCTCGCCTCGACGCGAAGCGACCCGTCATCCTGGTCTCGGGCGCCGGCGAACGCAGCTCCGTGCTGGCCGCGAGGCTCGAGCAGGCGGGGCTCGAGTTCGTCGCCTGCATGCGCGGCGGCATGCTCGCTTGGGTCAGCGGTGGCTATCGCAGCACGCGGGATCCGGAGATTCTGCAGCGGCGGGGTCAGCTGCGCGACGCGCCTCGCCTGACGATGGACCTCGACGGAGAGCTCACGCGTGCGGAGATCGAGGCGCACATCGGTGATCCGTCCGAGCTTCAATGGGTGAAGTTGGCGGCCGTGTTGCTGCACGCACATCGCTCCTGTGTCGATGGGCGAGGGGACATGGGCGTGATCGGCACGCCCGGCGGTGACGTGGGTGAGCTGGTGCTCGCGCTGCACGCCCTGGAGCGCTTCTTGGGTTGTCGACTCGAGCCCGAGACGGTCGACGCGCTGGTGGAGCGAGTGGCGGACGCCATGGGCAATCTCTACATGCACACGGACACGCAGGCGCGCGACCGCCTGATCGCGACGCTGATGGACGATCCTCGGCTGAGCACCTCGGGCGTCGAAGGTCCGCTGGCGTGGTGGCGTTGGCTCGCGGCGCCGCCCGAACACCTGCGCCCGCTGGTGCTCGAACACCTGCTCACCGCGGAGCATGTGGGCTGCGGACATCTTCGATTGATGTTGGAGCACCGCGAGGACTACGGCGTGCGCCCCGATCTCGTGCGCGAGGTGATCTCAGCCTTCACCAATCTGCGTTGGCGTGGCGCCGCGCAGCTCGAGCTCGTCGTGCTGCCTGGCGGTCACGACGAGGCGGCCGTGCTCGACGTGCACGTCGAGGGTGATCTCCACGGCACGAGCGCCATTCCGCTGATCGCCCCACGCTGCGCCGAGGGGCAGATGTTCGTCAACCACCCACAGGTCGCTGCCTACGTGCGCCACGAGCTGGCCGCCGTGCTCTCGGAGCAGACTGACCTAGTGGCCATCGCGCCGCCGGACCGGGTGAGCTTGGGCGAGATCATCGACCTGCTCGGCGAGGAACAGGTGCAGGTTACCTTGGGCTTCCTCGCTCGAGGCTTGCCCATCTTCGACGTGCAGTTCCGCCGCGACGGGTCGGTGCAGATCATCGAGGCGGGACACGTGGGGAGCGACGCGCTTCCCGAATGACTCGAGCCCCCCAGACGCGTCAGGATCGTCGCCGACCGGCGGGGCGCTCGGGGCAGGCGATGCGCACGGGCTCGCCGAGGCGCACCTCGAGTGAGCGCAGCCCGAAGTAGAGTTCTCCATCGATCACGGGGTCGAGGTTCTCGTCGCCGAGGGCTTCCACGGACATGTGCCGACCGCGTGTCTCCGTCAGGCCGTCGGCGCGAATCGCAGACCCCATGGTCAGGCGCGGGATGTTGCTGAGTACATCCCACGCGCTGAGCTCTCCGGCCTGCAGATGCATCGCTCCGGGCTCGCGCGCGAAGGGGAAGACGCGGAAGGGGCCGAGGACGATGTCGAAGGCGCCCGCGTGCAGCGCGCCCTGCTGCGTCGCCGGGAGCTCCTCGCCGTCGATGGTCACGCGTGCGTGGGTTGGGCGGAAGAGGCGCTCGGCGTACTCCCGTCGCTCGGAGAAGGGCGCGTGCGTGGCGCGCGCGAGCTGGCCCGAGGCGCCTCGCTTCACCACGCGCAGGATGGCTCGCGTGCCGGACTCGGGTTCGCGGTAGTAGGCCTCGAAGAAGCGCTGCCCGATGCCGCCTGCGGCCAAGGCGAAGCCGCGACGTCGAAAGGGCCGCCCGTCGACGCGCACGCCGCTGACAACCAAGCTCGGCAGATCCCGGTGAGGCGGAAGCTGACCTTGGAGGGCGTAGGGAATCAGGCGCTCGACCAAGGCCTCTGCGCGTCGACGGATGCCGACCTTCTGGGCCACGAAGTCGATGGTGCCGCCGCCCGTGGGCATCACGAGCACGTCGTCCGTGGCGTCGAGCTCGTCGAGGGCGTGCAACACCTGATGCAGCGCGCCGTCGCCTCCGTCGGAGACGAGCACACGCGCCCCCTCGCGGAGCATCTGCGCCACGGCGGGCCGGATCTCGGCCACCGAAGAGGTGAGGGCCACGGCGCCCACACCCTCGAGCCTGCGGCAGAGGCGCGCGATGCGCCCCGGACGCCGTCTGTTCTTCTTCGCCCGCGGGTTGACGATCACGCCTATCTCGGCCACGCGCCGAGCATATCAGCGCATGGCGCGGGCGCCGAGGCTAGAATTCGAGGCGCGCCGTCAGGGACGCGCCCCTGGGACCCGCGCCCGGAGCGAGGGCGAAGCTGCGGCGCACGCCGTCGTCCGCGCGCCACTCCACGTAGGCCGTCTTGTGCATGCCGCCGATGAAGAGGGCGAGACCCAGGGCCTGCACCAAGCTGTCATAGATGCGGATGCTTCGGTCGCCCTCGTAGCCGGCGTCGCTCAGAGTGAGCAAGGGACCGATGACGGGCACATAGTTGGCCGCGCTGATGCCGCCCTCGACCGTCGCGCCGACCCAGAAGACAGCGAGGTAGTGGCTGGCGAAGAGCGCGAGGCCCGGGATGGCGAAGCCCCAATGGCGTCGCTCGACGATGCTGCCGCCAGGCGGAAGCTGCATGCCGGGCCTGTAGCGGACTCGGTGGCGCCGTCCCGACAGGTTGGCGTAGGCGGGATAGGCTCGGTAGGGTTGGGCGTAGGCCCGAGTGGGTGGCGCGGTCCGAGGGGGCGGCTGATTCGCCTGAATCACCACCACGGGGCATTGGGTCTGCTGCCCGTTCGACAGCACCATCACGCAACCCGGGTTGGGTGCGCCGAGGGCCTGGGCCGAACTCTGGGCGGGAGCCGCAGCCCGTGGAGCCGCCGCTTGCGCTGGAACGACGGTGCCGCCCGTCACGATCACGGTTTGAGCCTGCGCGCGTCCGTGCCCGAGCGACAATCCAGTGAGACACACCACCATCGCGGCGAGCGGGATCCGATGAGCTTCCATGATGACCCTCCTTGGGTGCAGCAGCATCCGCTAGCTACTGCACAGTCGATGCCAAGCAGCGACGGGCTCCCAAGTTCCACAACCTGCGGGAAACTGACCCCCTGGCCGATTTCGCGCTGTGATCCCTGTGTCCGTTTCTTCACGGCGTGACGCAAAGGCACGGCACACACAGGCACAGTCACACATGC
Organism: Deltaproteobacteria bacterium; assembly: GCA_013151775.1. Lineage (GTDB taxonomy): Bacteria > Myxococcota_A > Polyangia > Polyangiales > Houyiibacteriaceae > JAADHO01. The sequence goes on along the minus strand of JAADHO010000355.1, from coordinate 12,296 downwards.
AGGCACAGTCACACATGCAGGCACAGTCACACATGCAGGCACAGTCACACATGCAGGCACAGTCACACATGACCGCTGCGTTCAGGGAGTCGACGCGCTCGGTAGAAAGTCGCAGGACGAGTCTTCGAGGCAGGTGTAGCCGTCGGGGTCCGTGAAGTAGCGAATGTCCGTGCCACCGGTGGCGCCGTAGCGTGCGACCAAGTTGATCACAAACTGAGATGTATCCCATGGAACATCGGGTCCATACACGATCTGATCGAAGCCGTGTACACCGTCCGGGATCGCGTAGTTGTTCAAGACTCCGCTGATGCCTTGACCGATCTCGGGGCTCCACACGTCGTCCGACGGGGAGGTCGCGGCTCGGCTCGCGCCAGCGCAGGGGCGGAGCGAGGCGAGGCGCCTGCCAGGATTCGACCGTAGGATCGGACTCTTGGCGACTTCCGTCGGCCGTGAAGACCTGCCGACCCTCCGACATGTCGTCCGCGTCGAAGAGGTAGTCCGTCGGGCCACCGGCGATCGGGTTGCGGCCGAGGCGGTCAACGCCCTCGAGCACATGGTGTTGGATCAGCACGTCGTTGGGCGAGGCCGCGCCCGGGTAGCGTCCGGCGAAGCTAGCGGGCGCGCGGTAGTCGGCGAAGTCGTCCGGCGCGTCCGCGGGCATGAAGGGCAGGACGCCGGCCGCGCGCGCGTAGGCGTTGCCCGTCGAGACGGGCACGTTGGGATCGCCGATGGAGTTCACGACCAGCAGGTTGACCGGATGTGGCGTGACGTCCGCCTGCTGCACGGGGTCGAGGAAGACGCGCCGCGCGTAGTTGATGGGATCGCCCGGATCGAGGCCGACCTGCGCCAAGAAGAGCAGGCGCCTCAGGTCGGGCGTCTGTCGTCGCAGGCCGAAGCCCTCGGAGGGCGCGACCAAGGTGTCCCCGGCGCTCCAGGTCCGCTGCTGATAGCTCGCGCATGTGCGGCACATTCCGGTGCCGTTGCGGCCGTTGCCCACCTCCCAGGTCGTGACCTGTCGGTCGGGCACGCGACGCCCCGAGCGGAACTGGCAGTTGGCGTAGTCCATGTCCATGGCCGCCGAGCGGTAGAACTCGATCTGGATCAGGTCGTCCGCGTCGCTCGGGATCGGCGCGCGGAAGCGTCCAGTCACGCCACCGGCCGCCCCGCTGCACGTGACCTCGCCGTTGCTCAAGTTGCGGACGACCATCACGGAGTCGCTGGCGGCGTCCTCGTCGCTGATGCACGCCATCTCCGTGCGCGACTTGCGAGCGACATTGTTGGTGAGCCAGTAGAGGCTGTTTTCGCCCTCTGCGCAGGAGGTGTCGTCGCCACGCTCGGCCTTGGGCGCGCTCATCACGAAGGGGCCCATCATGCGCAGGTGCATCGCGGGCAGCACGGCGCCGTTCACCGTGCGTACGCCGACGTCCATCAGTCCGCCGGCGCCTACGATGGGCGCGGAGGCCGAGATCGCCGGCTCTGCTCCCGCCATCACCCCGCTGATGATCCCGCCGAGGGATCCACCGGTGAAGAAATAGCGTCCGTCGGGGCCGCCGAAGTCGGGTCGCCCGTTGCCGTCGAAGTCCCCCGCGACCATCGGGCCGACGCCTGGGATCGTTCCGTCGAACACGATGGGATCGTTGCCGGGGCCGTGCTCGAAGGTCACGGCGTCGCTCATGCGTCCGTCGAAGGAGCGCAGAAGCTGAAGCGTGCGCATGTGATCGAAGGCCGTCTGTCGCACGACGTCGCGCGTGTGGAAGACGTAGGCGGTCCAGAAGTCGCCGCCGCTGTCGATCTCTCCGTTGCCGTTGATGTCATGGCCTCGACCCGAGACGATGGCGTCGAACATGGGCTTCAAGCACTCGTTGGAGAAGAAGCTGCGCACGATGATGTCCGAGCCTGGCGGCAGCGCGAGGCCGTGGTTCTCGGCGTTGATCATCACGGCCGTCACCCCGTGCTCGATCATGAAGCCCGCGAAGGGCAGCGGCTCGGCGGCGTTGCTGCCGTGGCCGTGCACATAGAAGGCCACGGGGAATGGCTGCATGTTGCTGGGCGACTCTTTGGGCACGAAGGCGAGCAGAGTGATCGTCTGGTGGACCACCCGCAGCGTGCCCTTGTCGGCGTCCATCTCGATGACCTCGCGGATGTTCGAGGTGCCCGGTTCGGGGTAGGGCTCACCGAGCAGGTAGGGCGTGTCGAAGTAGGCGATCACCACATGGGACAGGTTGCCGTAGCTGAGGCGCACCACGTCGGCCTGATCGGGGTCTAGCCCGAGCACCGTGCGCGCGATCGTGTCGAGGGCGCGAATGAACTGGTCGGCGGTAGCGATGTAGATCTGAGGTCCGTCGTTCACACAGCCGTCGGAGGCTCGGCCGCCTTGCATGGGGGCCGGGGCAAAGTCCGGCGGGAACTCGTCCTTCAACCAGGAGAGCGAGCCTTCTCCGTAGAGGCCTGCGCGCAGGGCGTCGAGGTCGTTGGTGGTCGACTGGGTGGTGAACTTCCAGGCGAAGGCCACGCCGTCCCAGCCCTCCTCGGCCAGGTTGCCGTAGAGATCGGGGCGCGTGCGGAAGATGTCCGGCAGCGCCGCCAAGGCCTCGCGCTGCGCCACGTGCTGTCGAGCGTCGAAGGGCGAGCGCACGGGCAGACCGTCTTCGCCATGAACTCGTTCGGTGACGACCATGGCGTAGTGATGCCGGCCTTGGAGCGGCAGGATCGGCCTCAGCAAGAGCGTGTTCGTCTCGCGCTCGTAGAACCACAGGGTGTCATCCACCTGCTCGGCCGGATCGGCTGACGCCAAACGGTCGAAGGTGTTCGGGTGGTCGAGCACACCGTCGAAGTCCGTGTCCTCACCAGGGTCGAGCACGCCGTTGCCGTTGGTGTCCTCCTCGCGCGTCTCGAGGATCAGGTTCGACTCGCCCGCGTGGGGATCGTTCTCCCAATACTGGTTGGGGTTGTCGAGCACGTACTGGAAGTTCCCGCTGTTGACGTCGAGGGGCACGGGTAGGCCCGTGTCGAGGTCGATCAGGTAGAGGGCGTGGTTGGGCCAGTCCGCCGCGCTGAAGTGCGCGCTGCCCCCTTGTCGATCGTAGATGTCCTGGACGTCGAGGGGTGCATCGAAGGAGACGCTGACCGGCCCGTAGGTACCCCAGCCGTCCAGCTCGTCGAAGTGGCGCCGAGTGTCGCGCTCGAACTGAGTCGGTGCGACCAGGCTGACGTTGATGCGCAGACCCGTGGGTGAGCTGGGGTCCGGCCAGGTCGCGACGTCGTTGGGGAAGGGTAGCTCCGGCAAGGGCTCCGCGGCCAAATCCCAGACGATGCGCGGCCCACCCTCCAGAGGCGTCGGCGAGCCCAGCCCCTGGGGCAGCCCTCCGGTACTGCAGGCTGCGAGGCCAAGGGCGACGAGAAGCGGAAGACCGCGTAAAGCGGTGATACGAGGAGCGGGTGCACGCATGAGGGCGCCAGTCTACCGGCAATGAGCTTACTCGTCGTGCGCCGGGGCCGTTGGGGGACGGTCCTAAGCAGCCAAGTTGTTGTGAAACAATGTTTTACAACAACTTGGCTGCTTAGGACCGTCCCCCAGAAGCGCGGGGCAAGAAGCCGATGTCAGCGAGAAAGCGTGCGGTTTCCTTGAGGTAGGCCCCGCGATCGAGGTGCAGGAGGTGGCTGCCGGGGAACCAATGGATGCGGCAGCGTCCCCAATGGTCCCAGAGGATTCGTGAGTGCTTTGGCGGCGCGAGCCTGTCGCCCACGCCCGCCACGATCATCAAGCGCTCCCGCGGGATGGCTGGTTTCCAGGTCAAGGGGCAGCTCACGGCCAGCAGCTCACGCAGGTCTTCGACGTTGCGCTTCATGGCTTTCATGGCCGTTCGGACGATGCTGCCGATGGGCTCCCACTCCATCACCAGGTCGCCTAGGGAGACCACGGGCACGTTGGGGATCGCGAACTGCAAGCGCGGCTCCGCGCAGGCCAAGGCCGCTGCGGTGAAGCCGCCGAGGCTGACGCCCGTCACACCTACTTGCGTGACGCCGCGTTCGCGCTCCAGCCAGTCGATCAACACGCGCAGGTCGAGCACGGATTGGGCCACGGCCTCGTTGATGCGCGAGGGGCCGCCGGCGAAATAGCCGTGACCCGAGAAGAGGCTTCCGTTCATACGTCTCGGGCCATGGAAGGGCAGCGTGAAGAGCAGCACGTCGCAGCCCATGTGGAAGAACCAGGGCAGGGCGAAGAGCCACTCGTTCACGAGGTAGAGGTCCGCGCTGAAGCCGTGGATGGCGATCAGGGTCGGGCGCGGTCCGTCTTCGTGGCGAAAGTAGCGGGCGTGGGCTTGGCGATTGCGCCGGTGCCGGAGGTAGTCGGAGTGCTGCGACGCCACCGTGGGCATGAAGGGGCTGTCGAAGGTCAGGATCTCGCGTGCGCCCCCTACCGGACGAAAGTCGGGAACGCTGCGCGAGCGTCGTGAGTGAACCTGCGCTGGGCGCTCCGGGGCGCGAAAGAAGCGGGACGCGTCGCCGCCGTGGATCAGCTCGCGATAGAACTCGAGGTCCTTCAGCGCTTGGCGCAGACGCCAGGGGTGATAGCCCAGGGGCATGGCCAGGCTCGCGAGCAGGGAGGCGGCGGCCGTGCGGACGAGCACGTCACTCGCGGCGGAGGCCCGCACGCTCAGGGCGTCGCCGAGGGCGAGCTGAAAAGGCTCGGGCCGCCGACTGAAATCCGCCGACAGGGCTCGCCACCAAGGCGTCTTGTCCGCAGCGTCCAGCTCTTCGCACGCTGCCCCAGGAGGTGGCGGCATCAGGCTTGGCGAATGCTCCATCACATCGTGAGCGATGCGTGAGACGACGGATGAGCGCGGCACGCCCGCAGCATAGCAGCCGCGCATGGGGACGTCGCGAGCGTGCCGGGAAAGCGATCCGGCGAGCAAAGGACGAACCCGAGCCGCAACTTGGCTGCTTAGGATCGTCCCCAACAACTTAATTGCTTAGGACCGTCCCCGATTGAGAGTCCCCTCAGCGGTCGAGCAGAGTTCGCAGTCTCTGCAGAAGCTCCCTCGGCGAGAAGGGCTTCTCGAGCAGCTCGACCTCGGGCGGCAGGTCTTCGCTGCGCTCGAGGGCGTCTCCGGTGTAGCCGCTCATCAGGAGCGCGCGTGGATGTTCGCCACGCTTGGCCAGCTCGCGCAGGAACGCGGGACCTCCGAGCTCCGGCATGATCACGTCGCTGAGCACCAGGTCGATCTCCGCGTGATGCTCGTCGAAGATCGACAGCGCCTCGTTTCCATCGTGCGCCACCATGACCCGATAGCCCGCTCCCTCGAGCGCCTCGACGACCAGCCTGGAGACCGCCTTCTCATCCTCCACCACCAGCAGAGTCTCGCCTGCGCCTGCCGAGGGCGAGCTGTCGCGGATCACCTTCTCCGTTAGTGGTGCGTCCACCAGAGGCAGCAGGATCTCGAAGGTCGTCCCTTGGCCCGGAGCGCTGCGGACGCTGACGCGACCTCCCGCTCGCTCCACCACGCCGTGCACCGTGGCGAGCCCGAGCCCGGTTCCCTTACCCACCGCTTTGGTGGTGAAGAAGGGGTCGAAGGCGTGCCGCATGGTCTCCGCGTCCATGCCTTCGCCCGTGTCGGAGACGCAGAGCTCGGCGTAGCCTCCGGGGCTCAGCGCGTCCACGTCGAGGTCGCCCCCACGGCGGACGACGCTCCGTAGACGCAGCTCGAGCTCCCCTCCACGGGGCATGGCGTCGCGCGCGTTGCTGGCCAAGTTCATCACCACCTGCTGCAGCTGTGTCGAGTCGGCCTCGATGTGCAGCTGCGTCGATTCGATCTCGATCTCGAGACGTACATCTTCGCCGATCACGCGCTCCAGCAGCTTCTTCGACTCACGCAAGAGCTCACCTAAGTCAAAGATGCTCTTCTTTCGAGCGCCTTTGCGCCCGAAGAGCATCAGCTGTCGCACCAGGTCTGCGGCCCGGTTGCCGGCGTTGTGAATCTCCCTGACGTGAGTGAGCAGCGCCGGCTGATCTCGTAGATCGCAGGAGAGCAACTCGGCGTGGCCGAGGATCGCCACCAAGAGGTTGTTGAAGTCGTGTGCGATACCGCCCGCGAGCTTGCCGATAGCCTCCATCTTCTGGGTGTGACGCAGCTCTTCTTCGAGCCGGCGGCGATCCGAGATGTCGCGGACGATCGAATGCAGAGTCATGTGCCCACCGGACCTCACGGAGGTGAGGGAAACCTCGGCCGGGAAGTCCACGCTGTCCGCCCGCCGATGCATCCACTCGAAGCGGTGCACTCCATCGGCGAAGGCCTTGGCGATCATCTCGTTCGCCATCTCGCGCGAGTCTCTCCCACACTCCTGTGTCACCGGGCTCAACTCCGAGGGGTGCGTCTGGAGCACGTGCTCACGATTCTTCGCTCGGAACATCCGCACGGCCGCCTCGTTGCAGTCGATGAAGCGGTCTCCCTCGATGATCAAGATCGCGTCCGCCGAGCGCTCGAAGAGTTCGCGGTAAGGATCGTATCCGGTCTCGTCGTCGGGCATGGCCTGGGTGTTCCCCAATGCAGACGACGCTATCACACGACTCAGGTGAGGATCGAGGCGCCTCTTGGAGTTCCGCGGAGCCGGGCTCGCGGGCTGGATTCGGCTGCTCTCATCGGCGGAAGGGGTCGACGAAGGCTTCGGCGGGGCCGTAGTAGGTCGTCAGATCGGCGCCCTCCGCGTCGCGATAGTCGCGGATGTTCTCGACTTCGCGGGTGCCGCCTCTGCAGCAGCGGAGCTGGTCGCCTGCCTGGGTGTGGACCACGTCGCCTACGACTCCACCGCCGTGCTCGTGCTGGTGCCAGAGGAGGCCGTCCTGCCGCAAGAGGAGAGAGCTCGATCCATGGACGAAGCGCGGCTCCTCAGCGCCCTTCGGTGCGTACCACAGCGTGATGGAAGGCTCGCTGTTGCCGGCGACTTGTTCGCGTCCCCATGCATCGTCCACCGCGTCGTTCAGTAGCGCCTGCCGCTTTTCTTCGAGACAGCTCGCGATGGCGCTCGCGGCGTCCCCGTCGATCACCGCGGGATCCAGATACACCTGCAGCATGAAGGCGTCCGGGTCGCCGACCAGCGTGTGCCTCGGCATCAGCGTGTCGACCAAATGCGACGGAAACTTCCCGAGGCGAGTGTCGAGTCGGATGCTTCCATCAACTCGGACCAAGAGGTCGTGGTGCCACACGCCCTCGAGCCAGTTGATGTTCGTGCTCCAGTCGATCAACTCGACGGCGTGGCCAGGGCAGTCGTAGCTGCCGCGGATGGTCGTCCGAGGCTCGGGCGTGAGATCCACGAACGTGGCCAAGGCCACGCAGATCCCCACGGTCGCCAGCGCCAACACCGTACAGCCGATCAGGCCCGAGACCGCCTTGGACTTCTTCTTCTTCTCCACGGCACGGCTACTTACACGACAGCACGCCGTCGTGGCCAATTCGTCCGGCACCGGCTGAAGCAAGTCGCTCCCAGTCACTTGCTACGAATAAAAAATAGTATATATTTTATACCAACTCGATGCGTCTTCCCGCTACCGCTCCATCCCTTCGAGAGCTCGCCGAATCGCTGCCGCCAGCGGCGTGGCGTCGTCTGCGCGAGAGCGTCTCCTCGGCTACCGTTCGCGGGAAGTACCTGCACTGGGATGAGCTCCGCCGCCGGAATCCGCCGGACGGGCTCACGCACGAGCAGTGGTGGTTCGGCCTGAAGATGGCTCGCACGGGAGGGCTACGCGTTCCCGGCATGCGGGCCGTGGACGGAGCGGAGAGCTTCTCGATGGCGCCTGGGGTGGCGTGCATCGAGGCGTGGCTTCACGACCTCGACATGCGCGCCGCAGGCAGCATCCAGGCCGCGGCGCCGCTGGTGGACGCGGCGGGCAAGCAGCAATACCTGCTGCGTTCGATGATCGAGGAGGCCATCAGCTCGTCCATCATCGAAGGCGCTTCATCCACTCGCGAAGTGGCGCGCAGGATGCTGCGCGAAGGGCGCCCTCCGCGCGATCGCAGTGAGCGCATGATCGTCAACAACTATGTCACCATGCAGCGCATCTCCGAGGTCCGACAGCAGCCCATGAGTGCCGCGCTTCTGCTCGAACTCCACCGCTTGGTCACGACCGGCACGATGAAGGACGCGAGCGCGGAGGGCCGTCTGCGGATCGGTTCGGATCCGCCGGTCGAGGTCGCGGATTCCGAAGGCTTCGTGGCTCACCGTCCGCCTCCGTCCGACGAGCTGCCGAGCCGCCTCGAGGCGATGCTCGCCTTCGCCAATGGCGCCTCCACGGAGCCCTTCGTACACCCCGCAGTGCGCTCCATCATCCTGCACTTCTGGCTTGCGTACGATCACCCATTCTTGGATGGAAATGGCCGCACGGCTCGTGCTCTCTTTTATTGGTCGATGCTCCATCATGGCTATTGGCTGCTGCAATATGTATCGATCTCGGAGTTCATCGCGCGCGCTCCAATGCAATACGCTCGCGCATTCCTCCACACCGAGACCGACGATTTCGATCTCACCTACTTCGTCGTGCATCAGCTCGATGCGCTCGAACAAGCGATCGATGCGTTGCACAGTTATCTTGATCGAAGCCTGGAGCGCACGCACGCAGCGGACATGCTACTGGACGAACTCGATGGACTGAACCACCGGCAGCGAAGCCTCTTGGCGGCGGCCATTCGGAGGCCAAGCGCGAGCTTCACGACAGGTGGTCATGGTCGCACGCATGCTGTCACGTATCCGACCGCGCATGCGGACATGAAGGGTCTTCACATGCTCGGACTCGTCACCCGCCGACGTGTGGGCAAGCAGTTCCGCTACCGGGGAGTATCCGACATGGCCGGGCGTCTGCGCGCGCTTCACGCGGAGCAAGAGGCCGCGCAGTCTGAGTAGGTCAGCGCCGCGCTCACTCGCACGAGAGGAAGCGCACCGTGGTGGAGAGCGCTTGAAGGACCTCGCCGCGCTGCCCCGGCAAGGCGCGTCAGGCCATTGAGCGCTCTGCCCGCCTCGCCTACACTGTATTCATGCCTAGCAAGGGTGCTCTGAGCCTTCTCTTTTCACTCGCCCTCGGATGTGGTTCCGCGGGCGCGGGCAGCGTCCGGGCCGTCACGCCAGGCTCCGGCGCCATGCAGACGGTGACTCCGGGCGACGGTGAATCCTGCGAGCAGATGCCATGCGACGCCGACCACGCGGGTGCGACCTGCGCGGCCGATCAACAGACCTGCGTCTGCGGCGTCGTGAGCAGCTGCACTGGCGTCGACATGGGCGATGACGGCAGGCCTCCCCGCTACGCGTGGCGCTGCGGCTACAACGAGGGAGTCGTCCGCGACGACGGCTGCCCCGGTCGCATGCCCGCCCAGGGCAGCGCCTGCGACGACAGCACGCGTCGCTGCAGCTACGGCCACTGCTGCATCGAGACCATGGCCTGCGAAGACGGCACGTGGAGCTCGACCGGTCCCGCCGAGTGCCCTCCTTGACCCGGGTGCGCTAGGTTCGTCGCCGGGCTCACTTGCACGAGAGGAAGCGCACCGTGGTGGCGAGCTCCGCGAGCACCTCGCCGAGCGCCGTGGTGGCGTAGTCGAGATCCTCCCGCGTGGTCATGTGGGAGAGGGAGAAGCGCACGCTCTGGTGGGCGTCGGGGTCGCTGAGGCCCATGGCGCGCAGGACGTGCGTGGGTTCGGGGCTGCCCGACTTGCAGGCGGAGCCGCTCGACAGCGCGACGCCGCGTTGATCCATGGCGATCACGAGGGACTCGCCGCGCAAGCCTGGCAGCGTCAGGTTGAGCACGTTGGGCAGGCGATGCTCGCTCGAGCCGTTGCGCCGCGCCTCGGGGATGAGCTTCTTCACCTCCGCCTCGAGCGCGTCGCGCAGCACAGCGATGACGTCCGCCTGCTTCACGCTCTCGTGCGCGAGCTCCGCCGCCTTTCCGAGCCCCACGATGCCGGGGACGTTCTCCGTGCCCGCGCGCAGGCCCCCCTCTTGCTTGCCGCCGTGGATCAAGCTCCACAGCTCGACGTCGCGGCGCACGTAGAGCGCGCCGACGCCCTTGGGCGCGTGGATCTTGTGTCCCGAAAGGCTGAGCAAATCGACGCCGAGGGTCGCGACGTCCACGGGGATCTTGCCCACGGCTTGCACGGCGTCCGTGTGGAAGAGGGCGCCCGCCTCGCGCGCGATGGCGGCGAGTTCGGCGATGGGCTCGATGGTGCCCACCTCGTTGTTGGCGAGCATCACACTCACGAGCTTGGTCTCCGGACGCAGCGCCGCGCGCAGCTCATCCGGTGACACCAAGCCCGCGCCGTCCACTCCGAGGCGCGTCACGGCGTAGCCCATGCGCTCGAGGAATTCCGCCGTGCGCAGGATCGCCGGATGCTCGATGGCCGACACCACGAGATGCGCGTCGCCGGGCGCGTGCCGGGACATCACGCCCATCAAGGCGAGGTTGTCCGCTTCGGACCCGCCGCCCGTGAAGATGATGCGCTTGGGTCTCGCTCCGAGCAGAGTGGCGATGCGTCGTCGCGACTCTGCCACGGCTTCGCGCGCCACGCGCCCCGCTTCGTGGATGCTCGAGGGGTTGCCGAAGGCCTCGTTCAGGTAGGGCGCCATCGCTTCACGCACCGCGGGCAGCACGGGCGTCGTCGCCGAGTTGTCGAGGTAGACGAGGCGACTCGGCTTCGCCCTCTGCTTGGCCGCCGCGAAGGTCGCCCGCCGACCACGAACACGCTTCTCGGCCCGAGCGCGACTCGCCTCGTCTCCGCTCTCGAGCTTCTCGACCTGACAGAGCAGCGCCTTGTAGACGGGGAAGCCGGAGATCTCGTCTGTGTTCGTCACGTCCGTGAGCAGGTTGACGTTCCACTCGCGCCACGCCGTATCCCCCACAGGGGTGCCTCCACCCATGTTGCACTCGACGGCTCCGGCGACGATGTCGTCCGTGACGCGAGCGCGGAAGGGCACGCTGCCGCGCGGGCTCGACACCAAGACCAAGTCGCCCGTGGCGATGTCGCGGGCCTCGGCGTCTGCGCGATTGAGCTCGATGGTGGGCTCCGGGTTGTCCCTGTTCAGGCTCTTGATGCCGTGATGCTGCGAGCGGAAATCCGTGTGCGGTCGCGCGCCCGAGTTGAAGACCAGCGGGAAGTCTGCCGCGAGCTCGGGCTGCGCGAGCGGGCCCTCCTTGGGCTCCGTGTACTTGGGCAAGGGCTCGTAGCCGAAGTCCTCGAGCAGCGTCGAGTGGATCTCGAATTTCCCCGTCGGCGTGTCGAAGCCGGGCTCGCCATCGGCGCGCAGGCCGCCCTTCTCCCACTTCTTGTACTCCATCATGGGCGCGTCGACGCGCAGCGTGCCGCCCGCCTCGCGCACGTCCTCGATGCCGTAGCCGCTGCCCTCGAGCACGGCGTCGAGCAGGGCGTCTTCCGTCTGCGGATAGAGTTCGCCATAGCCGAGACGGGCCGCGAGCTCCGCCATGATCAGGTAGTCGTTGCGTGCCTCGCCCACGGGCTCGATCAAGCGCTCGCGCTCGCGAAAGATCGAGCCGTACACGTTGTAGGAGTGGATCTCGAAACCCGTCGTCGCTGGCAGGACGATGTCGGCGTAGGCCATGTCCGCCGTGCGCTGCCTGTCGATGCAGACGAGGAAGTCGAGCGCGGCGAGCGTCTCCCGCCACACGGGCGTCTGAGGCCATGACGTGAGGATGGACGCGCCGTGGATGATCAGGCCGCGAATCGGGTAGGGCTCGCCCTTCTGCACGGCGTCGATCAAGCCGAGGGCGTGGGACTCGCCGCGGTAGTGGCTGTAGACGGGGAACCTGTCGCGGGCGACGGCGCGCGCGATGTCCGGGTTGGGTTGGTTCATGCTGCGGTTGATCGGAAACTGTCCGCCGCGCATGGCGAGCCCGACGCCTCCGGGCACGTCGAGCTGACCGGCCAAGGCGAAGAGCGTGTGCACGGCGCGGATCGCCTGCACGCCCGAGTCGGAGTACTCGAGACCGGTGTAGGTCACGGGGCAGGCGCCGCTGGTGTTGGCGATGGCGCGCGCGAGGCGCCGGATGCTCTCAGCCGGCACGCCCGTGATGTCTGCCGCGACCTCGGGCGTGAAGTGCTGCGCGTAGGTTCGCAGCTCGTCGAAGCCGTGGCACCACTCCTTGGCGAACTTCTCGTCGTAGAGTTCCTCCTCGATCAACACCTCGAGCATGCTCAGCGCGAGCGCTCCGTCCGTGCCCGGGCGGATCGGGATCCACTCGGCGTCCGTGCGCTCCACCGTCTCCGTGCGCCGCGGATCGATCACGATGACCTGAGCGCCAC
>JAADHO010000013.1 GCA_013151775.1 Deltaproteobacteria bacterium | reverse complement strand
CGGCCGAGCCCGTGTCGGCCGCAGCGCTGTCCCGTGCGCCCGCGTCGCCCGAGCCCGCGTCACCGCTTCCGCTGTCCAGCGTGCCGGCGTCACCAGCTCCAGCGTCCCGCGCGGCGCCATCTCCGTCACCGCCGTCCGAGGAGCCACCGTCCCCTCCGCAGCCCGAAAGCCCGACGACGACGATCAGCCCGAGAAGTGCCTGCGTGTTGATCAACTTGGTGCTCCCCATGGCGAGACCCCCGTGTCCACGCTAGGCGTAGCCGCCGCTCGAGTCAACGGCCCCTAGATTTGTGACACCGTCTGCTTCACAAACGTCGTTGACAGCTCGGTCGCTTACACGATAGCGGGGGTTGTGGACAAGCTCTCGCTCGTGGCGCGCCCCTTCGGCGCTATCTGTTGTCTCACCTCCTGTCTGCTCGGCGTCATCGGTTGTGGCGACGATGGCGGGGCGTCTGATGGGGCCGTGCCCGACGCGTCCTCGATGGACGCGTCGCGCGGCGACAGCTCGACCCCGAGGGTCGACGGAGGGCCCGCCTGCATCGACTGCGGCCCGTGCATCGACGGCGACACGCCGAGCGCCTTCGAGCAGACGCTGATCGAGCTCACTCCCCAGACCTGGTTCGAGGCGCCGAGCTCTCACCTGCGCGACGTCTGCGTGCCTGACTCCGTGGGCGTGCGCGGCGTCGTCGGCTGCGCGGGCATCGTCGACGCTTGGGGTGGCGGCGCGTACGACTCGGCGCGTCGGCGCATGATCGTCTGGGGCGGAGGACACGACGACTATTGGGGCAACGAGCTCTACGGTTTCGACCTGCGCACGGGCACGTGGTCTCGACTCACCGAGCCGAGCGTGATCCCCGCGGGCGTGGATCGCGACGACTTCCTGAGTCGGGATCCGCTGCCCGACGGTCAGCCGGTGTCACGGCACACCTACGACGGAGTGGAGTTCCTCGGTGATCTGGACCTGCTCTGGGCCCAAGGCGGCTCGCGAGCGCGCGACGGCGCCTCGACGAACGTGACCTGGGTCTTCGACGCCTCCGCCTGGGCGCAGCGCGCATCGGGCCCCGGCGGCTATGGCCTCGCGAGCGCCTACGATCCCAGCAGTCGGCAGGTCTTCGCGATGGCCGCCGAGACGCTGCACATCTACGACGTCGACGGAGACGCCTGGAGTGAGGCGCCCGGCTTCGGCTACGCGCCCCTGTGGCCTCGCTACGCCGTCGGCGGGGACCGGACCGGAGAGGTCGACCCCACGCGCCGGCTCTTCTGGGCCGTCGGAAACGGGCTGGTCTTGGTCTGGGACATCGACGCCGGGCGAGCGGTGACCGACGACTGGGTCACGACGGGCGGCGGCGCCTACTCCAACGCCGACGCCGTCGGCGACCGGGCCGATCAGCTCTTCGAGAGCGGTGGAGGCGCGGTCTACGACGTGCCTGCGCCGGGCTTCGCCTACGACACGGCGGCGGACGACTTCGTCGCTTGGCCCAACGCGGGCGCGCCCTACGCGCTCGACCTCGAGACGCGCACCTGGTCGTTGGGTGGGGCAGATGGCGCGCCCACCTCCGAGACCTCCGGTGGCACCTACGGTCGTTGGCGCTACGTGGCGGCCTACAACGTGTTCATCCTCGTCAACTCCGTGGACGAGAACGTCTACTTCTACAAACACACCTCGGGCTGCGGCCTCGCGTCCTGAGAACGCCTCATGACGAGGATCCCCAGCCTCAGGGCCCAACGCGCCGCGCTTGTCGAGGCGTGCCTGCCTGCGCCTTCGTCCAGGCTTCCTGGGCTCTCGACCCTGGACCTCTCTGGCTTCTGGCAGCGTTTTGACGACGCGGCGCCGGCTCACCTGCGGGCGGGCATGATGGCGGCGACCGTGGCCTTCGCCGCGCTCGCGCCCGTGAGCTTGCGCAGGGCCACGCGCCTCGAGCAGCTCGCGCCGGAGGAGTGGGAGAGGCTCTTCCACGTCGCCTCGAGGCTGCCGCTCTTCGACGATCTGATCATGCTCACCAAGGTCGTGGCCTGCCTCGCCTACTTCGACGACGATGATGTTCAAGACGCTGTGCGGGAAGAAGTCACCTCATGACGCATATCGACGGCAGCACCCTAGAGGGTGATCAGCGATTGCGCTGCGATGTGGTGATCGTAGGCAGCGGACCCGCGGGCTCGACGGTGGCGCGAGAGCTCGCCGCCTCGGGCGTGGACGTGCTGGTGCTCGAGGCGGGTCCTTTGGTCACGCCGGATCGGTATCCGCGCTCGGCGCTGCGCTCCATGTCGACTCAGTACCGCGACTGGGGCGCCTCCGTGGTGCTCGGACGCGCGCCCATGCCCTACGTGCAGGGACGCATGGTGGGCGGCGGCTCGCCGATCAACGGCGCCATCTGCTGGCGTCTGCCGCGGGATGTCTGGGCGGAGTGGGTCGACGCGGATCCGAGCCTCGCGGACGCGCTGCCCTTCGACGAGCTGGAGTCCATCACGGGTGAACTCGAGCGGCGCCTCGGCGTGTCGCCCACGGACGCCGCCATCGCCGGTCGCAAGAACGAGCTGATGGCGCAGGGCGCCAACGCTCTCGGTCTCGAGCATCGACCGATCCGTCGCAATGTGGTCGGCTGCGAGGGTCTCGGTCGCTGCCTCGAGGGCTGCCCCGCGGGTCGCAAGCGCTCGGTCGATCGCACGCTGCTCGAGGACGCTCAGGCGGACGGCGCGCGCTTGATGAGTCAGGTCGAGGTGCAGCGCGTTCGCGTCACCCGGCGGGGGGATCGCGCCACCGGCGTGGAGGCTCGAGCGGCGTCGGGTGCGCGTGTGCTGGTCGAGGCGCGTGACGCCGTCGTGGTCGCGGCGAGCGCCGTGCAGTCGCCTGTTCTGTTGCTGAAGAGCGGCCTCGGTCAGGGTCCCGTGGGTCGTCACTTCAGCTGCCACCCGGGCGTCTCCATGGCCGCGCGCTACCGCGAACCCGTGCGCATGTGGCAGGGCGCGACCCAAGGTCACGAGGTGATCGGGCTGCGCCACGAGGGGCTGAAGTTCGAGGTGCTCGGCTTCGGTCTCGCCGTGCTCGCCTCGCGCCTCCCCGGTGTCGGCGCCGAGCTCTCGCGGGGCGTCGCCGAGCTCGGCCATTGGCTCGATTGGGGCGCCGCCGTGCGCGCCGAATCCGAGGGCCGCGTGCGCTGTGTGGCGGGGCGCACCCTCGTCACCTACACGCCGAACGCGCGCGACGTGCGGCTCTTCCGTCGGGGTCTGCGCGTGCTCGGGGAGATGATGCTCGCCGCAGGCGCCGAGTCACTGCACCCCGGCGTCCGTGGCTTCGACGCCGAGGTCCGCCGCGTCGCGGATCTCGAGCGCCTCGAGAGCGACGGCCCCACCAGCCCCGCCGCCTTCACCTCGGCCATCACCCACATGTTCGGCACCTGCCGCATGGGCCAGGATCCGGCGCGCAGCGTGGTGCGACCAGACTTCCGTCATCACGCCATCGAGGCGCTCTACGTGGCCGACTCGAGCGTCTTTCCGTCCAACATCGGCGTGAACCCGCAGCTGGCCATCATGGCCATGGCCACCTTGTGTGCGCGCAGCCTCTTGCATCGGAACGGAGTCGCATGCTGAAACTCGAAGACCTGCTCGCCATGGATCGCCGCGAGCTCGCTGGGGTGATGCGTCGTGGCCACGCCCTCGAGCTCGACGTCTTGGCTGAGAGTCAGTACCTCGGCGCCGATCTCAGCCTGCCGCCGTTGATGAATCGCTTGCTGTGGAAGACCTTCCGCAAGACCTTTCATCGCGACGCCTCCATGGCCGAACTCCGCGGCTGGAACGTGCGCATGCAGCAGACGGGCGTGCGCGGTCCCGTGAGGCCCATGCTCGACCGCCGCGGCCACCTGCGTAGCTTCGGCCACTACGTCGTGCGCGACGCCTCGAGTCTCCGCTGGCCCGACGGACTCCGCCCCGCCCACTACCTCGATTATGGTCACGCCGGGAACCTGCGCCGCGACCCCGCGCGGCTCGGCGCCACGCCGCTGGTCGCCGTGAACGCGGGCAGCATGGATCTTCTGCTCGGCTGGGAGGTCCTGCGCGTCGCCGGCCGCCTCCTGCCCCTGCCCGACTACTGGGCCCTCGAACGCCAAGGCCCGCTGGAAGAGATCATCGTGCCGCCGCGAAGCTGAGCCTCGGGTCGCGAAGGCGCCAAGAAGAAGCCGAAGTCGAAGCCCAGCCTGAGCGGGAAGCAGACGCGCGAACTCGAGGCGCTGACCGCACGTAGGATATACACTCGGGTGCAAGCCATGTTCATGCCAACTCTTCAGACAAAGCACCTGGTTCTCCGGTCTCTGAGACTCGAGGACGCTCATGCGTTGCAGCGGCACTTCAACGACTGGCGCATCATTCAACATATGACGATGCGGGTGCCGTGGCCTTACCCCGACGACGGAGCGGAGTGTTTCATCCGCGAGCATTGTCTACCCGCGATGGAAGACGGCAGAATGATGTGTTGGGTGTTGGTGCC
>JAADHO010000077.1 GCA_013151775.1 Deltaproteobacteria bacterium | reverse complement strand
CGCATACGGCGCGCCCAAGGCCGCGCCGACGTGATATGACTCGCCGATGCGCAGCATCGATGAAGTCGCCGCCGACCTCGGCATCAGCCATGACGATCTCGTGCCCGTGGGCCGCCACGCCGCCAAGATCGAGCACGCCGCACTGAGCCGTCCCGCTTCCGGCAAGGGGCGCTTGGTGCTGGTCTCCGCCGTCACGCCAACCAAGGCGGGCGAGGGCAAGACGACCGTCAGCGTGGCCCTGACCATGGGTCTGCGCGCGCGCGGTCGCAGCACCTGCCTCGCGCTGCGCGAACCCTCCTTGGGGCCCGTGTTCGGCATCAAGGGCGGCGGCACGGGTGGCGGCGCGGCGCAGATCGTGCCGTCTGACGAGATCAACCTGCACTTCACGGGCGACATGCACGCCATCGGCGCAGCCCACAACCTGCTCGCGGCGCTGATCGACACGGATCTCCACTTCGGCGCCAAGTCGGGGCTGGACCCACGCCGCGTGCGCTGGCCGCGTGTGGTCGACGTGAACGACAGGGCCCTGCGCCACATCACCACCGGCCTCGGCGGTCGTCTCGGCGGTGTGCCGCGGGAGACGCGCTTCGACATCACGGCGGCGAGCGAGGTGATGGCCGTGCTCAGCCTGGCGGAAGACCTGCCCGATCTCGAGCGACGTCTGGCGCGCATCGTGGTCGGCGACCGGGGCGATCTCAGCTACGTCACGGCGGCGGATCTCGAGGCCGCCCCCGCCATGGCCGCGCTGCTTCGCGACGCGCTCTTGCCGAACCTGGTGCAGACGGCCGCGGGCGATCCGGCGCTGGTGCACGGCGGCCCCTTCGCCAACATCGCCCACGGCTGCTCGAGCGTGTTGGCCACGCGCCTCGGGCTGCACCACGCGGACCTCACGGTCACGGAGGCGGGCTTCGGCTTCGACCTCGGCGGCGAGAAGTTCCTCGACATCAAGTGTCGTCAGGCGGGGCTGTGGCCACGCTGCGTCGTGCTCGTGGCGACGGTGAAGGCCCTCGAGGCCCACGGCGAAGGGGACCTGAAGCGCGGTCTCTTGCACCTCGACCGACAGCTCGCCAACGTGCGACGCTTCGGACTCACGCCCGTCGTCGCCATCAACGTCTTCCCCACCGACGACGAGTCCAAGCTCGCGCTGCTCGAGGCCCACGCCGACAAGAACGACGTGCGCTCGGCGCGGGTCACCTCCTTTGTGGACGGCGCCGCGGGCGGTGAGGCGCTGGCGGACGCGGTGTGGGAGACGGCGGCGGTGGACGAGGACGAGGCAAAGCCTGCGCATTTCCTCTACGCCCTCGAGGAGAGCTACGACGACAAGGTGCGCAACATCGCGCAGCGCATCTACGGCGCCCGCGACGTCACCTTCACGGCGAGCGCACGGCGCGCCCTCGCGCGCCTCGACGAGCGCGCCCCGGGCCTGCCCATCTGCGTGGCCAAGACGCACCTCTCCTTCTCCGACGATCCCAAGGCGGGCGGCCTCGCCGAGGGCTTCGTGCCCACCGTGCGCGAGGTGCGCCCCATGCTCGGCGCCGGCTTCGTCACCGTGCTGATGGGCGAGATCGTCACCATGCCCGCCCTACCCCGCGAGCCCGCCGCCAAGCGCGTGCGCATCGAAGAGGACGGCCGCATCCGCGGCCTGATGCAGGGAGACTAGGGACAGCCGCCGAATTGTTGAGGGGAATTCGATCGCCGACGCTAACGAGAGCTGCCATGGTTTGTATGAAATCGCGCGTCGCCAATCTGGACGTACGCGCGAATCCGCTAGGAAGCCCATGAAGACCTCTGATCTGCTTGTCCGATGCCTCGAGAACGAGGGCGTCGAGTATATCTTCGGCATCCCCGGCGAGGAGAACCTCGACTTTGTCGAGTCCTTGCGCGGCTCTAGCATCAAGCTCGTGCTGACTCGCCACGAGCAGGCGGCGGGCTTCATGGCCGCGACGGTGGGTCGGCTCACGGGGCGCGTCGGCGTCTGCCTCTCGACCCTCGGACCGGGCGCGACCAACTTCGTGACCAGCGCAGCCTACGCTCTGCTCGGCGGCATGCCGGCGCTCTTCCTCACGGGTCAGAAGCCGATTCGAGCCAGCAAGCAGGGCCGCTTCCAGATCATCGACATCGTGCAGATCATGCAGCCCGTCACCAAGTTCACACGACAGATCGTGGACGGAAACAACGTGCCAAATCTCGTGCGCGAGTGCTTCCGCGTCGCGCGGGCAGAGAAGCCCGGACCCGTCCACCTCGAGCTGCCCGAGGACATCGCCAGCGAGCCCGTCGAGCGCGAGCCCTTCCACGTTACCGACGTGCTGCCGCCCGGCGCGAGCGAGCGGGCCATTCAGAAGGCCGCCGAGATGATCCAGGCGGCCAAGCGACCGCTGCTGCTGATCGCCTCCGCCTCCAACCGCAACAACACGGCGCCCGCGCTGCGCGACTTCGTCGATCGCACGGGCCTGTATTTCCTGTCGACGCAGATGGGCAAGGGAGCCATCGACGAGCGCCACCCGCGCTGCCTCGGCACCGCGGCGCTGTCGGCGCGAGACTACGTGCACTGCGCCATCGATCGCGCGGACCTGATCCTCAACGTGGGACACGACGTCAGCGAGAAGCCCCCGTTCATCATGCAGGCGGACGGCAAGTGCGTGATCCACGTGTCGTACTTCCCGGCCGTGATGGACGACGTGTACTTCCCGCAGCACGAGGTGATCGGCTGCACCACCTCCAACATGCGCATGCTCGCCGACGCCATCACCCCCTCGGATGATTGGGATCTCGACTACTTCGGCCGCATGCGAACCGAGATCGACACCCACGTCTTCAAGGAGAAGGCCGACGTGTCGAGCTTCCCCAACATCCCCCAGCGCATCGTCGCAGACCTGCGCCACGCCATGCCGAGCGATGGAATTCTGTCCCTCGACAACGGCATGTACAAGATCTGGTTCGCGCGAAACTACCAGGCCCACGAGCCCAACACGGTGCTGCTCGACAACGCCCTCGCCAGCATGGGCGCGGGCCTACCGGCGGCCATCGCGGCCAAGATCGTTCACCCGGATCGCAAGGTGGTGGCCATCTGCGGCGACGGCGGCTTCATGATGAACTCGCAGGAGATGGAGACGGCCGTGCGGCTGAAGCTCGACCTAGTGGTGATCGTGCTCCGCGACAACGGCTACGGCATGATCAAGTGGAAGCAGGCGGGCGCGGGCTTCCCCGTCTTCGGGCTCGACTTCGGCAACCCCGATTTCGTCGAGTACGCCGAGAGCTACGGCGCCCACGGCACGCGCATCGAGCGCACGGGGCAGCTGGTGGAAGAGCTCGCCGCCGCCTTCGAAGCGGGCGGGGTTCACCTGATCGAGGTGCCCGTCGACTACTCCGAGAACGAGGCCGTGTTCCTAGAGGCCCTCGCCCAGAAGACCTGCATCTTGTAGTTCTGGCGAACGCCGCCGCATCGCAACACCATTGTCGCACTCGCTCCTGCGCAGAGGAAACCATGACCTCCACTTCGACCTTCGACGTCACACGCCCCTTCGACGGAGCGCTGCTCGACACGCTCCCCACCACAGACGAGGCGGCCGCCATGGCCGCGCTCGAGACGGCCTACGGGCTGCATTCGAATCGCTCGGGTTGGCTCGAGGCGTCGCGGCGCATCCAGATCCTCGAGCGCTTCGCGCAGCTCGTCGAAGGCCAGGCGGACAGCCTCGCGCGCCAGGCCGCGGGCGAAGGGGGCAAGCCCCTGAAGGACTCCAGGGTCGAGATCGCGCGCGCCATCGACGGCGTTCGCGTGGCCATCCGCGAGATCAGCGAGCTCCACGGTCGCGAGATCACCATGGGTCTGACGGCCTCCTCGGCCGGTCGCTTCGCCCACACCTACCGCGAGCCGCGCGGAGTTGTGCTGGCCATCAGCGCCTTCAACCACCCCTTCAACCTGATCATCCATCAGGTGATCACGGCCCTCGCGGCGGGTTGTCCGGTGCTGGTGAAGCCCGCCCTCTCGACGCCCCTCTCCTGCCGCAGCGTGGTCGACCTGCTCGAGCAGGCGGGCTTGCCCGAGGGCTGGTGTCAGCTGCTGCTCTCGGACAACGACGTCACCGAGAAGCTCGTCACGGACACGCGCGTGGCCTTCTTGACCTTCATCGGGTCCGCTCGCGTAGGCTGGCATCTGCGCTCCAAGCTGGCGCCCGGCGCGGCCTGCGCCCTCGAGCATGGTGGTGTGGCGCCGGTGATCGTCGACGCCAGCGCGGACATCGACGACAGCATCCCCCTGCTGACGCGCGGCGCCTTCTATCACGCGGGTCAGGTCTGCGTGTCCGTGCAACGCATCTACCTGCAGCGGGAGATCGCGGAGGAGTTCACGGGCAAGCTGCTGGCCGCCGTGGCGGAGCTAAAGACCGGCGACCCCCTCGACGCGAGCACGGACGTCGGGCCGCTGATTCGGCCGCAGGAGGTCGAGCGCGTGGACTCCTGGGTGAAACAGGCCGTGGAGGCCGGAGCCGAGCTGCTCTGCGGTGGCCGGAAGATCTCGGACACCACCTACGAGCCCAGCGTCTTGCGAGATCCACCGGACGACGCGCTGCTGTCCACGCAGGAGATCTTCGGCCCCGTGGTCGCGCTCTACACCTACGACGACCTGGACGAGGCCATCGCCCGGGCCAACGCGCCGGACGTCTTCTTCCAAGCCTCCGTCTTCACGCGCGACCTCGAGACCGCGCTCAGCGTGTCGCGCCGGCTGAAGGGCATGGCCGTGATGGTCAACGACCACACCGCCTTCCGCGTCGACTGGATGCCCTTCGGTGGCCACCGGCAGTCGGGCCTCGGTATGGGCGGGATCGGCCACACGATGCGCGAGATGACCCTCGAGCGCATGGTGGTGTTCCGCTCCAAGGGGCTCTGAGCCCCGCTTCGGAGGTCCGGGATGCCGCCGAGTCGCGTCCGGGACGCCGCCGAGTCGCGCTGCGCCCCCTGAGCGCCATTGCGCTCGATCAAAGCGCGCCCTCCATCTCGGCGCCATGAGCCGCGCCAGCGGCCCGATGCATGTACGCTCACACCGCAGTCGGCGACATCGACCGACTCGGGCTGAATTTGGGAACGCTCTACCGAATCGAGGCGGCGCTCGCCGGCGTGTTGGCGATGGGGCTCTGTGGCTGCAACGCGCCCAGAGATCAGACGCCACCGGGCCGACTCGGCTGCACGCTGGGCGCCTGCCACGCGCGCGTCGAGCACGTGCACTATGGCGGCGACCCCCTCGACTGCGTCGACTGCCACGGCGGCAACCGGGACGCGACCAGCAAGAGCGCCGCACACGTCACCACCAGCGTCTCGTTCAACCCCTCGAGCCCGGGCGGTCAGCTCCCCGGAGGCCGGATCCTGCGGGGCGCACCGCTCGCCGAGCTCGACGAGCTCGACCCGGCCGTGCTGCAATTCCTCAACCCATCCGACTACCGCGTGGCCGCGCGCACGTGTGGCTCGCCGACACGCGGAGGAGGCAACTGCCACACGCGCATCCTAGAGACGAGCGAGCTCTCCGCCCACGCCACCCTGAGTGGTCAGCTGGCCGGCGGGCTCTACTTCGGAGGCCTGACGGATCGAGAGGCGCGCTTCGCGGTTCGCGACGTGGTGGACGACTACCCGGTCGACGTGCGCGGCACGACGGCGTCGCTCACGCGGCTGCCCGGAGACGCCGCCGGCACGACGCCCACGGGCGAGACGGCCAGCGCCTACTTCGGCACCATGGGGCAGCTCTGCGTGGAGTGTCACCTGTCCCGCGATGGCACGGATGTGCCCGGCAAGTACACCTCCTCGGGCTGCGACGCCTGTCACCTGCTGACCGAAAACGACGGGCGACCGCGCACGGCCGATCCGACGCAGGAGCGGGGCGAGAGCGGGCACGGCGCCCTGCACCGACTCACGCTGCTGATCCCGGACTCCCAGTGCAACCACTGCCACCACGCGCACCTGCACCGCGGGCTCTTGAGCCAAGGCGTGCGTGAGCGCTCCGAGCCCGAGGGGGACACGCGCATGGGCGGCGTGAACCGCGGCGTGGAGGATCCCGAGAACGTGGTCTTCTGGCCCGAGTCGAACTACGTCCGCCACCGCGGCGCCTACAACCTCTACGGCAAGCCCTTCCCCTTCTACATCGAGGACGAGGACGGCACGAACGACGTGGACGAGACGCCCCCCGACATCCACTTCTCGCGCGGGCTCGCCTGCATCGATTGCCACGTCGTGGCGGAGCTTCACGGCACCAACCACATGGCCGTGCGCCGCGAATTCGAGACCCGCGTGCGCTGCGAGTCCTGCCACGGGACGCCCGCTGCGCGCATCACCGACAGCCGCGGCATGTTCCGCGTCTCTCTCAGCCGAACCGGCAGCGCGGCGCGCAACGTCGACGCCATCACCCTCGACGACGAGGGCGAGTTCACCCAATACGGAAAGCTCGATCAGCGACAGCACCACGTCACGCAGATCGCCCAGCGGGTGGACCCCACGGAGGCGCGCTTCAACCCGCGCACGCTCATGGGCTGCGGCCTGCACGCGGGCGACGCGGAGTTCCGCGCGCGCCTGCTGGCCTGGTTCCGCTCCGTGGATCCGTCGGAGGTCGCGGCCACCTTCCCGGGCATGCCCGACGGCGGGACGCTGCCGGACGACCTCGGCTCGCGCCGCGGGCGCATGGAATGCTTCGGCTGCCACAACGCCTGGACGGTGAACTGCTTCGGCTGTCACGTGGTGCGCGACGACCGCCAGTCGGCCTTGAACCAGGTCACGGGCGTGATGCAGGTCGGGCGCGTGAGCAACTACGGCATGTCGGTCGTCTCCGACGCGCTGATCCTCGGCTTCGACACCCAGGGGCGCATCTCGCCCATGGTCGGCACCAGCATCTTCTTCACTCACATCGACGCCAGCGGCCGCACGCTGGTCGACGCGGCGCCGCTGCTCACGCAGGACGGCTTCTCGGGCGACGGCAACGAACACAACCCCGTGCACCACCACACCATCCAGCGTCAGCCCCGCGACTGCCAAGGCTGCCACCCACGGGCCGACGGAGTGGCCGACGACGAGAACGCGCTCAAGCGCGCCATCGGCTTCGGCACCGGCGAGTTCATCTTCGTCGACGGAAGCGGCCAGCGCCACGTGCTCGACCGCATCGTCGCCCTCGACTTCGACGGAGACGGGATCTACGATGATCCGGTCACTACGCCCCTGGGTGCGGCCGCGCAGGCGGCGAGCCCAGTCGCCGCGAGTACACACATGTCGATCGCCGAGCCGCCCACGATCCAGCCCGGGCCGCTGGACCTCGAGACCATCAACCGCATCCTGCGAAACCATGTCGTGCCCCAGCGCCCCTGACATCCAGCGTCCCCGATACCCAGCACCCCAAGGAGAGACCCCATGCTGCACAGGCCGCTGCGATTCACGATCTGCTCGCTCAGGCTGACCGGCTGCAGCGGAGGAGCGCCTCCCGCGGAGGTCATCACCTCGGTGGATCTCCAGCCACGCGCCTCCGGCGAGCGCTGACGAGCGCGCGTGCGCCGCAGCTCTACCCTCGCCCTCGGGGGCGCCGCCGCGCTGGGCGCGATCATGGCCGTGGCCTGGTGGGTGGGCCTGCCAGAGGGCGTGGGCATGCGGGGCTTCGTCGCCTTCGCCCTCGGGATCGCCGCGCTTCAGGGCGTCGCCGTGTGGGCCCTCTGGCAGCAGACGGGTGCGTTCACCTTGGCCCTCGTGGTCGTGCTCGGCGTGGTGTTCCGCCTGGGCGCGTGGGCCTGGCCGATGGACCTCTCGACGGATCTCTACCGCTACGCCTGGGACGGACGCGTGCAGCTCGCAGGCCACAGCCCCTACGCCGCGCCGCCCGGCGACGAGTCCCTCGAGGCGCTGCGTGACGACGCCATCTGGCCGCGGATCAACCGCAAGCAAGCGCTCACGGTCTACCCGCCCGGCGCACAGCTGCTCTTCCTCAGCCTGGCGGCCGTGGGCCTGCGCTCCGTGGGCGCGATCAAGGGCGCGGCCATCCTCGCCGAGTTCTGCGGCATGCTGCTGCTCGCCGGGGCCCTGCGCAGGCGAGGTGTGCCCGACGGACGACTCGCCCTCTACGCCTGGTCGCCCCTGGTGATCGCCGAGGTCGGTGTCTCGGGACATCTCGACGCCTTCGTGCTGCCGCTCCTGCTCCTCGGGCTGCTGGCCTCAGAGCGCGGCGCGCGCAGCCTGGCGGGACTCGCGCTGGGCTTGGCGACGCTGATGAAGCTGTATCCCCTGCTGCTCTTCGCTGCTCTCCCGCGCGAGCAGCGGGGGCGCGCCATCGCCGTCGCCGGGCTGCTCGCCCTCGCGCTCTACGGCGTCTACTTCGCCATCTCGGGTCCAGCCGTGCTCGGCTTCTTGCCCCACTACCTGGGTTCGGCGGAGGACTTCAACGTCGGCCTGCGTGCGCTCGTGGAGTGGCTCCTCGGCTTTCTGGGTTCGCGCGCCCGCCCCGCGGCGATGCTGGTCTGCGCCGCGGCCTTGGCAGGCACGGTCGCGTGGATCGCCCGGCGTCCGGATCGGGACAGCTACCTCCGCGCGGGGCAGGTCGCCCTCGCCTTCGTGCTGCTCGCGCCCACGGCCATGCACCCCTGGTACGCCCTGTGGATGATCCCCTTCCTGTGCGTGCGAGCCTCACCCGCGGGGCTCTGGCTCGGCGCGACGCTGCCGCTCTCGTATCTCAAGTACGGCCCGCCGGACGGGCCCATGCCCACGTGGGTGACGGGGCTGATCTGGATTCCTGCCTTCGCAGCCCTCATGCTGGCCGCCATGCGCGGGAAGATCCTACGTGGAGAGCGCCCATGAGCGCGCTGGCTGTGGTCGCCGCGCTCTACGGCGTCGTGCTCGCGGCGCTCTTTGCCTATGGCGTCAACTCCTACGTCTTGCTCGCACGCCGACGCAGCTGGCGCGCGCCCGTGTGTCCACAGAGGACGCTCAACTGGCCTCGGGTGACGGTGCAGATCCCCGTCTACAACGAGCGCGACGTCGCCACCCGGGTGATCGAGGCGGCGGGGCGCCTGCGCTACGCCGGAGCCTTCGACGTTCAGGTGCTCGACGACTCCACGGACGACACCGTGGGCATGGTGGCGGACGCCGTGGCCGCCCTTCGCGCCCGCGGCGTGGAGGCCTCACACGTTCGCCGAGGCCACCGACGTGGCTTCAAGGCCGGCGCCTTGGCCGACGCCCTCGCGCTCACGGACGCTCCCTTTCTGCTCTTGCTCGACGCGGACTTCGTGCCTCCCGAGGACCTGCTCGAACGCTGCATCCCGCACTTCGAGCAGGCCAACGTAGCCTGCGTGCAGACGCGCTGGGGTCACCTCAACCGCGACGCGAGCGCCCTCACCCGAGGGCAGGCGTTGGGCATCGACGTGCACTTCTCGGTCGAGCAGCGGGCACGCGCCGCGGCGGGCTGGCCAGTGTGCTTCAACGGCAGCGGCGGCGTGTGGCGCCGGGCCGCGATCGACGCCGCGGGGGGCTGGTCGGCGGACACGCTCACGGAGGATCTCGATCTCTCGTATCGGGCCTGGCTCGAGGGCTACCGCGTCGTCTACCTCGACGACGTCGTGTGCCCCGCCGAGATCCCCGAGCACATCGGCGCCTTCAAGGCGCAGCAGCGACGCTGGGCGCGCGGCTCCACGGCGACCGCACGCAAGCTCCTCGGCCGCATCTGGCGTTCGCCCGCGAGCGTCGGGGAGAAGCTTCAGGCGACTCTGCATCTGACCCACTACAACGTACACCCCCTGATGCTCGCGTCGGCCCTACTCGCCTTGCCCCTGGGCTGGCTCGCCCCCGCCCACTCGAGCTGGTGGACGCTGCTGCCGCCCCTCGCCTTGGCGACGGGAGGTCCTCTGGCGATGGCGATGGCCACCCGCGCCGAGCGTGGCGTGAGCCGCCGAGGGCTGGTCTCCGAGTTGGTCGGTCTGATGATCCTCGGCACGGGGCTCACCCTGTCGAACACGGGCGCTGTGCTCGCCGGGCTGAGGGACCGGGCGGGAGTCTTCGAGCGCACGCCGAAGGGCGGGCGGCGCTCGAGCTACGCCGTCGCCGATCGCCTGGGCGTCTACGAGCTGATCGCCGGCGCGCTGTGCGCCGCGCTGGCCGTGTGGCTCGTGCAGCGCGCCATCTTCAGCATGGCGCCCTTCCTCATGCTCTACGCGGCCGGCCTCTCCTGCGTGGGCGTGGCCACCCTGAGGGAGCAGCGCGAAGGCGCGACGGAGCGGCCGCCATGAACAGCGCTCGAGCGCTCCCCACGCGCGCGCTGCCGCGGCGGCTGCACCTCGAGGTCACGAACGGCTGCAACAGCCTGTGCACGACCTGTGTGCGCACGCGCGCGCCCGAGCCCACGGTGGAGCTCGCCCCGGAGCTGGTCGAACGCCTGCTCGCGCAGCTGCCGGAGCTCGAGAGCGCGGCGCTGCAGGTCAACGGCGAGCCGCTGCTCTATCGCCCGCTGCCCTGGTTGGTCCGCGAGCTGGTGAGGCGGCATGTGCACGTCGAGCTGAACACCAACGCCATCACCCTCGAGGGTGAGATGGCGCGGAGCCTGGTGGACGCCCAGCTGCCGCAGATCAACATCTCCCTCGACGGCGCGACCGCCTCGACCTACGCGCGCATCCGCGGCGTGGACGCGTTCGAGCGCGTGCTGCGCAACATCCGCCACGTGCTCAGGCTGCGTGGTGCGGCGCCCGCTCCGCGCGTGGTGCTGTGGGTGACCCTGTCACGCCAGAACATCGCCGAACTCGACTCGCTCTTCGACCTCGCCGTGCAGCTCGGCGTGGACGGCGTCTACCTGCAGCGCCTGGTCTTCTTCGGCTACGGCCACGCGCGCGCCGCGGATTCCCTGCACGGGCGACTGACGCGCGGGCAGAGCCTGAGCGTCGCGCGGGCCACGGTGAGAGCGCGCGCCGCGGGTCTCGACGTCGCGGCCAGCGGAGGACACGCCCCCGACGCCATGCACCGCGGCCTCGCCCCCGACGCCGAGCCCTATCGCGCCTGCCGACGGCCGTCCGAGAGCGCCGTGGTGATGGCCAACGGCGACGTCGTGCCCTGCTGCATCGCCACCTTCGTCGCGCCGCGCGACGCCATCACCATGGGCAACCTGAAGAGGCAGAGCCTGGCGGAGATCTGGTCCGGCGAGCGCTACCGCGAGTGGCGCGAGGGGCTGCGGCGAGGCGAGGCGCCCGAGGCCTGTGTGCGCTGTGGCGTGAGCTGGAGCCTGTGAGAGGATGCGAGCATGAACGCAGACACGCAGTCCGTGGCCGTGGCCGTGGTGGTGATGGCGAAGCAGCCGCGCCCCGGCGAGAGCAAGACGCGGCTGAAGCCCGCCCTCTCCGCCGAAGAGGCCGCTGAGTTCTACGCCTGCATGTTGCGCGACCGCTGCGAGTGGCTGCGCCGGGTCGAGGGCGTCACGCCCGCCATCGCCTTCGCCGGCTGGCGCGGCGAGGGTTCGCCTCCCGCGATCACACCCACGGGCTTCGAGGTCGTGCCGCAGCCCGAGGGTGATATCGGCGTCGGCCTCGGCGCCGCAGCGGAGCACTTTCTGTCGCGGGGCCTGCCCGTCGTGCTGGTCGACAGTGACTCGCCGACCCTGCCCCTCGAGCATCTGCGGCGAGCCGTCGCCCTGCTGCGCAGCGGTGAGGCGGAGTGTGTGATCGGCCCCGCGGAGGATGGAGGCTACTGCCTGCTAGGCCTCGCGCGCCCGTGTCCCGCGCTCTTCGTCGACATGCCCTGGAGCAGCGACTGCGTGGCGCGCCTGACTCTGGAGCGTGCCGCCGCCGCCGGGCTCGAGACGCGCACGCTCCACGCGCATTGGGACGTGGACGTGCCCGAGGATCTCGAGCGCCTCGAGCGGACGCTCTTCTCGAGCGAGTGGCCCGCGCACACGGCCGAGTGGCTGCGACGTCGCAGGCTCGCGCGCATGCCGAGGGACTCCAGCGCGCGCGTGCCCGAGGCGCAGCGATGGTGCGCGCCGTGGCAGCGCCTGTCGAGTCGCGCCGTGTACGAGACGCCCTGGCTGCGCCTGCGCGAGGACCACGTGCGCCTGCCGACGGGAGGACACACCACCTACAGCGTCGTCGACACGGGCGAGTGCGTGGGCGTCCTGCCCTTCACGGACGACGGGCGGGTGCTGCTGGTGCGGCAGTACCGCTACATCACGGGTCGCGTGAGCTGGG
Source organism: Deltaproteobacteria bacterium (assembly GCA_013151775.1). Taxonomy (GTDB): domain Bacteria; phylum Myxococcota_A; class Polyangia; order Polyangiales; family Houyiibacteriaceae; genus JAADHO01. The sequence goes on along the minus strand of JAADHO010000077.1, from coordinate 9,441 downwards.
AGATGCCCACGGGGGGCAAGGAACCGCATGAGACGGCGGAGCGAGCGGCTCGGCGTGAGCTCGCAGAGGAGGCGCATGTGGCCGCCGCGCAGCTCGAGCGCTTCTGCAGCTACCACACGAGCAAGAGCGTGATGGACGAGACGGCGCACCTCTTCCTCGCCCGCGAGCTGAGCCCCGCCGAGGGTCAGCCGGACGAGACCGAGTTCATCCGCGTCGAGCGCGTGCCCTTCGCGCGCGCCCTCGCCATGCTCGACGCGGGGGAGATCACCGACGGCATGACCATCATCGCGCTGCTGCACGCGGCGCGCGTGGGCTGGGCCGTCAGCGAATGACGGGCCGCTCGGAGGAGAGGATGACGCCCTCCGGCGCGGCGCTCGAGAGCAGGTCGCCGCCGCTGGCGTAGAGGCGGCCCGTGCCGTCTCCCCAGACGGCGTGCAGGTCGAGCTCCGTGGGGCTGGGCGCCGCGGGCTCCGCCCACCCGTCACCCTCGTCGGTCATCAGGATTCCGCGCGTGCCGGACACGGCGAGCCCTTGGCCCGGCGCCGTCCACACACCCATCAGGCCACCGAACGCCTCCAGGGCCACGGGCGACCAACGCGCGCCGTCGAAGTGGATCACCGTGGGCGTGCCGAGGCCTCCCACGGCGTAGATGTCGTCGCTCGCGCGTCCACGCACGGTGAGCAGTCGCGCGCTCACCCCCGAATCGAAGCGCGTCCAGGCAGCGCCGTCCCAGTGCACGGTGGCGCCGCCCGTGCCGATCGCCCACACGTCGTCGGCAGCCGTGCCCCACACCTTGAAGAGCAGCTCGCCGTCTCTGCCCACGCCCGGCACGTCGCTCCAGCTCACGCCATCGTAGTGGCGAAGCACGCTCGGCGCGCCGCCCGCGGCGACCCCGCCCACGCTCCAGATGTCGTCAGGGGACGCGCCCCAGATGCCCCAGAGCGTGTAGTCGTGGCTCGGCGTCTCCACCTGGGACCAGCTCGCGCCGTCGTAGTGCAGGATGGTCCCGCGCTCCCCCGTCGCCCACACGTCGTCTGCGGCGAACCCGAAGATCCACCACAGCGTGGTCCCGGGGGTCGTCATCGTCTCCCAGGTCACGCCGTCGTAGTGCAGCACGAGCGACTCCCCGCCATCCGTCCGCAGCGGCCCTCCGGCCGCGAACAGGTCGCTCGGAGAGGAGCTCCATAGGCTCAGGATGGCGCCCGGCAGGTGCTGCTGCTCGATCCGCCAGCTGCGATGCAGCGGCGCGGCGGCGGGACCCGAGCAAGCGCCAAGCGCCCAGGCCAGCGCGCAGGCGATTCCGTAGCTCCATACTCGTCTTCTCATGTGGCGCCTCCGCCCTGGGGATGAATCAGAAACGCCACCCCCGCATAGTCCCCGCTCAGCAGCAACGTCTGATAGCTCAGGGCGAGGCCATGGGGCGCGACGCCGCGGCTGGTCTCCCGGTCGTCGATGGACATGGAAGCGTCGAGCCCGAGCGCCGGCGAGGCCACGCGCAGCCGATCGGCGCCGACCTCCGCGCGCACGTCCCTGGTCTCCCGCGTCCCGCTCTCGCTCACCACGAACGCGTGATCGAAGCCTGCCACGTCCAGAGAGCGCTTCAGCAGCAGCGCGCCGCGCTCACGGCTCGCGACCAACACCAGGGCGTAGTCGCCGTAGCTCACGAAGCCGCGCTTGGGTCGCGCCGTGGGCGTCGACTCCACCAGAATCCAGCCCGCCTCCCGCGTGCGGCCCGAGCGCAGCTCACCGCGTCCCGCGCGATAGCTCGAGGGCCCCTCGGGATCGCCGCTCTCGCCCACCACAGGCAGGCGCGCGGCGGAGAGCCGCAGATCGCGCGACGGCGTGCGCACCCGCAGATGCATGGCGCTCTCTGGACTCGACCCGCCCCGAAGCGTCACGCGCGCGGACGGCCCCGCCTGCGCCGAGAACACCCGCAGCGTGCGCTCGAGGCTCGAGGCGTCACGGCCCGCGATGGCGAAGCGACGATCGAGGGAGCTCCGCCAGCGACCGCCCTGACCGAGCCAGCCCTTCAGCTCCGCGTGGCCATCCGACCAGCGCAGCACGCCCAGGGGCATCACCGTGCCTTGATCCCCGATGAACACGTATTGGTCGCGCCAGAAGCCCTCGGGGACGGAGCAGCCGGCCAGCGTCAGCCCGAGCGCCAGCGCGACTGCGCGCACGGGCGCTCGCCTCAAGGACACACCTGGGCGAGGGTCGGGTCTGGGCACATGTCGGCCGTGTCGCAGCAGGCGGTCAGGTCAGGGCAGCCCCCGCGCTCGAGGCGCACCGCGACCCGGCCCTCGAAGCGCTGTCCCGAATTGTCACGAATGCGCGCCACGATCGTGGCGTCACCGCACACGTAGCAGCAGAGCTGGGTCTGGAACGGCACACGCAGCTCCCAGAGCACGAAGCCCGTGCCGTCGTCCTCCATGTCCACGCGCGCGCCTTCGATGTCGGCGGCCATCACGATGCCCGCGACCTGCACCTCGACCGACGGATCGGGAGCGGCGGGGTTGATGCCCGTGGCGCGCAGTGAGGTCACGATCATGTTGAGCCCATTCGCCCCGAGCAGGACGGGCATGGTGTCCCCGTCGGCTAGGGGCACAAAGCTGCCGTCGGACGCGCGCGTGCCTATCTCCATGGGCATGCTGGAGTCCGAACCTCCAGATCCGGGGCAGGAGGAGAGCAGGCTGATCCCAGCGACGCAGAGCATCGCGCGAGAGACGGAGATATGGAGGAGAGTGGAGGCGTGAGCTATTCGCATGGGTAAGGCACACTGTCGATCGCCAGCGGAGCTGGGCAGTTGAAGAAGATCTGACCGTCGTTTCCGGGGACGGGGTTGCCCGCCTCGTCCTCCGTCTGGGGCTCGGGCGTCGAGAAATCGCCGCTCGCGACGTGGGCGAAGATGTCCTCTGAGGACTTGATGTCAGACATCGCTCCATCGTGATAGGTGTCTATCAATCCGATATTCACACCGGCATGAATAGGCACAGAGCTGACCTTCCAGAGCGGAGAGTATGGCAACTCGGTGGGACTCCGGAGCTCACAGCTGAGCGCACCCATGGTGTTGTTCGAGTCGGTCGTGCTGCGGTTTCCCGTGATGTCCTGCCCAAGTCCTCCTTCGGACACCGGGCGCACGTCCGAGGTGGCGTATCCGGGGAGATCACAGATGTACGGACGGGGATCGCTGTCGCAGGAGCGCCACATGATGTAGATATTTCCGAAGGGCATGAGCGGTCTGCTCTCCGTGTCCGCAGCGGTCGGGAACACACCGTCCGAGCGTGAGAAGTCGACGAACTCGACCCGATATCCCGCGCGCCAACCGAACTTCACCTGAGGCAAGAGCACGGGACCGCTGCCGTCGGGCATCATGCCGATGTCCTCGACGGTGGTGCCCTGCAGCACGAGCGCGCAGTGCAACAGCGTCTCCGTCGGTCCCACGGGCACGCCGAAGCGGGTGCCGAAATCCGTGATCTCCGGCGCGACGCTCACCTCGCCGGCGAGCTCTAGGCTGTGAAGCGTCTCGATGGTCTTGACCGAGTCAGGCTCGAAGTCCGCCGGGACGCGCACCGTCCACATCTCCCAAAAAGGCGAGAAGCCGGGTTCTCCCGGGATGCGCATAAAGAGCGGATGCCCGACCAAGTGGTCCCAATTGAGTCGGTGATGTTCGTCGAGTGGACACTGCGTGTCGCCCTCGCGACAGAACCAGAAGGCGTCCGCGGTGCTGCGGGGGACGAATCCAAGGAACCAATAGCCCGACGGACGCCCTGTGGAGAATCCACGAATGAATGGGATCTCCCGATGGTCACCGAGCTCGATACCTGGCCAATTGATCCGGTCGGCGTAGCTCACCGTCTCGTCGATGGGTCCGAGGTCCGGATCTGGTCCGTCCGATGGCGGTACGCAGCCGATGCACAGAACGCTGAGCGCGCCACAGGCCACGAGCAGGCGACTCGTGCTTGCGAGAATGTCTGGGCGGAGTATCGTCATCGTATGCGCCTCTCTTGGCTGGCCAGCGTCTCTCGTATCGCCCTCGTCTTCGGCGTCGTCTTCAGCACGGCCGGCTGCGTTCACGTGAACCGCTGGGAGCGCGGATCGCTCGCACGCATCCAGCGCGCCAACGACTCGAGCGCTGCGACCCACCACTACGACGCGCACTTCTGGAGCGTCCGCAGCGGCATGGCCGGCGGCACGGGAGAGCCCGGCGGCGGCTGCGGCTGCAACTGAGCGCGCCCGTTCCGCCGTCTGCGCGCCCCGCGTCATCGTCTCAGCCTCAGCTCGAGGTGGAGCACCAGACCTTCGAGGTCGCCTAGCGTCCTCCACGGCGCCCCGCCGAAGCTGTCGAGCCGAGGCGCGAAGTAGTCGTTGAAGCGGTAGATGACTGCATCTGCGGAGGCGCGCAGCTCGAGCGCATCCCAGCCCACGTAGGAGCCGAGATCCCACGCCACCGCCGCGCCCGCCATGCCCGTCAGGTGCGGGCTGAGGCGGCGATCCCGCGTGCGATACCGGGTGCGCGATCGGTAGATGGGCTCGTAGAAGCTCGCGGCGCCCTGCTGCGAACCGCGGGCGCGCAGGGAGAGGGTCACGTGACCCGGGAGATCCACCGACGCTCCGACGCGCAGCGTGTGGCCCATCACGCCCCAGCTGTCGCGGTAGAAGCGATAGCCCAGTGAGGCGATCCAGCGCTGGCCGAACGCGTGCTCACCCCGTAGGGTGATGGCGTTGCGAACGCGGGTGTTGGGATCCAGCTCGTCGACCCACTCGGTGGCGCGCAGGTCCTGCCGAAAGGTGATGGGCACGCGCCGATAGCGGCTCGCGTGGTAGCCCTTGGAGAAGCCGCCGCTGTAGATCAGCTCGAGCTGCGTCTCGGGATTCAGGATGTAGGTCAGACCGAGGTCGAGCGTGTTCACCCAGAGCGGGCGCCACTTGCTCATCTGCTCGTCCCTCACGCCCAAGCGGTTGTAGGAGAGTCCGTAGCCCAGGGACAGGCTGAGGTCGTCGTCGAGGAAGCCCTGACGCACGCCCATGTGGGCCACGTGGGAGTAGGAGTCGCGCTCGATGGAGAAGGTGTAGCCCGCGTCCAGATCGAGATCGCGACCGACGAAATCTCGACTCACGGCCACGCTGGCTTGGTTTCGCAGCTCGTCGATGCGGTCCGTCGCCGCCGTGATCACGTCGACCGACGCCGAGCTGATGATGTCTGCGCTCCACGCCAGGTCGAGCTCGAGCTCGTGGGGCAAGCGCACGCCGCCGGTGGCGCTGGTGGAGACGATGGAGGTGTTCATGGACTCGGAGTAGACGTTGACAGCCGCCGTGCCCCGCGGCTGCAGATCGTCTGCGCGAATGCCCCAGGGAGAGGCGCCGCTGCAGACGAGCAGGAGCGCGAGTCCCCGCAGCCACCTGCGCGCGCTAGGGGCTCGCATGGGTGCCTTGGAGGAAGCGCCGCAGGATCTCGAGGTCGGGGTTGGCGAGATCGTCGAAGATGATCATGTCGGCGTGGGGGATGCCTCCCTCGGCGATCGGGATGAGCCTCAGGATCAGCTCGTCTCCGGCGGGGTCCTGCGCGCTCGTGCGGGCGGCGATGGCGAGCCGGTTGTGGTCGAGCTCCACGTCCCGGAGCGCGCGCTCATCGAGGGGCGGATCCGAGGGGTCGATGTCCGCGGTCGGGTCGCGCAGGCGCAGATAGTCCACCGCGTAGAGGCTGAGGGGCATGCCCTCGCGACCGTGGCAGCCCTCGAAGGCGCAGTGACGACGGATCACAGGCTGCACCTGCTCGGCGAAGTAGGCGGCGTCCCCGTCGCGTTCCGCGACCGGCGCGTTGTCGACCGTACACGCGGTGAGCGCCACAGCGATCGCGGCGATCCCCGCCCAACCTCGGGATCCGGTGCTCATGCTCGCTGCATCATGGGCGCCCGGGAGGGGCATGCCGTTGCGTGAGATCAAGAGGTCGGGTGACGGCCCTCGGTTCGATCACCTTCGAGACCGCCGAATTCCGCTAGCTCACGGCTCACCCCCTCGGGTGATACTTGGCGTGTGACCGCTTCAGGTGGTCGCCCGTGACGTGGGTGTAGATCTGCGTGGTGGAGATGTCCGCGTGGCCGAGCATCATCTGCACGGCGCGCAGGTCGGCGCCGCCTTGGAGCAGGTGAGTGGCGAAGGAGTGTCGCAGCTCGTGGGGCTTGAGCGTGCTGCGAACGCCGGCCTCGCGCGCGTACTTCTTCACGATCTTCCAGAATCCTTGGCGCGTCATGGGCTTGCGGCGCGCGGTGAGGAAGACGTGGGGCTCGGAGTCACTGGCCCAGCGCGGGCGCACCTCGTCGAGGTAGCGCGAGACCGACACGCAGGCGACCGCACCGAGGGGCACGAGGCGGCGCTTGTCGCCCTTGCCGAAGGGGGTGACGAAGCCCGCGTCGAGGTTCAGCTCGCCGAGCTTCAGGCCGACGAGCTCGCTGACGCGCAGGCCCGCGGCGTACATGCTGTGGAGCATGGCGCGATCCCGCAGCGCCCGGGGGCCATCACCCTGGGGAGCGTTCAGCACCCGCAGTGCCTCGTCCGGACCGAGCAGACCCGGCAAGCGGCGGCTGAGCCTGGGCGCCTCGAGCAGCTCCGAGGGATCCGTCGCGAGCTGCTTCTCGTCCACCAGAAAGCGCAGGAAGCCGCGCACAGCGCTGAGCGCGCGCGCCTGGGAGCGAGCCGCGAGCCCACGCTCCGCCAGACTCCCGAGGTAGCGGGCGACGTCGGGCAGCGTGGCGTCGCCCAGGCCGACGCCGGCGTCCTCGAGGCTGCGCAGGAAGCGCCCGAGATCGCGGGAGTAGCCGTCGAGGCTGTGCTTCGAGAGCCCGCGCTCCACCTTCAGGTGCATCAGGTAGGCGTCGAGCAGGAGATCGTCCGCGGAGGCCACGAGGGCACGCTAACGCGCAGGACGCGGCGCTCCCAAGATTCTCACGAAGCATGCGTGAGCGAAGCGGGCCCTCAGATCCAGCTGGAGGCCGTTCCTGAGCCGCGCGGCTCGATATCACCGCGTCCGCGCGATGCATCGCCACGATCGGCCCCGGATCATCGGGCCTCATGGGTACACAGACCAAATATGAGCATATTTGGACTTATCCAGAAGTCCAAATGCCTTTGCGCGCTCAAAAATACTGCTGGAACACCAGGGAGAAGGACACGGGTGGGCGCGTCCTGCGGGCCTCGGCCGTGCGGATCAGCGGCGCGGCCAGGTCCACGCCCAGCAGGGCCGGCTGCACGCCGCCGTAGTCGAAGTGCAGGCGCAGCCCGGCGCCCAGCTCGGCGCCGAAGACTAGCGCGCGTCCGTCCACGGCATTCACCACCACGCCGCCGCCGGTGAAGGCGACGAGCTGCAGCTCGCGGATCCAGAAGAGGTGGAGCACGTCCACGCCGAGATCCGAGAGCAGCGTGCCCCGCAGCTCGACCACGCCGAAGGCGCGCGCGTCTCCGAGCACCTCGTCCGCCTCGTAGCCCCGCAGCAATGTCGGGCCGCCGAGGCCGGGGTGCTCCGAGAGCAGCGGACGCCCGAAGACGCCCGTCACACCGCCCGCCAACACCAGCGTCCCGCGCAGCCCCAGAGGCACGTTGTGATCGCCGCGCACGCTGAAGCCCAGCGTGCCCGTGCGTTGGCCCGAGTCCGAGCGCGTCAGGCCCAGGGAGACGGAGCCTGACAACAAGTCTCCGCGACGCGTGTCGAGGTAGTAGCGATGGGTGTTGAGCGCGGCGCCAAAGCGCAGGCTGCTGCGCACGCCGCCCTCCCCCTCCACGCTGAAGCCGGGCCGGAGCCGCGCCACGGCCAAGCCAACGGAGACGCCGCCGATGCGCCCGTTGGTGTCGCGCTTACGCCCCACGCCCTGGCTGTAGCGCACGCCGCCACCGTAGCCGCGCGCGTCGCTGGCGGCCGAGACGCCGACGCTGTGCTCGAGGTCGTAGCGACGCCGGATGGCGAAGTCGATGAGCCCCACCAGGACGCCCTCGCTGGCCCGGGCCGAGAGCTGAAAGGCGCGCAGCAGAGGTGGCCGAAAGGGCAGGTGGTCCGAGTCGTCCGCGAGCGGATGTCCGCCCGCCACGGTGGCGCTCTGATCCGTGCGATGGCGCGGATCGATGCTCACGTGCAGCCGCGGCGCGGGCGTGTCGAGGGTCACCTCTCCGCGCCGGCCCACGCCATCCCAGCGGCCGCGCACGCGGTGGCCTCGCGTGTCGACGACCTCGACCTCCACGGGCTCCGCGCGCGTCGCGCCCTGACGCTCGAGCGTGATCACGTGACGGTAGCCGCCCACGGGCCGGCGGCTCGAGCGCACCCCCACGAGTCGATAGTTCACGGGCAGACTCGGCTCACGCAGCCAACCGTCGAGGCGCCCGAGGGCCGACGCGCCGCCGGCCTGACGCAGGAGCCGACGCATGGGCTCGTGCAGCTGCACCAGCCCGCGGGCGAAGCGCCGAAACTGCGGCTGGGACAACAGATCGCGTGCGTGCTCGAGCAGCCGCCGGCCACCCGCCACGGGCCGACGTGCGCGCGAGGGCGCCTCCCGAAAGCGATCGCGCTCGGCGATGGAGCCGAAGTAGGCGTCCACGAAGGCGACCTGAGGCGCGTAGAGCAGCTGGTCGATGGTGGGATGAAAGCCAGCCCAGCCCAGCAGCTCCTGCGGCGTGCGCACGTGCCCGTGGCGACGCGTCTCGTCGAGGTCGAGCAGCAGAGTCGTGCGCAGGCGCAACCCCGGACCGCGATCGAGCACGGGCTCGAGGGCGTCCACCGGCGCCACGAGCAACGCGCGAAAGAGCGCACGCAGCAGCGCCCGGCGGTGAAAGGCGCGCAGGGGCTCCACGGGCGTGACCTGAAAGATCCTATCCGAGAGCAACACGAAGCCCGGCGCGTCGGCGGCGAGCTCGGTGCGTGAGGGCACCAAGGCCAGCGTCAGGTTCGCCGGAGGCGTGGCGCCGGTCACGCTGCGAAAGGTCTCGAGGGCGTCGTGGAGCCCGGCGCGGATCGGTCGGGTCACGTCCACGTGCGCCAGGTCACGGAGCCGGAAGATGCCCTGCGCCTCGGGCGGCGGATCGCGATAGAGCGGCGCCGGCGAGAGCAGCCGCGCGCGGGTCTCTCCGTCGCGCCACTCCAGCAGCTCGAAGTGGTGCGCCACCAGCACCGGCACGAAGCCCGCGACGAAGTCACGCGCCTCACCCGAAGCCAAGGGCGCGCCCATGGCCCAGGCCTGATATCCGGGCGTGAGCTCGAGGCGCACGCGCTGCGGGACCGGCGAGCGCAGGGGCGCGCCGTGGCCGAGGAGCAGCGGATACCAAGGCGCCGTCATGGAGAGCATGCCCCCGGCGCGCCCGAGGCGACCGAAGCGTCGGGGCAGGCGCAGCGCGAAGGTCATGCTCAGACGCACGCGGCGCGCCGGACCCGCCGGGATGCGCACGCGCAGGTCCGAGCCC
>JAADHO010000183.1 GCA_013151775.1 Deltaproteobacteria bacterium | reverse complement strand
CCTCGCTGCTGGCGAGCAGCACGCGGTCGACCAACCCCGGCCCCGAGTCGGAGCTGATCCCCGGCGTCCCGAGGGCGCCGAGGGAGTCGTCGCCCCAGCAGTAGACGTCGCCCGTGGAGGCGCTGACGGCGCAGCTGTGGCGCCCGCCCGCGGAGACGCTGCGCATGCCCGTCAGCCCCGTGTCGACGGGCACGTTGGAGGAGGTCAGCGTCGTGGAGGGCACGCCCAGCTGTCCGAAGGTGTTGTCACCCCAGCAGACCAGGGCGCCCAAGGCGCGTACGGCGCAGCTGTGGTTCTGGCCCACGGAGATGTCGATCACGTCGTCGCACAGGCCGCCGCTGCACACGCCGGCAGCGCCGCAGTCGATGCCGCAGCCGCCGCAGTTGAGCGGATCGCTATCCGTGCCGGTCTCGCAGCCGGTGGACGTCAGCCCGTCGCAGTCCCCGTAGCCGGCGTTGCAGACGTTCACCTCACAGGTTCCCGTGTTGCACGCGCTCGTGGCGTTCGCCAGCAGGCACTTGTTGCCGCAGAAGCTGCAGTTCATCGGGTCGTTGTTGGTGTCGATTTCGCAGCCGTTGGAGGGCAGCAGGTCACAGTCGTCGAAGCCGGGGTTGCAGATCAACCCGCAGCTGCCCGTGTTGCAGATGGGAATCCCGTTCGGAGCTGGGGGACAGGCCGTGGGCGCGCCGGGCGTGTCGCAGCCGCCGCAGTTGAGCGGATCGTTGTCGGTGTCGGTCTCGCAACCGTCTCCGGGGTTATTGTTGCAGTCCATCATGCCGGGAGGACACGCCAGGTTGCACACTCCCGCGGTGCAGGTGGAGCCGGGCATGCTGCCGCCGCCCGTGCAGTCCTCACCGCAGCGCCCGCAGTTCGCCGGGTCGTTGTCGATGTTGGTCTCGCAGCCGGTGCTGGGCATGCCGTCGCAGTCTTCCCAACCGAAGTTGCAGGAGGTGGATTGGCAGGTGCCCGAGGCGCACACGCCGACGCCGTTCGCGGGATTGCAGGGGATCCTGCAGCCTCCGCAGTTGACGAGATCGTTGTTGGTGTCGGTCTCGCAGCCGTTGAATGGATCTCCATCGCAGTCCGCCCAGCCGAAGCTGCAGCTCGCCACGCTGCAAGTGCCTAGCGTGCAGTTCGTGGCCGTGACGTTGGGCACGCGCGTGCAGTCGTTGCCGCAGCCACCGCAGCTGTTCGGGCTCGAGGTGTCCGCCTCGCAGCCGTTGACGACCACGCCGTCGCAGTCTTCGAAGCCGGCCACGCAGCTCGACAGGGAGCAACGTCCGAAGGAGCAGCCGCCTACGGCGTTCGCTAAGGCGCCGCAGCTGTTGCCGCAGCGACCGCAGTTTCCAGGGTCCGAGTCCACGGGCGTCTCGCAGCCGTTGCCCGCGGCGAAGCTCGGGGCGTCGCCGTCGCAGTCGTCGAAGCCGGGCGCGCAGCGGTTGAACACACAGGCGCTCGCGGAGCAGCCGATGCCGCCCGCCACGTCGCAGCTCATGCCGCAGCCGCCGCAGTTGTTCGGGTCACGGTCCGTCGGCGTCTCGCAGCCGTTGAAGGGGTTGGCGTCGCAGTCGGCCCAACCCAGCTCGCAGGCCGGCGCCGCGTCGTCGATGGCACAGCGCCCGAAGGAGCAGGCCACGGCCGTGGTGTGCAGGCGCGCTCCGTCGCAGACCGTGCCGCAGGCGCCGCAGTTCATCGGAGCCGTGCGCGGCTCCACCTCGCAGCCGTCGCTGGGATCCGCGTTGCAGTCTTCGAAGCCGAAGTCGCAGCTGTTCATCGTGCAGGCGCCGGCCACGCAGCTCGCGCTCGCGTCCGCGAAGTCGCACACGCTGCCGCAGCCGCCGCAGTTGTCGATGTCCGCCGTGGTCGCCGTCTCGCAGCCGTTCGCCTCGTCCGCGTCGCAGTCCGCGTAGCCCGGATCGCAGGCGCCGAAGACGCAGGCGCTCGCCACGCAGCTCGCGCTGCCATGACCCGGCGTGCAGGCCACGTCGCAGCTGCCGCAGTGATCCGCGGTATCGCTCAGCGTCACCTCGCAGCCGTTGGCCGGGTCGCCGTCGCAGTCGCCGAAGCCGTCTGCGCAGGTAGCGACCCGGCAGCGCCCAACGACGCAGGCGGGGGCCGCGTTGGGGACGACGCACTCCGCGTCCGCTGCCGCGCCGTCGACCGACCCGTCGCAGTCGTCGTCGATGCCGTTGCAGCTCTCCGGCGCACCGGGGTAGCGCGCGGGGTCCGCGTCATTGCAGTCTCCGCCCAATCCGATGAAGCCCGGCACAGCCATGCAGCCCACGCGGGTGCCGCTGGTGATCGATCCGTAGCCGTCGCCGTCGGCGTCGCGGAACCACTGCCTGTCCATGGCGCCCTCGTCGATCTCGCCGTTGCAGTTGTTGTCGCGTCCGTCGCAGACCTCGGGCTGACCGCCGCCCGTGATCGGATCCGCGTCGTCGCAGTCTAGGCCGAGGGGCGCGCCGCAGGCGATGTCGGGGATGCCGTCGTTGTCGTCGTCTTCGTAGTCGTTGAGTCCGATCAGGAAGTCGGCCACTCCATTGCAGTTGTTGTCGCGTCCATCGCAGAGCTCCGCCGCAGCAGGGTTGATGGCGGCAGAAGCGTCGTCGCAATCGTTGCGACTCAGGGTGTAGCCGGCGATCGGCGCACACGATTCAATGCTGCCGCTGGCGGCCGAGCCGAAGCCGTCGCCGTCCGCGTCCCGATACCAAGTCACGGGAATGGGGGAGTCGTCGATCACGCCGTCACAGTCGTTGTCGAGGGCGTCGCAGATCTCGACCTGTCCCGTGTAGACCGTGGGGTTGGTGTCGTCGCAGTCGTCGTTCAGCACGCTGAAACCCACCGCGTCGGGGCAGCGCATCTCGGACGCCGCGCCGTCGTCCCCGTGCCCGTCGAAGTCCGTGTCCGGGTAGACGGTGACGGTCACGCCCTCGTCCACTTCACCGTTGCAGTCGTTGTCGAAGCCGTCGCAGGTCTCCGTCGCCGTGGGATGCACGCCTGCGTGGACATCGTCGCAGTCGTCCCCGCAGATGTCCACGCCGGCGGCGTCCGTGTTGCAACAGCGCGCGTCGAGGAAGCCGTCCCCGTCGCGGTCCTCGGCGCCGAAGCTCGTCGCGTCGCAGTCCTCGTCGTGGTTGTCCGTGTCGCAGACCTCGACGTTTCCGGGGAAGCGGTTCGCGTCGTCGTCGTCACAGTCGTCGCCACCGCAGTCGATGGGTGCGTGGCCATCGCCGTCCGCGTCCGGAGCCGTGTTGACGCACTCGTCCCGATCCTCGTCGCATGTGTCCGTCGTGCAGGCGTCCGAGTCGTCGCAGTCGGGTCTCGCGCCGACCTCGCAGAAGCCCTCGCGGCACGTCTCCACGCCGTCGCAGAAGAGTCCGTCGTCGCAGTCCGCGTCCACGACGCACGCCATGGGAGCGTCCGCGCGCGCGTCGGAGGCGTCCGCCCCCGCGTCGGAGTTCCCGCCGCCCCCGCCACAGGCTGAGGTCAGCAACAGCGCGCTCACGAGCGCTCCAGAGATCTGCGTCCACTTCATGTCGTCTCCCGACGTCCCGTCGCCACTTCCCCGGCCGCGCTCCACACGTGGCTCGGTCCATCCTCGTCCGTCGCCACTTCCCGCGCCGTGCTCCACGCACGGCTCGATCCATCCTCGTCCGCCCCACTGCGGAACTGAAGCCCGTACGCTATTGTCGTCGTGATCCGTTGTCACGGCAAGCTCCCAGATCGTGCGCGAGCTCTGCGCCGCGATGGGGTAGTCTAGCTGCACCGCGTACGCGGATCGTCTCAGGGGGTCTGATGCACTCGTCTCACTTCGTCGCGCGTCGTGGTTTCGCGCCGCTTGCCCATCTGCTCTTCATGCTCGCCCTCGTCTCGGCGTGCGGGCACGCGCAGCTGCCGATCCGCCGGGTCGTGTTGTATCAGAACGGTATCGGCTACTTCGAGCGCGTGGGCGACGCCGACGGCGAGACGCTACGCCTGCGCTTCGCCGCGCATGAGGTCGACGACGCCCTCAAGACCTTGACCATCGTCGGCGCCGGCGGCGGAGCGACCCTCTCGGCCTCGGTGCGCGACCCACGGCCTCAGACCGAGGACGAGCCGCGCTCGGCGCCCGAGGATGCGGAGCTCGTAGTGCGGCTCGCCGGCGGCCAGACGGATCACCTCTTGGTGGCCTACGCCGTGCCCGTGCCCGTGTGGCGCGTGACCTACCGCCTGGTGCTCGACGACGCCCCGGGTGGCGACGCCGACGAGCCTCGGGCGCTGCTTCAGGCCTGGGCCTTGGTGCACAACGCGTCCGCGGAGGATTGGCGCGACGTGCGCCTGACGCTCGCCACCCAGGCGCCGCTCTCCTTCGCCACGGATCTGCGCAGTCCCCACTTCATGCCGCGGCCCGACGCCAGCGGGCGCATGGTGCAGCCGGTGGCCACGGGCCTCGTGCGCAGCTCGGCCGGGCGCGCGGGCAGGGACCACGACGGAGTGCCCGACGAGGACGACCTGTGCCCCACGGAGGACGAGGATCGCGACGGCTTCGAGGACGCGGACGGTTGCCCGGATCCCGACAACGACCAGGATCGCATCCTCGACCCCGATGACCAGTGTCCCAACGATCCCGAGACCTACAACGGCTTCGAGGACTCGGACGGCTGCCCCGATCGTGGCCGGGTCGTGATCGAAGAGTCGTCTCTGGTGATCATGGACAAGATCTACTTCCCGAGGCTGTCCCCGGAGATCCCCGAGCGCAGCGGGCCCATCTTGGACGCGATCGCCGCGACCTTGAACGGCAACCCGCAGATCCGCCGCGTCGTCGTGCAAGGTCACGCCGCCAGCGACGAGCCCAACGCGTGGGCCCTGAGCGCCGAGCGCGCCGCCAGCGTGCGTGCGGCCTTGGTTCGCGGGGGTGTCGCGCCTGCGCGCCTCGCGATCGAGAGCTTTGGCGCCACGCGTCCCGTAGACCCGCGCGACACGCAGGACGCACGCGAGCGCAATCGACGCGTGGAGTTCGACATCCGGGACGCGGGTCAGCGTCCGCCCGAGGAGCCGCGCCTCAGCGCGAGCAGCGTCGCCGGCGTCGAGCAGCAGCGCGTCGACACCCAGCGCGCCCTCGGCGGCACGACCTACGAGATCGCGCGCGGCGTCTTCGTGCCGGCGCACTCCACGGCCGTGATCTCTTTGATCGATCAGCGCGTCGAGGGCGAGGAGGTGTACCTCTTCCGTCCCGACTCGGGCGCCCGAGGCAGCGCGACGCATCCCTTCCGGGCCGTGCGCTTCGAGAACGACACCGGAGCCGAGTTGGTGCCCGGCCCCGTGGCGCTTTTCGCCCACGGTCGCTACGCAGGCGAGGGCTTGCTCGACGGACTCGCGCCCGACGAGACGGCCTTCGTGCCCTACGCCGTCGACTCGTCCACGCGGGTGAGCTCCGAGCGCTCGAGTGAGCGTCAGCCCGTGCGCGTGATCTCCGTCGTTCGAGGCACGCTCTCGCTCGAGGATCGCGAGCTGCGGACCACGCGCTATCAGGTGCGTGCGGCGCAGGACGCGCCTCGCCGGATCTTCATCCGTCACCCCCGGAGTTCGGGCTACAGCCTCTCCGACCTGCCGCCCGGCAGCCAGGAGCAGCCCGACGCCGTGCTCGCGCCCATGCCGCTGCAGCCGGGGGAGTCGAGCGCGCTGTCGATCGTGGAGACGCGCCTGTGGCAGCGCCGCGTGTCTCTGCTCTCGGATCTGCGCTTCGACCTCGGCCTCTACCTCGAGGGCTCCGCGCTCTCGGACGCCGGCGCCGAGGCTCTGCGCCGGATCATCGCCCTGCGTGGACAGCTGAGGCAGCTCGACGCACAGACCACGGCGCTGCGGCGCCAGACCGACGCCGCCGCGAGTCGCACGGCGGAGCTGCGCGCCAACCTGCGCGCCATGGACGCCGCGGGTCAACGCCGGACGCCCCTGCGCAATCGGCTGCGGCAG
>JAADHO010000002.1 GCA_013151775.1 Deltaproteobacteria bacterium | reverse complement strand
CGCCGCCCGCTCCCGCTCCGCCGCCCGCTCCTGCGCCGCCGCCCGCTCCTGCGCCGCCGCCCGCTCCCGAGCCAGCCGCACCCCCGGTGGCTCCGCTGCTGCTCGACGTCACACCCCTCTCCCTCGGGGTCGAGACCGTCTCCGGCTACTGCGAGCACATCATCAAGCGCAATTCGCCCATCCCGGCGGAGCAAGAGCGCGTCTTCTCCACGGCCAAGGACGATCAAGAGGAGGTCGTCGTGCGCATCTGCCAGGGTGAGTCGCGGCGCCTCGAGGAGAACCAGCTGCTCGGAGAGGTGCAGCTCTCCGGTCTCGCTCCCGCCGAGCGCGGCAAGCTGCAGATCGGCGTCAGCTTCGTGATCGACGCGGACGGCACCTTGGGCGTGACCGCCAAGGACCTCTCCACGGGTCGCGCACAGGCCGTGCGCATCGCGCTCGTGGGCGGCGCCTCGGACGAGCAGATCGACGCCATGCGCGCGCGCCACGAGGCGCTCTTCGGAGGCGGCGGAGGCGAGGCATGAGCGACGACAGGCTCGAGCAGCTCGACTACTACACGCTGCTCGGGCTCGATGAGGGCGCCAGCGTGGACGCCATCCGCGACGCCTTTCACCGCTTCGCGCTCAAGTTCCATCCCGACAATCACGCCGGCGCCAGCTCGGAGAAGCGCGAGCGTGCGACCCAGATCTACCGGCGCGGGGCCGAGGCCTACCGGGTGCTGCTCGAGCCCGAGCTGCGCACGCGCTACGATCATGGCCTAGGTCACGGGCACCTGCGGCTGAGGGCCGAGGAGACGCCCTCGGCGGGTCTGCGTCGCACCAACGCCCAGCCCTCGACGAAGGCTCGTCCCTTCTATCGCAAGGCGCTCTCGGCGCTCGAGACCGGGGACACGCAGACGGCGCGTCTGAACCTGCGCATCGCCCAGGGCCACGATCCCGAGTGCGCGCTGCTGGCTGAAAAGCTCGCCGAGTTGGACGCTCTGCCGTAGGCTTCGACTCCATGCCGCGCAGCCAGACCAGCGACCGAAGTGCCGAGATCGAGCGTCACACGCGTGAGACCAGCGTGCGCGTGCGCGTCCATCTCGACGGCTCGGGTCAGTCCGAGATCGACAGCCCGCTGCCTTTTCTGAGCCACATGCTCGAGCAGATCGCGCGCCACGGCGCCATCGATCTGAGCGTGAAGGCTAGCGGTGACGTGGAGGTCTGCGGTCATCACACGACGGAGGACCTCGGCTTCGTGCTCGGGCAAGCCGTGTCCAAGGCCCTCGGCGAGCGCGAGGGGATTCGCCGCTACGGCTGGGCGACCTTGCCCATGGACGAGGCCTGCGTCAGCGCGGCCCTCGACCTCTCCGGGCGGCCGATGTTGATCTGGGGTGTGCCGCTGCCCAAGGCAAAGATAGGCGACTTCGACAGCGAGCTCGCCGAGGTCTTCTTCGAGGGGTTCGCGCGCGGCGCCGGCGCCAACCTGCACCTGCACCGCGTCGCCGGCGATAACCTGCACCACCTGGTGGAGGTCAGCTTCAAGGCCTTCGCGCGGGCCCTGCGGCAGGCGGTCGAGCTCGATCCGCGCGCCGATGGCGTGCCCTCCACCAAGGGCAGCCTCGACACGTGACGGCCGCGCGACGCGAGGTCCTGCTGCTGGATCTCGGCCTCGGCAACCTGCGCTCGGTGGCACGCGCCCTCGAACGCGCCGGAGCCGTGGTCGACGTCTCGGGCCGCGTCGAGGCGTTGCGCCGCGCGCCGCGCTTGGTCGTGCCGGGGCAGGGCGCCTTCCGTGACTGCGCCTCGGCCCTCGAGGGGGAGCTCGGCGAGGCGCTGCTCGCGCGTCTGCGCAGCGGCGTGCCCTATCTCGGCATCTGCCTCGGCATGCAGGTGCTCTTCGAGACCAGCGCCGAGGCGCCCGCCGCCCGCGGCCTGGGGCTCTTCCCGGGTCAGGTCGTACGCTTGAATCCGCAGGGCGTGGACGCTCTGAGTGGCGCGCCTCTGAAGGTGCCGCATATGGGCTGGAACGAGGTGGTGGGCAGCCACCCGCTGCTGCCCGCGCGCGAGCATTTCTACTTCGTGCACTCCTATCAGGTGGCGCCCACGGAGCCCGGGCTGACCATCGCCACGGCCGAGCACGGGGAGCGCATCTGCGCCGCGGTGGCACGCGACAACGTCTTCGCCTGTCAGTTTCACCCCGAGAAGAGCGCCGACGCGGGGGCGCGCCTGCTCGAGCGCTTTCTGGAGTCTGGATGGAGCTGATCCCCGCTATCGATCTGCTCGGCGGTCACGTCGTGCGCCTCAGTCAGGGGCGCTACGACGCGGTGAAGAGCTACGGCGCGGATCCCGTGGAGCTCGCGCGCGCCTACGCCGACGCCGGCGCGAGGCGCCTGCACGTCGTGGATCTCGACGGCGCTCGGGACGGACGCGCCGCCCATCGCGGGACGGTCGAGCGCATGCTCGAGGCGACCTCCCTCGCCGTGCAGGTCGGCGGCGGCGTGCGTGACGCGGCGATCGCCGAGGCCTGGTTTTCGGCAGGCGTGGCTCGTGTCGTCTTGGGCACCGCGGCCGTGCGCGATCCCGACTTCGCCCGCGAGCTGTGTGGGAGTCACCCCGAGGGCGTGGTGATCGCGGCGGACGCGAAGGACGGAGTCGTCGCCGTGGAGGGTTGGCGCAAGAGCAGCGGGCGCGAGCTCCTGGACTTCGCGCGGGAGGTCGACGCCTGGGGCGCGGCGGCCGTCCTCTACACGGACATCGCGCGCGACGGCATGAAGGGCGGCCCCGACGCAGAGGGGACGGCGCGTCTGCAGCGCGAGCTGAGGGCCACGGTGATCGCCTCGGGCGGTGTGTCCTGTCTCGACGATCTCCTGCGCCTGAAGCAGGCGGGCGTGCGCGCCGCCGTCTCCGGGCGCGCCCTGCTCGATGGGGATCTCGTGCTCGAAGAGGCTCTGCGCCTGATGGAGCAGAGCTGATGCTGGCGCGCCGTGTGATCCCCTGCCTCGACGTGAAAGAGGGACGCGTGGTGAAGGGCGTGCGCTTCGTCGGCCTGCGCGACGTGGGCTCTCCCGTGGAGGCTGCGGCACGCTACGGCGAGGGCGGCGCGGATGAGGTCACCTTCCTCGATATCACGGCGTCGCACGAGGCGCGGCGGATCCTGCTCGACATCGTGGAGCGGACGGCCGCCGTGCTGCGCGTGCCGCTGACGGTGGGCGGCGGAGTGCGTGAGGCCAGGGACGTCTCGGATCTGCTGATGGCCGGCGCGGACAAGGTCTGCGTCAACACCGCCGCGGTGGGTGACCCGGACTTCGTGGCCGAGATCTCGGCCCGCTGGGGCGCGCAGGCGCTGGTGGTGGCCATCGATGCGCGACGCGTGGCCCCAGGGCGCTACCACGTCTTCACCCACGGCGGCCGGCGCGACACGGGCCTCGACGCCACCCTCTGGGCTCGAAAAGTGGCTCAGCTCGGTGCAGGTGAGATACTCCTGACCAGCATGGACCGTGACGGGACCAGGGAAGGGTACGATCTGGAGCTGACCCGAGCGGTGGTCGACGCCGTGCCCATCCCCGTGATCGCCTCGGGTGGTGTCGGCGAGCTCGCGCACCTCGCCGCGGGTCTGCGTGAGGGCGGGGCGGACGCGGCTCTGGCGGCGAGCATATTTCACGACGGTCAGCACAGCCTGGCGGAGGCCAAGCGCTACCTAGCGGAGCAGGGCGTCCCCGTGCGTCCGTGGCGAAGCCAGGCAGAGACCCAGGCAGGAGAGGCGTTGTGAACGACTTACTCGGCATCACCGTCGCGGACTTGGTGCGTCAGCTCAAGCAGCGCCACGCGCGTCTGCCCTTCGAGATCGGCGCCTTCGTGGCCCTCGAGGTGGCCGAGCGCGTGATCGAGAGTCCCGCCACGCCCGGCGTAGACGACGTGCGCTTGACGGAGGACGGGGTCGTCAGCGTGTACGCGCCGAGCTCGGGCGCGTCGAGGGAGCACGCGGCGCGCTCGGTGGTCGGCATCCTCGCCCATCTCTTGGTCGCGGCTGGTTCGGGCGTGCCCCCCGTGTTCTTGGAGCTGGTCGAGAAGGGTCCGCGTGGAGGCGTCTGGGATCTGGCGCTGTTGAAGGATGAGCTCGAGGCGTCGCTCTTGCCGTTGAATCGATCCGCGGCGCGTCGGGTGCTGTCACGGCTCCTGCGCGAGACGGGCAAGGGCGCGCAGGTCCGCGAGGCGCCGCCGACCAAGCTTACGGCCTCTGACGTGGACGACGATCTCGACGCCTTGCTAGGTGACGACGAGCCGTCTTCGGGCGCTGTGGCGGATGCGTCCCTCGGTACCCTCTCGGAGCCGCCCGCGGCGGGCGCCGCGCCGGAGCCCATCTCTGAAGACGAGGCCCCGACGCTGGAGATCGAGCTGTCCGCGGAGCCGTCTCCGGTCGCGCCGACGCCCATCGCCCCAGCTCCGGAGGCTGCGGCGCCCGGGCCGGACGCAGCCCGCGCCCCAGCGCTCGCGCCGGATCACGCCGCCGCGCCTGTGC
>JAADHO010000274.1 GCA_013151775.1 Deltaproteobacteria bacterium | reverse complement strand
GACGACCATCGCCTCGCACCTACCTGCCGCGGAGTTCCTGGTCAACGTTCGGGAGCCTGGGCGCCGGAGGCTTGCGAATCATCCGCTGCTGACGGAGCCGGTTCGACGCTCAGCGGCCGCAGCTCCTCGAGGCGTGAGAGGTATGCGCCCAGGGCGGCGTCCGCTTGGCGCTGCCCATCGAGGGCGACCACCAGGGCGAAATCCTCGACGACCCCACGCTCGAGTACGTCGGCGTAGGCCGCGAGCGCCCGACGGCGCGCCTCGTAGAGGGTCACGCCCTCCTGCCGCAAGCCGATGCCCTCGGAGGTGTGCGCCGGAGTGTCCCGCAGACGCGCCACCTGACGAGCCGCAGCAGGGATGCCGGCGCTCCGCAGCAGCCTCGCCGCCCGCACGGGCTTGTCCTCTTCCACGGCGCGATCGACGTCCTCGAGGGCGCCGGGACACGTGTCCGCGGCGACGCTCGCCTGGAGCGCTATCACGTCGTCCTCGAGCGTCGGAGCGGGCTCCTCGGAGCCGCCACAGCCCAACACCAAGCAGGCGCTCAGTGCGAGCCCGCGCAGCTCGCCACCACAGATCAAGAGGCCGCGCCCCGTGGTGGCCAGCCGCGTTCACGCAGGAACTTCTCCAGCCGCAGGTTCACCAGCTCCGGGTATTCGACGGCGACGTAGTGGGTGCCACCCGGCACCACCATCATCTCCGCACCGGGGATGGCCTCGGCCATCTCGCGCATCGCCCGCCGAGGAGTGAAGCGGTCTCGCTCGCCGGCGACCACCAGGGTGGGCACGTCCACCTCCGAGAGAAAGGGCCTGGCGTCGTACTCGCCCAAGCGCTCGAGGATCCGCAGGTAAATCTGCATATCGAGATCCGCGAAGGAGGCGGCCAGCTCGCCGAAGACGCCCTCGTCCAAGGTCCCGGCGGCCAACCCCAGGCGCTTGGCCCACTGCACGGTCTCGGGCATGCGCACGATGCGGCGCGTCAATGCCTCGGTGATACCGGGCGCGAGGGAGAGGGTGCGCAGGGCGCGGGGCAAGAGCTCAGCCAGCGCCGGTCGGCCTAGGACGCCCGCGAAGAGACCGCCGGCGACCCCGTTCATCAGCACCAACCCCGCCACTCGCTCGGGGGCCTGTCGGAACACCTCCAGCGCCACGGCGACGCCCATGGACCAGCCGGCGAGCACCACGCGATCCTGCTCGGTGGCGTCGAGCACGGCGATGGCGTCCCTGGCGTGGTCCTCGACTCTGAGCGCGTCTGGATCCGCGGGCGGCGCCGACGCGTAGAGCCCTCGGTAGTCCCACGAGTGGAAGGTGTAGCGATCCGCGAGATAGTCGATCTGGTGGGCCCAGGCCTTGTAGCTGCCTCCGAGCCCATTGCAGAGCAGGATGGATGGGCCCTGCCCGAGCCGATGCCGGCTGAGACAAGTGCCATCAAAGGACGGGAACCGACGCTCCTCGACGTCTGCATCACGCATGGACGCGAGCCTAACAGCCGGCGCCTCCCATGCCGAGGGGAAGCGATCCGGCGACGCTCGGGCGGGCGACCACGAGCGCCTGCTGCTTGACACCCCAGAGCGCGCCCGGATAACGTCCAGCACGCTTCGATCGCCCCCCACCATCGAGGGGCGTACCGTCGAAGTCGAACCAGCAACGATTCGACCCAGTCCACGCGGCGGGGCCGGCCCGGGGGGCCGACAGGAAAACCTACGACATGGCAGACGCGCCCAAGAAACCCCGCAAAATCAGAGATCTCAAGGCTCGCTTAGGCCGCACCATCACGCCCGCCACCAAGCCGGCAGGCGGTCCAGGCGCCGTGCCTGCGCCCAATCTGGGTGGCCGGGTCGCGCCTCCGCCTGGCATCGTCGCGCCTCCGTCCATGGGCGCAAAGGCGGCCACGAGCCCTGGGGGCATCGTCGCTCCCCCCTTCGCGCAGCCCGCCGCGCCTGCCGCACCCGCGGATCCCTTCGGAGCGGCGCCTGCCGCACCCGCGGCGCAGCAAGTGCATCTGGTGATCGACGAGTCGATCACGGTCTCGGAACAGGAGGCCGGCCGCAAGAAGCGCGGACGCGTCCCGCTGCTGCTCGGCCTCGGCGCCGTGCTCGGTCTCGCCCTCGGCTTCGGCGTCGGCAGCACCGCCAACTCACGCGCGACCTACCGGCTCGCGGCGCAGGACGGCCGCGCGATCTATCAGGCAGTGCACGGAGCCAGCGACAAGGTCAACGAGGCCAAGACGCTGGTCGACCGCGCCGTGGCGGCCATGGCGGCTGGCCCGGGCAAGACTCCCCACGTGGACTACGAGGCGATCCAAGCGCTCCAGGCGCTCGAGAACCCCTTCACGGCGAATCAGTTCAATCGCCGACGCTACAGCGCCTTCAACCCCAGCACCGTCGACCAGCTCTTCGACTACTACGCCAAGGTCGGACAGCTCTGGGAGGGCTTCGCGCAGGTCGCCACGCAGACGGCGGGAGAGAGCCGGCATCAGGAGCTCGACCGCTCCGCCGCGGCTCTGGCGACCATGTCCACGACGCCCACGGGCTGCATCCCCCAGTCGAACGACGGCATGTTCAGCTGCGCCCTGGTCTTCGTGCAACCCCCGGAGCGGCAAGAGGGCGAACCTCCGCCCACCACGGCGCAGGTCCACAGCTCACGCTCGAGCCGGCGTCTGGTGGAGAAGACCATCTACACCGGACAGGATCTGACGGACAACCCGAGCCAATACGTGATCCTGAACGACGGCGCCCACTCCCGGGCGGTCATTGGTGAGCCCGCCACGGCGTTCCTGCAGCTCAACCAACAGCTCCTGCGGCTGAAGGTGCTGATGGACGAGACCGTGGAGACCCAAGGTCAGCTCGAGCAAGGTCTCGGCGACGTCGCCCGCCTGGCCGAGTAAGCTCCCCTCTGTGGTCTCGCGGCCCGGAGGCTCCAGGCCCCACGGGAGCAGAATCCCCAGTCTGGTCTCGTGTTCCAGACCCACGTTTCCCCGGGAACGTGATACCTTGAGGCCCCGTGCAGCGCTACCGACTTCGCTACCAGGCTACCGACCTCGAGATGCCGTCTGGCGAATTCCTCGTCGGCCGCAGCTCGAGCTGCAACTTGGCCCTGGACGACGCGCTCGTGTCGCGGAAACACGCGCGCTTCGAGGTCGGCCCAACGGGCGTGACGGTCGAGGACCTCGGGAGCCGCAACGGGGTGCTCGTCAACGGCAAGCGCACGCACGGGAGGACCGTCGTGCGACACCTGGATCGCGTGGGCATCGGATCCCACGAGATGATCTTGGTCGAACTCGGGCGCGCCAAGGACGGCCGCCACCCCACTTCTGAGCTGCTGATCTGCCTGGGCTGTCGTACGCCCCTCGAAGCCTTCCACAAGATCTGCCCGAGCTGCGGGACGCCCGTGCCACGCACGGCCAGCACGCTCGCGGGCGCGACCCTAGAGCTCCGCGCGACCGACTTCGGCTTGATGGGGGAAGAGGAGGACACGCGTCAGACCTCGGCCTTCGTGCTGCTCGCGCCCATCGTCGAAAAGGCCATCGGTCTGGGCCACTACGACGAAGCGGCACATATGATCGGCGCGCAGCTCGACGCGCTGAAGGCCGAGGCCGGCAGGGAGAAGCTGAGCCCCGAGCTGGTGGCGCAGGCGACCACGCTGGCACTCGGCCTGGCCGAAGGATTGCGCCAGGCGCGCTGGTTCAATTTCATCTTCGACTTCCACGCCATCCTGGGGCGCTTGATCCCAGGGCCCACCGTCGACCAGCTGCACGAGCTCGTGCGCAGCGCCCGCTATCGCGAGACCACTCCCCTTCGCAACTACCTCGAGCGGATGCGCGCCCGGGAGCTGAACGCGTCAGATCGCTTCACCTTGCGCAGGCTCGAAGGTCTGGAGCGAGTGATCTCCGCCTGATCGATCCTCAGGTCTCCAGCAGCTGCTGCAGACGCCGGAAGCGACTCTGGCTGAGGCGATCGAGTCCCGCCCCCTCGGCCCAGGAAAGGTAGCCCTCGAGCACCGCGCGCAGGGCGGGCAGATCGGGCAAGATCGCCTGGATGCGGTCGATGGTCGCCGCGCTGGGCAAGAGCCGGTGGCGCTCGTGCAGCGCGAGGCACCAGGCGCCCCACTCGGGACCGTTGACGAGGCGCGCCAAGCGCAGGGCCACACCGCTGACGCGATCGATCTGGCCCTCGTCGAGGCACTCACCCGCGGCTAGGCGCTCGTCGATCTCGGCGGAGCCACGGCGGAACATGCGCTCGGCCTCCTTGGCCCGACCGACCTCGATGGCCTTGTCCAGAATCTGGGCCAGGAGGTCGAAGCCGAAGGTGTGCCCAGGGGCGTCGATCTCCCCCGTCAGAGTGGGCTCGTCGGCCTCCTCGCCGCAGTGAGGACAGCGCGGGCTGCCCTCCGGATAGGGTGTGCTGCAGGCGGCGCAGATGGTCATGAAGCCGGTGGCGCGAGACGGCTTCCGAGAGCCCTTGGTGGAGATGCTGAAGACCAGCTCCTGAGTGCCGATGCGGATGCGATCGCCGCTGGCCAGGTCCCACGGTTCGGAGATGCGGCGGCCGTTGACGCGCACTCCGTTGCGGCTACCGAGGTCCTCGAGGATAGCGCCATCTGCGAGCAGGCGGATGCGCGCGTGCCGCCGCGAGACCAGCGGGTCTTCGAGCGTGATGTGACACTCGGGGCTGCGGCCGAAGACCACCTCGGGGCCGAAGAGATCGAGCTCCTGGAGTAAGAAACGCAGACGGTAGCGACGATCGGACAAGGCGGATGATCATGGTAGCGTCGAGGCCCGAGGAAGACCAGCACTCGCCACACGGGCCCGCGCGCGGTAGGTTGCGCCCCTATGCGTCGCAAGGTGGAAGCATTGGTGGAGCAGACGCTCCGCCCTCTGGTCGAAGCGGACGGCGGCAGCCTGACCATCGTGGAGGTCACGGACGCCCGCATCGAGATCCACCTCGGGGGTGCCTGCGCCGGATGCCCCGGCCTCACCTACACTCGGCGAGAGCTGCTCGAGCCCTTGCTCCGTCAGACCGTAGGCGCGGGACCTCACATCGAGATCCACTCCCGGCGCCTGCCGCGCGCGGCCGACGCGAGCTGACGCGCCTCGGCTCAGTTCACAGACCTGGGCTCACAACCCTCGCAGGGGATCGTTGCCGACGGAATCACCCGAGCGGCGGCGCTCCTGACGGTTATCCCCGTCCTCCTCGGGCGCGTCCTGTCGATGGCGGATGTGACCCGTGATGCGATCGATGATGTCGGGGTTGGTGTCGGGGTTGGCGGGCTCGCCTTCACCTGAGGTCACGGCGTCCACCAAGGAGTGGTGCGTGTTGGTGCGACGACTCTGGTTGGTTCGAAGCTGAGCCAAGCGACCCAAGGTCTCCTTGCTCTCGAAGACCAGACAATAGAAACCGTAGAAGCTGTTGTTGTCGATGGCCCGGAGGTGCGTGTCGTCGTCCTGCCATTCGAGCCAATGCACGCGCTCTCCACCTTCATGGGTGGGCTGATTTCGCTCCCAGGCGGGCCCGAAGCGCCCCTGCAGAGCGGCCGCGAACTGATCGAAGCTCGCGCCTCCGAAGACCGACGAGTTGAACGCGCGGTACCACTTCCACAGCCGCCCACGGATGAAGAAGTAGTAGTCGTCCGACTGCGCCGTCTGCACGCGCAGCATCGACTCGCCGTTGTTGTGCGTGAACTCCTCGCGCAGGAAGCCCGAGTCGTAGCCGGTGGTCTGCCCACCGAAGCGAATGTAGCTGTCCCGGATGCGCCGGATCTTCTCGGTCATCTCGTGACGGATCTGATCCTCCTCGATGGCGCCCGGAGCCTTGGTGAGGCGCGGATGAAATTCCTCGTGCACCTGCTTGGTGAAGTAGCGCAGCACCTCGTCCTTGGTCATGCCCCAACGAATATCGCCCAAGGCCGGGGCGATGGCGTCGCTGCGAGGGGCCTCGGTGGGCGCGGCCTGCCGGCGCGGGTGGCGGCGGCGGCGACGCTGTGCGTCGGCCATCGTGGTCACATTGGACAGGGTGAACACCAGGGCGATCAGGCTCGAGAAGAGCACGCTTTGTAGAACTCGCTTCATGGGAGTCTCCTGGGCAAAACGCGAAGCTTTGCCATGGCTTGTCGGAAAGCCGGCGAACGATACCAGCGGGGCGCCGAGATGGAAAACACCACGCGAAGCTTGGACGCGCCCGAGGGCTCTCGATTCACTCGCGCCTGCCCCGACGAGTCTCTTCGGTGCAGGATCAGGGCTCCGAGAGAGCTTCCCCTTCGGCACCTTCGAGGTCGAGGAAGAGCAGCGTACCGCCCGCCACCGCCGCGGGCATGAAGAAGAGGTTGAGGAAGGGGATGAAGAGGAAGAGCCAGACGCCGGTGCCGAAGCCGAACATGGACGGGAACTGCTTTCGCCCGATCCCGAGTCGGGCGCCCACGCCTCGACCTCGACGGGTCGCGGGCCAGTCGATGTAGTCGAGGGCGAAGTACATGGCCGTGAAGAGGAAGCCGAAGACGGAGTAGAGGATCTGTCCGACCACCGGCAGCATCAGCGAGGCCACGAAGAGCGGCAGCATCACCAGCGCGTAGAGCAGGAGCTTGACCAACTCCATGCCAACCGTGCGCAGCAGATCGCGCAGCATGGTCGAGAAGCGGAAAGGTGGGCCATCCGCGCCCGTCACCAGGCGCTCCACCTCGGCGCTCAGAGCGTCGTTGAAGGGCGCCGCGAGCACGCTGGTCGAGAGCATCACGGCGACCAACCCGCCGAGGACCAACATCACACCGAGCACGACGTCGAGCAGGCCGTGGAAGAAGCGCCCGACGGACGCCCAGAAAGACTCTCCCGTTGGAGCCGTCCAGATCCAGTCCGTGATCGCGTCGTGGTAGTGGAAGACGCCGCCGAAGACCAACACCAGCATGATGCCCGTGATCACGATCGGTGGGAGCCAGAAACGCACCAGGTCCGGGTGCTTTCCGTAGACGAAGCGCATGCCCCGGAAGGGGTATCGGAGGCCGGAGAAGAAGCCTATCCCCATGCGCTTCGGCGCGGCGACGGCGCCCTGAGCGAGCTTCCGGAGCGAGCCCATCAGAGCCCCCCGCTGATGCCGCCTACGAAGGGCAAGATCGTCTTCAGGTCTTGGTCGTCGAAGCGCAGCATCAGGCCTAGGAAGAAGTCGTTGCTGTCGTTCAGAGCGTCGTCCACACCGCCCAAGATCCAGACCCGAGACACCACCTCGAAGGCGGCGCGCAGGCGCAGGCGCGGGAAGATCTGCTCGCCGATGTCGAAGACGTCGGTGGTGAGCTCGAGCCTATCCTCGAAGACGTGCAGGTCGACACCGAGGCCGCCGGTGGACTCGAGCAGCCCGAAGCGGAAGGTGGCGAAGCCGATGCGCTTGGCCAGCATGATGGAGAAGCGCAGCTTCTCGGTCACGGTACTGCGCTGCTCCGTGTACTGATAGGCCTCGCCCGGCGCGGGCGGAGTGCGCTGCACGGTGGTGCGCGTCACGGAGCGAAAGCCGCGCGGATCGTCGATCAGCTGGACCAAGAAGTAGCGATCTTCGCGCGGGATCAGGCGTATGGAGAAGTAGGTCTTGAAGGTGCTAGCGAAGAAGTTGTACTCGCTGCGCAGCTCCACCACGGTGCGCAGGCGCGCCAACCCGCCCACCAGCGTGTTCACGCCCTCGGCCGCACCCTCGACCTCGTCGATCAAGGTCTCGTCCGAGGTGAGACGACCGATCGTCCCTTCGCCGCGCGCCACACGCCCCGTCACGTCGTGCGTGTCCTCGAGCACGCCGTTCAGCTCGTCCGCGGCGGAGTGGATCGAGGCGATGGTGTCGTCGAGCTCACCCGTGGCCCGATCCAGGTCCGGGCGTCGCTCACTCAGCAGTTCTGCCACGTTGCGGGTCGCCGACTCCACGTGCTCTAGGATCTCCGCGACGTGAGGTTGGGCCGCGGTGGTCGTTCGATCGATATTCTCGAGGGTGTGGTGAATCGCCTCCTCGTTCGACTGAATCGTCCGGTTCACGGCCTCGAGCGCCTCGGAGAGGCTCTGCAGAGCCGCGCTCATCTGCGCGCCCGCGGCGTCGGTGCCGAAGGACCGATTCAGCTGCTGCGTCACGCCTTGAACGTTCTCGAGCACGCGGCTCATCTGAGCCATCAGCTCGTCCATACCGGGCGAGCTCGCGGCCACGGTGATGCGCCCGCCCTCCTCCATCAAGGGGACCACGGGATCACCGGCCGTCGTCAAGGTCATGGTGCCCGGGTTGAGGATCAAGATCTTCTCCCCGAGCAGCGACTCGGTGCGCATGGCCACCGAGGCGTCACGATGCAGCGCCACGCCGTCGTTGATCACGATGTCGACGCGGGCCATCGTGCCATCGAGGGTGATGCGATCGATGATGCCGACGGGGATGCCCGCGATCACCACCCGGCTCTTGGGCACGAGCCCGCGCGCGTCGTCGAAGAGCGCATAGACGCGGTACCCGTCACCGCCGGAGGCGCGCTCCTCGACGTAGCGATAGATGGCGAAGGCCGCCACCAAACCCACCACCACGAGCAAGCCGACCTTTGCCGTTCTGAGAGAATCCCGCATCTCAGCCGCATCCTAGCAGTTCGTGCGGGATGTGTTACGCCGACTGCCATGCGGGTCTGCGGCGGGCGCTGGGCAGAGAAGTGACGAGCCGAGGCGTGTCGGCGTTGACCCGCTGGCGTGAAGTTTGGCAGGCTACGCCCGTGCGTTGCCTCACCGCCACTGCCCTGCTCCTGGCTTGCGCTTCCTGTGCCACCATCGATCCGGGTGATAACTTCGTTCCACCCGACGTGGTGATCGACGAGAGCTTCTTCTTCTGCCGTATCCAGCCCGAGGTGATCGCAGCGTCACGCTGCGCGTCCGGCATCTCGGGCGAAGGGGGCTCATGCCACAGCGCGCGCTCGGCCCTGCGCCTCGACCCGCTGGGCGAGACGGTGCTGCCGCCGGAGTGCGACGGAAACACGCCGACCGGGCCCATCCCCGAGAGCTACCGGCGAAACCTCGACGCCGTCCGCTTCACCGTGCAGAGCGACCCCCTCTCGAGTCCCTTCTACCGGCGCCCCGTGCAGCTCGACTCCCACGCTCGGAAGATCTTCGATGAAGACAGCCCCGAGGCCATGCTGATCTTCGAGTGGCTGACGACGGGCGGCCCATGACTCTCCGCGGGCGCCTCGCGACACCAGAAACGCTCCGACGAAGGCTCGCCCTGGGGCTGACCTGCGCTCTCGCCGCGTCGGTCGTGGGCCATGTCGCCCACGCACAAGACGACGAGCAGGTCGAGGACGAGGTCGACACCAGCCCCTACGCGCGGATCATCGTAGACTCGGCGGCCTTGCGCAGTGGGCCAGGCGCCGGCTACCGGCAGGTGGGCTTGGCCCTGCGCGGAGACGTCCTGCCCGTGCGCGGGCGCGCGACCCGCGGCTTCTGGTTCGAGGTGGAGCGCCCCGACGGAACGCACGCCTTCGTGCTCGGGAGCGCCGTCTATGTCCACGAGGTGAGCGACGACGAGGCCAGCGGGGGACGCCTCTGGCCGCGGCTCTTCGCCCCGCCGCCTCTGCCCGAGGCCCACGGCGAGATCGCCATCACCTTCGGTATGCTCGGAGACGGAGGCTTCATGGCCTTGAGGCCGGCGATCTACCTCGCGCCGGAGGCGGGCATCGAGCTGACCGCGGCGGCCAGCGTCTCGAAGGCGGGCAGGCTTTTGATCGGCGGCCTCGGAGGGATCCTCAACGTCTTCCCGCGCTCGCCCGTGGTGCCCTACGTGGTGGTGGGCGGCGGCGTCGCCCAGAGCACACCCAACGCCGACACCTTCCTGCTCGAGTCGGGGATGAGCGCGATGCTCTACGGAGGCGGCGGCCTTCGCTTCGGTTTCCGTCACCGCCTGATCGTGCGCATCGAAGCCCGGGCCTACGCCTTCTTCGAGGCGAACCGCTATGTCGCAAAGGAGGAATACAGTGGTGGACTCACCGTCTTCTTCTGACCGCAAGGCTCTCAGCGGGCGGCGCACAGGACGCTCGGTACGCCGCGCATTGGTCGTGATCGCGTGCGTGGCGAGCGCCCTCGTCTGGGGAGCGGGCTGCGTGACTGTGCGCCCGTCGGACAAGGAGTTCCTCTCGGATCCGTCCATGACCTTCGGAAACGAGGGCACGGCGGGCGCCCACGAGCAGCACGTGACGAGCAACCGCGAGGGCTCCTTCGGAGCGGGATCGGTGACCGGGGGCGGATGCGGATGCAACTGACTTCCTCGCCCAGAAAGAGCACTCTGGTCTTGGCCTTCGCGGCGATCTCGCTAGCCGCCGGCGCCCGAGCGGACGGCGGCGTGGACCTGACCACCTCGCTCTACCACGACGCGGGAGGAGGTCTGAAGATGACCGTCCTCACCCCCTCCTTGACCATCGACGGCACCATCGCCGACGCGCTCACGCTGCGCGCAGGCTACGAGGCGGACATCGTCAGCGGCGCCAGCGTCGCCGTGGTCGACGCGCCCGGTGGGGCGGTGGACGCCATCACCAGCGCGACGACCTTGAACGACATTCGGCACACGGCGAGCGCGGGCTTCACGCTGCACAGCGACTTCGCCGACCTGAGCGTCGACTACGCCTATGGTACGGAGAGCGACTATCAGTCGCATGGCTTCAGCGTCTCGGCCCACTCGGAGCTCTTCGAGCGCAACACCACCTTCGACATCAGCTACGCGCGGGGCTTCGATCGCGCCTGCGCCCTGAACCAGCCGCGGGCCCAAGAGGCCGTGGATCGCCAACGTCTGCCCTCCTCCACCGGCTGCTTCAGCGCGGACGACCGCACCTACTTCAAGCTCGACCTCTCGACCTTTCAGGGCAGCTGGACGCAGGCCTGGGCGCCCGTCTTCACCACCCAGTTCACGCTCACGGCCCAGATCCTCAACGGCTTCCAGGGCAGCCCCTATCGCGCGGTCTGGCTGGGCCGCTCAGCGGCCATGGAGAACCCCCCGGAGAACCGCGCCCGCTACGCCGCGGGGCTCAGCGCCCGCCTGTGGGTCAAACCGCTCCACGGCGCGCTTCAGCTGTCGGGGCGCGTCTACCGCGACAGCTGGGACCTCCGCTCCGTCACCGCCGAGGGCGCCTACGAGCAGACCATCTCGGGCGGCCTGAGGTTGCGAGGCCGGGTGCGCTTCTACGATCAGACCGCCGCCGTCTTCTTCTCGGACAACTACGTCCGGCAACCGCGGGGCCAGTACTTCACGGGGGATCGCGAACTCTCGAGCATGCGCAACATCACCTACGGACTGCGCCTCGTCTACGACCTCCCGCCCGGAGAGGACGGAGACGTGCTCGGGATCTTCGACGGCTTCCGCATCGTCGCCAAGGCGGACCTGATCCGCTTCGACTTCCGCGCGTTCCACTATGGTGGAGCCGATGTCCCGAACACCGACGCCCTGGCGCTCACGCTCGGGCTCACGTCTCGCTTCTGACCGATCGGGGCCAGAGGCCCGACCGCCGCCTCGTCACCCTGGAGCTCACCCCATGCGCCACCTTCGAGTCCTCGTCACCGCCTGCCTGCTCACGCTGATCGCGGGCTGCCCGCCGCGCCCCAACCCGGGATCCGCCGACGCGGCGGCCGGCACCCGCCCCAGCGCGGACGCCCCCAACTACGCGCCCACCGGTGTGCCCTCGGGGACCACCTGTGGCGGGCGCTCCGACTGCGCCGGCGAGCAGGTATGCGTCGCCAGCGTCTGCCGATTTCGTCGCTCCAGCGTGATGGGCGAGGTGCTGACCACGGCGGCTCTGGCCCAGCTCGAGGCGGGAGACGTGAGCGGCGCCGTGCGCACCTACGACCGAGTGCTCGAGGCGTATGAGGCGCACGACGCGCCCGTCCCAGCGGAGGCGCTGTGCGGCGCTGCCGGCGCAGCTCTGCGAGCCGCGGAGACGCCCGAAGAGCGAGAGATCGCGGCCCGACGCGCCGACGCCTGCTTCCGGGGATCCCTGCCCGGAGACCCGTCCCGGCGACAGGTCGAGCGCGCGGTCGGACGCCTGCGCTACGACGGACTCGACCTGAGCCTCTTCGATCGCGATCAGCCCGCGGCGCGCTTCTTCACCGAAGACCCGTCTCGACCGACCGTGGACGCCGTGGAGATCGCCCTGGAGCTGCCCGATCGGGACATCGCCGGCTACGAGGCCGTGCGCGCCAGCCTGCAGAGCGAGGACGCGACCCGCGCCATCGCCGGCTGCTTCATCCACGATTGGGAGTCTCGCCACGAGCGCAGCGCGAGCGCGGCCTTGACCGTCGACCTCACCACGCGCCTGCGCGACATGGGCGACTACGACGTCTACACGGGTCAGATCAGCATCACCCCCACGGGCGACGCCGAGGGCGGCTTCGTCGACTGCGTCGGTCAAGCGCTCACGGGCCTCTTCGAGCGGGGTCCGCGCCTCGGACGCTCCATCTCCTGGCGTGAGGAGATCGAGGTCACGACACGCCTGCGTTGACCTTCGATCCTCGCCCTGCGGGTGATCCGTCCACCCAAGCGAGCTAGGGTCTCGACCCCCATGGCGCACGACGATCCAGCTGGCTCCGAGGAGCAGGCGACGCCCTATCGGCCCAACGCGCTGCTGCGCTGGGTGTATCGGCGCTTCTTCGCTCACATCCGCGTGGACGAGAGCTGGAGCACGAAGGTGCGCGAGTCGGCGCGCCGCGGCGTGGTCGTCTACGTGATGCGCTCCATCTCGATCCTCGACTTCCTCTGCCTCGACTTTCTGGTGAAGCGCTTCGGTCTGCCCTTGGTCCGCTTCGTCAACGACCTCGGGCTGTGGATCCTCGAGCCCTTCGGCAAGGGTGATCGGCGCCTGCGCCTGCGCCGGCAGATCCCCGAGGAGGAGGCGCTGAGGCAGGTGATCGTCGGTGGCCAGAGCGCGCAGCTCTTCCTGCGCCGACCGCCGCGCCTGGGCCGCGCGGGTCGCAAGGGCCAAGAGCTCGAGGCGGATCTGATCCGCACGCTGGTCGTGACCCAGCGCGAGCTCGACACGCCGATCCTGCTCCTGCCCCAGACCTTCGTCTTCAGCATGCGCCCTCCTCAGCCGAAGCCCAGCGTGGTCGACTTCCTCTTCGGGCCGGTGGAGTGGCCCGGGCGCGTGCGCGTGCTCTTTCAGTTTCTGCTCAACTACAAGAACGCCAAGCTGCGCTCGGGCGAGCCCTTCGACCTCGCGGAATTCATTGGGCAGCACACCGACCTCACGGACGAGGAGATCGCGGACAAGGTGCGCTACGCCCTGCTCCGGCGCATGGAGCGCGAGCGCACGGTGGTGCTCGGCCCGCGCAAGAAGACGGTGGGGCGCATGCAGGAGGAGCTCCTGCGCTCACCCCGGGTACAGAAACCCATCGAGTCCGAGATGCGCACCACGGGCAAGAGCCGTGCGGCGGTCGAGCGCAAGGTGCGGCGCATCCTGAATCGCTTGGCGGCGCGCCAGACGCCCACGATGATCGCCTTCCTGCATCGCGTGCTGAACTGGGTCTGGAGCCGCATCTACGACGGCATCGTGATCGACGAGGAGGGCATGGAGCGGCTGCGCGAGGCCATGCGCGATGGCGCCGTCGTGCTGCTGCCGAGCCACAAGAGCCACGTCGACTACCTGGTGCTCAGCTATGTCCTCTACGAACACGCGCTCTCGCCTCCGCTGATCGCCGCGGGCGAGAACCTCAGCTTCTGGCCCCTCGGACCCGTCCTGCGCCGTGGCGGCGCGTTCTTCATCCGTCGCAGCTTCAAGGGCAAGAAGCTCTACGCGGCGCTGGTCGACGCCTACGTGCGCAAGCTCTTGGTCGAAGGCTCGCCCATCGAGTTCTTCCTGGAGGGAGGGCGCTCACGCACGGGCAAGCTCTTGCCGCCCAAATACGGGCTGCTCTCCATGGTGGTCGACAACGCCCTGAAGCTGAACGCGCGGCGCGTCGCCTTCGTGCCCGTCTCCATCGGCTACGAGCGCGTGGTGGAGGAGCGCTCCTATGTGCACGAGCTGGGCGGTGGGGAGAAGGAGCGCGAGGACGTGGGCGGGCTGCTGCGCACGCCGAAGATCCTGCGCGCGCGCTATGGCCGGCTCTACGTGCAGGTGGGCGAGATCCTGCGCTTCGAGCAGATCCGCGCCGAGGCCCTCGAGCCGGGAGACGATCCGCGGACGCCCCTGACTCCGCGACGCCGACGAGCGCTGGTGCAGCGCCTCGCCCATCGCGTGAGCCACGAGATCGATCGCGTCACGGTGGTGACGCCGGCGGCGCTGATGGCGAGCGCGCTGCTGGTGCACCGGAAGCGCGGCATCTCGCGCGGCGAGCTGACGCAGACCGCGCAGGAGCTGGTCGAGGCGCTGGCGGCCCGTGGCGCGCGCGTCGCCACGCCGATCCTCGACGCGGAGGGCCGGCTGCGCGACGACACCCGAGATCAGGCCCTGGCGCTCTTCCTGGACGCGCGACTCGTGAGCACGCCCGGCGAGGGCGAGGAGCCCATCTACGCCATCGCCGACGAGCGACGCATCGCGCTCGAATACTATAAGAACAACATCCTGCATTTCTTCGTCGCCAGCGCCGTGATCGCCACCCCCGTGATGCGCTCGGCGTCGAACTGCGTCGCCCTCGAGGAACTGC
The DNA here is from genome assembly GCA_013151775.1 of Deltaproteobacteria bacterium. Classification (GTDB taxonomy): domain Bacteria; phylum Myxococcota_A; class Polyangia; order Polyangiales; family Houyiibacteriaceae; genus JAADHO01. The sequence continues at coordinate 10,538 of JAADHO010000274.1, read as the reverse complement.
GCGAGGCGGCACGCAGGCTCTCGCGGCTCTTCAAGTACGAGTTCATGTATCGGGCGGACGCCCCCTTCGACGAGATCTTCGAGGAGAGCCTGGCGCGCATGGTGAAAGACGGCGAGCTGAGGCGAGGGGACGACGGCATCGGCCTGGGCAAGCGCGGCGGGCGCGTCGCCCTCTACGCCTCGATGCTCCACACCTACGTCGAGAGCTACCGGCTGGCCCTGCTGGCCCTCGCGCCCGGGGAAGAGCCGACCAAGAGGGAGTGGGTGAAGCGCGCCCTGACCCTGGGTCAGCGGCTCTACCTCGCGGGCGAGATCGAGCTGCGCGAGTCCATCTCGAAGCCGCGCCTGCTCACGGCCTTGACCGCCCTGCGCGACCACGGCCTGGTACGCTTCGGTCCAGAGGATCGCGTGGCGACCGTCCCCGACGAGGCGTCGCGCCGGGAGGAGCTCGGGGACTGGCTCGAGAGCTTGCTGCCATGAGGCGATCCGTGGCCGCAGCAGCCGCCTGCATACGACTCGCTCTCGGCGTCTGCCTCGGCCTGTCCACGGCGATCGCCCAGCCAGCGCTGAGGAAGTCTCCCTATTGGATGGACGTGGAGCGCGAGCGCGCGACGCTGATGCTCGAGTTGAGCACCTCGGGTCAGGTGTCCGCCCAGCTGAAGCACGACGAGCAGCTCTTCGAGGCGCGGGACGAGACGGACGGCCGGGTGCACGCCTTGACCTTCCGAGGGCTCACGCCCGCGACCTCCTACCGCTACCGGCTCGAGCTGCCCGGGGGCCAGACACTGGGCGGCACGCTGAGGACGGCGCACGCCAGCACGGCCAGACGCGCGCGCTTCGCGGTCTACGGCGACAACCGCAGCGACCCCGCAGCGCACCACGCCATCGCCCAAGCGGTGGACGCCTTCGAGCCCGAGTTCGTGTTGAACACGGGCGACATGGTCTACTCGGGCGGCAGCGTCGACGACTGGCAGAGCTTCTTCCAAGAGGCGCGCACACTCTACGCCCACGTCCCGCTCTTCCCCGTGCTCGGCAACCACGAGCTCTACCCCCGCGCCGCGGGCAGCAGGCTGTATCGGCGCTTCGTGCGCACACCCCTCGCGGCGGGCCAGACGGAAGCCTACTACGCCTTCGATTGGGGCCCCGTGCGCGTGCTGGTGCTCAACTCCAACGGCGACGTCGCCGCGGGCACGGCCCAGCGCCGCTGGCTCGACTCGGAGCTGGCGCGCGCCCGGGCAGACCAGGTCCCGCACCTCTTCGCCGCCCTGCACCACGGCCCCTTCTCGAGCGGCTACCACGGCCCCAACCTGAGGCTCGTCGCCCAAGGCCTCGAGGACGCCCTGCGCGACGCTGGAGTCGAGTTGGTCTTCGAAGGCCACGACCACCTCTACGAGCGGGGCGAGGCGGCGGGCCTGAAGTACATCGTCACGGGCGGCGGCGGGGCGCCCCTCTACACCGTCGACCGGGCGCCCGCCTACCGCCTGGCCTTCGTGCCCGTGCACCACTTCATGGGCGTGCTCGTGGACGGAGAGCGGGTGACCCTCGAGGCCCGCCTGGCGGACGGCTCGCTGCTCGAGCGCTGCAGCTACGTCCCGGGCGAGCCCTTCGTGTGCGCAGACGGAAGCGCGCGTGGCCCCGTACGCGGACAGCAGAGCCTGCTGCACTTCTACCTGCACATGGCGGCCCCCTGGATCGGGCTACTGATCGCCACGCTGGTCTTCGCGCTGTGGTTCTGGCGCCAGCGCAGACGTCACGGGTAAACGGCGGCCTCGAGCACGTCGGCGTGGTAGCCTCCCGGCGTGGAACGGAACCTCGACGGTCGCTGCGGAACCTGTGGCTTCTTCATCGAGCTCGGGCGAGACGAGGCGGGCGCGGCCTCGGGAGACTGTCGCCTGGGCTGCTGGCCATCGCCCCTCGCGGACACCGCTACCTGCTCGAGTCACAAACCCTTGGGCGCCTCCTTCGCGAGCGCACTCAAACGCAAGAAGGTCGCGGGTGCACCGCGGCGCTATCGAGAAGCAGAGGGGCCACCGCCCCCGAAACCTCTGCCGAAGGAAGTGGACATCGATATGGATATGGACGATTTCAGGCAGGTTCTGCGCGAGGTCCTACTCGAGGAGACCGGCGTGCGGGATGTCACCATCTCCGAGCGCTGGTACGGTGGCGAGGTGGTGCTCGTCCCGGGCAAGGACGGCACACAGGAGAAGCGCATGCCGATCGACGCCTTCTTCCACAAGATCGTGATGGTGCGCGATAAGCTGCGCGTGCTGGAGCAGAAGGTGAACGCCCACAAGGGTCTGGCGGACTCCGAGAAGGCTCAACTCCAACAATACATCACGGGCTGCTACGGCTCGCTCACCAGCTTCAACGTGCTCTTCAAGGACCGCGACGACGGCTTCGTCGGCCAGCGCAAGCAGGGAGAATGAGACGCGGCCCTCGCCTCCTAGGACTCGGCCTGCTGCTCGGCGCGCTGGGCTGCGGAGGGGCGACGAGTCAGGTCCGCCCCGAGCCCCCCCGCTCCGAGGCTCACGACACGCCCATGCTCGGCAGCTCGGCCACGCCCAGCGGGGAGCCACCTGTCAACCTGCGCGTGCGGACCACCGACGGGCGCTGGATCGAGCTCTCGGAGCTGCGGGGCCGTTGCACTCTGCTCTTCCTCTTCGCCACCTTCGACGGCGCGAGCCAAGCCTCTCTGCGGCCCCTCGGCGCCTTCGTTCAGGCGCACCCCGAGGTCTCCGTGCTCGGTCTGGCCATAGAGGAGAGCCCCGCCGAATTGGCCGACGCCTGGCAGCACGCCCTGACGCCGCCCTTCCCCATCGCCTACGATCCCACTCGCGCGCTGCTGCTGGGCGCCAGCCCCCTCGGCCGGATCGAGAGCGTGCCGCGCTTCCGCCTGCTCGACGCCCAGGGCCGCCCCGTGGGCGAGCACGTCGGCTATCCCTATCGCGGCGTCCTCCAGGAGCTGTGGAGCGCTGGCCACTGCCCCGCGCCCTAGGACGCGCTACATTTCGAGACCCTCTTCGCGCCAGAGTTCGCCGAGCTGAGCGCCGAAGCCGGCCACTAGCAGCGCGCGCACCTCCTCGGCCGTGGCGACGCCCAGAGCCTCGGTCGCCAGCTCTCGCGCCTGCTCGAGGCGGACCCGCCGAGCGACCTCCCGCACCAAGGGGCGCGACGAGAGCGGCACGCTGAGGCGTCGATAGCCCAAGCCGAGCACCAGGGGCAGGGCGATGGGATCGCTCGCCATATCGCCGCACATGGACAGACCGATGCTCGCCCCCTCGGCCGCGCGCGCGGTCATGTCGAGCAATCGCAGCACGGCAGGATCGAGGCTGCTCGCCAGGGGAGCGAGGCGCGCGTCGCCGCGATCCACGGCCAGCGTGTACTGCACGAGATCGTTGGTGCCGACGGAGAAGAAGTCGACCTCGGCGGCCAGGGTCTGGGCCATCAGCGCGGCCGAAGGCACCTCGATCATCAAGCCCACGGGTAGACGCGAGAAGGCGACGCCCTCGGCCTCGAGCTCGGAGGCGCAGCGCTCGACCAAGGCGCGCGCTTGGCGCAACTCCGAGAGCGTCGACACCAAGGGAAACATCAACTTTGCGCTGCCCGCAGCCCCCGCGCGCAAGATCGCCCGCACCTGCTCCCGGAAGAAGTCGGGGTCCGCGAGGGAGAGACGAATCGCCCTCAGGCCGAGGGCCGGGTTGGCGCAGGGCGCGGCGTGGGCCGGGAGCTTGTCGCCGCCGAGGTCGAAGGTGCGAAAGACCACCGCCCCCGGGGCCATCACGCTGACCACGTCGGAGTAGATGCGCGTCTGCTCGTCCTCGCTAGGCGCCTGCTCGCGGCCGAGGTAGAGAAACTCCGTCCGGTAGAGGCCGATCCCGGGCGCCTCGTCGTGGGCCACCAGCGCCGCCTCCGCGGGCAGCTCGATGTTGGCCCAGCCCTCGAAAGGCACGCCATCCGCCGTGACGTCCGGCGAGTCGTGACGCTCGCGCAGCCCGCGCACGAAGGCCATGTGGCGGGCGGCCCGCGACGCAGCGCGCCCGACCTCGGCCGGATCGGGGCGCAGCACCACCTCTCCGCTCAGGCCATCGACGATGGCCGGCTCTCCGGCGTCCACGGCGGCCAACACGCCACGCACGCCCACGACGGCGGGTATCTCGAGCGCTCGGGCCAACAGCGCCGTGTGACCCGTGGCGCCGCCGGTGGCCGTGACCAGGCCGCGGATCTCGCTGCGCAGCAGGCGCGCCGCGTCCGCAGGGCTGAGGTCCGTGGCGATCAAGATCGAGGGCGCATCCACCGGCGGCAGCACGCTGCCCTCACCCGTCAGGTGGCGCTGAATGTGCTGCCCGACGTGCTCCACGTCCGCGGCCCGTTCGCGAAAATAGCCGCTACCAGCCTGCTCCAGCGGGAGCTTCAGCTCGTCCACCGTGCGCCGCAGGGCCCACTCGGCGTTGATCTTCCCTCGCTGGATGCGCCGACACGCCGCGTCCACCAAGAGCTCGTCTCGATGCATCAGCAGGTGCGCCTCGAGGATCAGGCCGTAGTCCGAGTGGGCGGACTCTGCGAGGGAGTCACGCACGGCCTCGATCTCCTGACGCGAGGCCTCGATGGCAGCACGCAGCCGTTCGATCTCCGCCGAGACCTGCGCGGGCTCGATGGTGTGCCGGGGCACGGGCCCTCGGCTGCGATCGAGCATCACCACGGGGCCGACGGCCACGCCATGGGAGGCGGGGATGCCTCGCAGGGCGACGCGCCCGCTGACGCTCACCTCTCTTCTCCAAAGCGCCCGCGGATCAGCTCCCCGATGGCGTCGAGGGCTTCGGCCTCATCCGGACCGTCGATGGTCACTTCGAGGGAGCTGCCGCGCTGACCGCAGAGCAGGAGCAGCCCCATGATGCTCTTAGCGTCCACCTCACGCCCGTCTTTGGCGATGCGCACTTGGGCGCTGTGCGCGCTCGCCACCTGCACCAGCCGGGCTGCCGCACGCGCGTGCAGACCAAGCTCGTTCACGATCTCGAAGCGCCCCCTCACGGTCATCCCGGTCCCCGCTTGGCGTCACGGTGGGAGACGCTGAACTCTCGCTCGGAGCCCTCGCGCAGACGCTGGGCGAGCTCCTCGGCCAAGGCGACGGAGCGGTGGTGTCCGCCGGTGCAGCCCATGGCGATCGTCAGGTAGGCCTTGCCCTCTCGCTCGTAGAGGGGGATCAGGCGAGTGAGCATGCGGACCAGATCCTCGAGCAGCGCCTGCGCCTCCTCGAGGGCGAGCACGAAGTCGCGCACGGGCGGGTCCGTGCCGAGCAGCGGACGCAGCTCGGGGACGAAGTGTGGGTTGGGCAGATAGCGCAGATCGAAGACCAAGTCGGCGTCCACGGGCACGCCATACTTGAAGCCGAAGGAGATCACACGCGTGACCATGCGCGGCCTGCCGCCTCCGCGCGCGACCCAATCGACCAAGGCGCGACGCAGGTCGTGCACCGAGAGCTCGGTGGTGTCGATCACGTGACCAGCGCGGGCTCGCAGCGCACCCAGACGCTCCCGCTCGAGTCGAATGCCGCTGAGCACATCACCGCCCGGAGAGAGGGGATGCGGGCGCCGCGTCTCACTGAAGCGACGCACGAGCACGTCGTCGGCGGAGTCGAGGAAGAGTACGTCGACCTCGTGGCCGGTCTCCTCGAGCGCCTCGAAGACCTCCTCCGCGCCCTCCAAGAAGCCGCGCGTGCGCACGTCGACTCCGAGCCCGACGCGGGAGATCTCCTCGCCGACCACGACCCTCTCGAGCAGGCCGGGCGCCAGCGCCGGGGGCAGGTTGTCGACGCAGAAGAAGCCGAGATCCTCCAACACGTTCAACGCCGTGGAGCGTCCGGCGCCGGACATGCCCGTGACCACGATGACGTGCACGGGCTTCGGAGCCGAGGGCGAGGCGGGAGCGCTCATGCGTCTGGATCCTCCGGCACACCCAGCGCGCCGCTGAGGGTCTCGACGAAGCGTCGCGCCGCGTGATGGCCCGCGCGCTTCAGGAGCTGATTGCGAGCCGCCACCTCGAGCAGCACGGCCATGTCGCGCCCCGGATGCACCGGGATCTCGAGCGCCGGGACCTGAATCCCGAGCAGATCGTGACTCTGGTCGTCGAGCCCGAGACGATCGTAGTCGGCGTCGTCGGAGTAGTGGGAGAGCTCCACGACGAGATCCACCGGGCACTCTCCGCGCACGGCCGTGGCGCCGAAAAGATCGCGCACGTTGATGATGCCGATGCCTCGCACCTCGAGGTGGTGACGCAGCAGCGGAGGAGGCCGGCCCGCGATCCGATCGTCGGCGAGCAAGCGCAACATGACCTGATCGTCCGCGACCAGGCGGTGACCGCGCTCCACCAGGAAGAGCGCGCACTCGCTCTTGCCCACGCCGCTCGGTCCCATCAACAGGACGCCTATTCCGTGAACGTCCACCAACACGCCGTGGACCGTACACTGGGGCGCGAGCAGGCGATCCATGCTGGCGTGGAGCAGCTGGATGGCTCGGCTCGAGCGCTGGGGCATCAGCACCAGAGGCGTCTGGGTCGCCGAGGCCTCCTCGATCATCTCCGTCGCGGGAGCTACGCCGCGGGTGATGACCAACATGGAGAGCTTCATGCCCAAGAAGAAGCGCAGGCGCTCGCGACGCTCCTCGGGCGTGAGTCCATGGAGATAGGAGACCTCGGTCTGCCCGAGTACCTGGACGCGCGTCGGGACGATGCCCGTGGCGTGGCCCACGAGGGCCAAGCCGTTCTTCTGCACACGCGGATGGGTGAGCATGCGCTCGGTGCCGTCTGCCCCCGTGAGCAGCGTGGCGATCTGCGCGAGGGGCTCCTCGGCCAGCAGCTCGGCCACTTTGACCTGCCTGGCTTGGGGCAGCCCCTGCTCCGATGTCGATGTCGACGGCACCACAGGCTGAGCATACGCGCCGGAGGGCCGGTTGGGGAGTGGCCGAAATGGACTACAGCCCTCAGCACTTGTCAGCGTCGCGGGTGCTCCCCATGCTGGGGCATGTCGCCGTCGACAGCTCTGCTGCTGGTGCTCTCCCTCGGCGCCTGCGCCCGAGCCGCCGGTCGACTCCAGCGAGCACGAGGCGTCCGAGAATTCGCCCTCTCCGGAGGCCCCGAGCCATGCTCCCGCGCCCCGTCCCCAGACGCCGGCCAGCGCAGCGCTGGAGGCCGACGTCCCCGCGAGTGGGCAGACCTGGGCCGTGCCCCTCGATCGGCCCCTGATCGCGTTGCCCGCCCACGCGCCGGCGCTGCTGCTTCACCTCACACCGGGCAGCCAGGACGCGCAGGTGCTGCCTCGGGTGGTGTTCCTGCACGGCTACTCCGCGTGCGTGCGGGCGCTGAGCGCTCGCGGCCAGGTCCCCTGCGGAGAAGGCCTGCCCACGCGTGAGGGCTGGGGACTCGCGGACGCCGCCGACGACTCGGGACGGGCGCTCGCGCTGCTGCTCCCGCAGCTGGCGTTTCTGCGCCGGGACGGAGATCCCGGGCGGCTGGTGGAGCCGGGCGAGGCCCGACGCTTGCTCGAGGGCGCCATGCGCCGAGGCTACGCTGTGTCGGGTCGGGGCACGCCGCCGCCGGGGCCCTGGATCCTGATCGCCCACAGCGGCGGTTTCACGGCGGCGGCGGCGATCGCAGCGCACGGAGAGCTCGAGCTGCGAGCCATCGTGCTGCTCGACGCGCTCTACGGAGCCGGCCCGCTCTTCGCCCGCTGGCTCACGCGAAACCCGCGAGCGCGGCTGGTCAGTGTGCACCGCCCCGGCGGAGAGCCCGCCCGCCTGACGCGGCTGCTGGCGCGACGCCTGAGACGCGAGCTGGGTCCGGCGGCGGTGGCGAAGAGCTCACTGGATCAGCTCGCCGTGGCCCTGAGAGACCATCGCTTCGTCGAGCTGCAGGTGCGCACGCCCCACGCCCAGATCCCGAGCCGACATCTGGCGGCCCTGCTGCGGGCCCTGCTGCCTCCCTGAGCCTCAGCTCGCCGCGGTCCTGAGCAGGGCGATCAGCTCGACCGGATCCTGCGACGCGATCAGCTCGGCTCGCGTCCCCTGCTCGCGCAACATGCGGGAGACTCGCGCCAGCACCTTCAGATGCTCGCTCGGGCGGCGCTGGGGCGCGAGGATGCCCACCAGGATGCGCACGGGTTCGCCATCCACGGATCCGAACTCCACTCCCTCGGGGCAGGTCATGACGGCCACACGCACGGTCTCCAGCCCGGGCACGCGACCGTGGGGGATCGCCACGCCGCTGCCGACGCCGGTGCTGGCCAGGCGCTCGCGCTCGCCCAGAGCGTCCTCGATCTCCTGGGCCGGCGGGCCGGGCTCTCCTGCGAGCAGCTTCGAGAGCGCACCCAGCGCCTCGGCCTTGCCCGAGAGATGGCAGCCTACGGCCACGCGGTCTTGGCTGAAGAGTTCGCTGACCTGCATGATGGGATGGACTCCAGTGGCTCCCGTTCGACGCCACGAAGGCAGGCCATTAGCGCAGCCTGACTCCGCGGGCAAGCGATCCGAGCGCTAGAACTGCAGCGGGCTCGACCTGCGGCCCTAGGAGCGCCTGCGGCGGTCGTTGATCGCGTCCTTGGTGTTCCTCACCTGACGGTCGAGCTTGTCCATGACGAGGTCGATGGAGGCGTACATGTCTTCGGAGATCTCGTGGCCGGCGTAGCGCTGTCCCTCGGCGACCATGGAGACGTCGCAACGGTGCAGGTGGCGCTCGGAGGAGACGGTGACCTCTGCGTCGAGTGGGACTCGTAGGTATTTCTGTAGCTTGGAGATTTTTTCTGATGCGTATTTTCTGATTCCATCCGACGAGTCCATGTTGCGGAAGGTGAAATTGATACGCATCGAATCTCCTATTCAGTTGTATGTGGTCGGGATAACAGACATGAGTCAGAAATATTTTTTCCGTTTGGACGAGCTCAAGATACCCAGCATCTCGCGGTACTTTGCCACGGTGCGACGGGCGATCTTGATGTCGCGCTCCGCGAGGATCCTGACGATCTTCTGGTCCGAATAAGGAGCCTTCGGGTCCTCTTCGCCGACCAGCTTCTTGATCGCCTGCTTGACGCTCTCGGAGGCGATGTCCGCCTGATGGTCGCGGCGGATCGCGCTGTTGAAGAAGAACTTCAACTCGAAGATGCCGCGCGGCGTGTGCACGTATTTGTTGCTCGTGACCCGCGAGATCGTGCTCTCGTGCATGCCCACGTCTTCGGCCACGTCACGCAGGATCATCGGCTTCAAGTATTCGATGCCCTTGTCGAAGAATTCCTGCTGTCGGCGCACGATGCACTCGGTCACCTTGATGATGGTCTTGCGTCGCTGATCGATGGAGCGGATCAGCCATTGGGCCGATCGCAGCTTGCCTTGGATGTACTCCTTGGCCTTGGGATCGTCCGCCATAGCAGAGCGGTAGAAGCCGCTGATCTTGAGCTTGGGCATGCCGTCGTCGTTGGCGACCACGAAGTATTCATCGCCGATGCGGTGCACGTAGACATCGGGCGTGATGTACTGCGGCTCTTCGACGCTGAAATTGCGCCCCGGGCGTGGCTCGAGCTCCGCGATGATCTGCGCCACGTCGTAGATCTCTTCGACATCGACCTCGCACTCACGGGCGATGGCGGCGTAGCCTCGCTTCTCAAGCCCGCCGAGGTGATCGCGGATCACGCGCAGGACGAGCTCGTCCATGTCGTAGTACTCCGCCTGAACCAAGAGGCACTCTTGAAGGCTGCGCGAGGCGACGGCGATGGGATCGAAGTGCTGGATCATCTTCAGCACCTCCTCCGCGTCTTCGGGATGCATCTGCGCCTCGCCCGCGAGGCGAGGCACGACCTCCTCTGGATCCGCGCCCTCGAGCTTCAGGTAGCCCGCGTCGTCGAGGTTGCCGAGCACGAGCGCCCCAAAGCGCCGCTCGTCCTCTTGGAAGTCTCCCATGCGCAGCTGCCAGGCCAGGTGATCCACCAGATCTTCGCCGCGCGTGAGTGTCGCCTCGTAGCCGGGCATGTCGTCATCGCCGCCGCTGGCGCGAAAGCTGGGCATGGGCGCCTGCATGGCCTGGTTCTCGAGGTATTTCTCCCAGTCGAATTCCTCGGCCTTGTCCGCGGGCTTCGCCTCGTCGAGGGCCTTGGTCTCGTCACGTGCCGCGATCTCTTCCGCGGACGGCTCCGGCACGGGCGCGGCCTCCCCGGCGGCCACGCCATCGCGCTCTCCCTCGCGCACCTCACCGGACTCGGTGGTGTCCTCGAGCACGGGGTTCTCGAGCATCTCCTCGTGCACCAGATCCGTCAGCTCCATGCGAGACATCTGCAGCAGCTTGATCGCCTGCTGCAGCTGGGGCGTCATGACGAGCTGTTGTGAGAGCTTGAGCTGTTGTTTGAGCTGCATTGGTGGAGGTCGACCTCGGCTCACTATAGCGTCGGAGGGGCCCCGTGGGAATGGGCATCGACCTGGGAGAGCACGTCGCGCAGGGCCGAGAGGGGCTCGATATGGCTTCGCGTGCGGACCCGTAGCGCCTGCTGGGAGCGGGCCTCCGCCTCGG
>JAADHO010000400.1 GCA_013151775.1 Deltaproteobacteria bacterium | reverse complement strand
CGGACGCGTCATGCCTGCGGGCGCCTTCTCGATCCGCAGCGCGCCCCCCGGTGTGACGCCCCGGGGACGCCCCGGTCGGCGCGTCGGCGGACCCCTGAGCGTGAGCGTGATTCAGCCCCGCTGCCTCCGACCCGGCTGCCGGGTGGTGATCGTGGGTCGCGGTTTCTCCTCGAGCGTGCGCCAGAACCGCGTGCGCTTCGGAGGTCGACCCGTGCGCGTGATCCGCGCCAGACCCGACTCGCTCACCGTGACCATCCCCAACGTCCACGGCATGCATCCCTTCGTGATCGACGTGCGCGGTGTGGGCACGATCCAGTCGCCGCCGCTCGCCATCCCCTGATCGCGCGCTCGCGACGCGAGTAGGTCTGCGCGCGTGCCGAACGCTGAAGGCGCTCGCCGCCGAGCCGAGCCGGGGGTATCCTCCGCGCCCCGCGTCCCCTGTGCGTTTCCGAGCAGGGGCCCACTCTCGGAGGTGTGCGTGATCGAAGAGCCCCTGCCCCAGGCCCTGACGTTCGACGACGTCCTGCTCCAGCCGGGCTACGCCGACTTCTTGCCCAAGGATGTCGACCTCTCGAGCCCGCTGACGCGTGGCCTGCGCCTGAAGATCCCCATGCTCTCTGCGGCCATGGACACGGTCACGGAGTGGCGCACGGCCGCGACCATGGCGCGCGAAGGCGGCCTCGGGATCTTGCACAAGAACTTCACGCCGCAGGATCAGGCGCGCGAGGTGCTGAAGGTGAAGCGCGCGGAGAGTGGGATGATCGTCGATCCCATCACCGTGCACCCGGCGCAGCGCCTCGAGGAGGCGCTCGAGATCATGCGCGAGCACAACATCTCGGGTTTGCCCGTGGTCGAGAACGGGCGGCCCACGGGCATCCTCACTCACCGCGACATCCGCTTCGAGAAGAACCTCGCGCAGACCGTCGCAGACCTGATGACTCGAGAGCTGATCACGGCGCCGCCTGGGGTCTCCCAGGAGCGCGCACGGGAGCTCTTGCACAAGCACCGGATCGAGAAGCTGATCGTCGTGAACGAGGACGGCACTCTGGCGGGGCTCATCACCATAAAGGACCTGCTCCAGGCCGAGCTCTATCCCGACGCGATCAAGGACGAGTTCGGGCGCCTGCGCGTGGGCGCGGCCATCGGCGTGGGTCCGGATCGCGAAGAGCGCGCGGCCGCCTTGGTGGACGCGGGCGTAGACGTGCTGGTGATCGACACCGCCCATGGCCACACGCTGGGCGTGGTGGAGGCCGTGAAGGTCACCAAGCGCGAGCACCCCGACGTGCAACTCGTGGCCGGCAACATCGCCACGGGTCCGGCCGCCAAGGCGCTGATCGACGCGGGCGTGGACGCCATCAAGGTGGGCATCGGTCCAGGCTCCATCTGCACCACGCGCGTGGTCGCCGGCATCGGCGTGCCGCAGATCACCGCCATCACGGACTGCGCTCGCGTGGCCAAGCCCGCGGGCGTGCCCGTGATCGCCGACGGCGGCATCAAGTACTCGGGCGATCTGGTCAAGGCCTTGGCCGCGGGCGCCAGCACGGTGATGCTCGGCTCGCTCTTCGGCGGTACGGACGAATCCCCAGGCAAGCTCGTGCTCTACCAAGGCCGCACGTTCAAGACCTACCGCGGCATGGGCTCCCTCGGCGCCATGCGCAAGGGCAGCAAGGATCGCTACTCCCAGGGCGACGTGCACGACGTGCAGAAGCTCGTGCCCGAGGGCATCGAGGGCCGGGTGCCCTATCGCGGAGCGCTCTCGAAGGTGGTCTACCAGCTGGTCGGTGGTCTGCGCGCGGGCATGGGCTACACGGGCTGTCGAAGCGTCGTGGAGCTGTCGGAGAAGGCCCGCTTCGTGCGCCAGAGCGCCCAGGGTCTGCGCGAGAGCCACGTGCACGACGTGGTCGTCACGGAGGAGGCGCCCAACTACCGCGTGTGAGCCCCCGGCGGGAGCTGATGCGCCGCGATCCGGCGAGGGAGTGCACGCGAGCCCGCGTCTCGGGAATATCCCGGCGGCGTCGGACGTGTTAGATCCGCCGCCGATGGCTCACGACAGCGTCCTCATCCTCGATTTTGGCTCCCAGTACACCCAGCTGATCGCGCGACGTGTGCGCGAGAGTCACGTGTACTGCGAGATTCAGCCTTGCACCTTGTCCCTCGACGAGATGAAGGCCCTCGCGCCCAAGGCCGTGATCCTCTCGGGTGGCCCCGCGAGCGTCTTCGAGGAGGGCGCCCCGAGCGTCGATCCGGGCGTCTTCGAGCTCGGCGTCCCCGTGCTCGGGATCTGCTACGGCATGCAGCTCATGACTCGCCTGCTCGGCGGTCAGGTCGAGGCCGCGGGCGAGCGCGAGTACGGATCGGCGGAGGTCTCCGTGCTCGGCTCCGTCGGGCTCTTCCACGGCTTCCGCTCCGGCAGCCACGCCTCCGTGTGGATGAGCCATGGCGATCGCGTGACGGCGCTGCCTCCGGGGTTCGCGGTCGTGGCGGCCAGCGCCAATAGCCCCTTCGCCGCTGTGGCGGACGTCGCGCGTGGGCTCTTTGGCGTGCAGTTTCATCCGGAGGTGGCGCACACCCCGCGGGGTGAAGAGATGCTCGCCTCTTTTCTCTTTCACGTGGCCGGGTGCAGCCCGGATTGGACGCCGGGATCCTTCGTCGAGGAGAGCGTCGCGCAGATCCGCGAACAGATCGGCGCAGCCTCGGCCATCTGTGGCCTGAGCGGTGGCGTCGACTCGTCGGTGGCCGCCATGTTGGTGCACAAGGCGATCGGCGACAGGCTCGTGTGCGTCTTCGTCGACAACGGTCTGCTGCGGAAACACGAGGCCGAGCAGGTGGTCGAGATGTTCGGCGAGCATCTGAAGCTGCGCCTCGTGCACGTGGACGCGGCCGACGAATTCCTCGACGCCCTCGAGGGCGTCACGGATCCCGAGGAGAAGCGCAAGGTCATCGGCAAGGTCTTCATCGACGTCTTCGAGCGCGAGTCGAAGAAGGTCGAGGACGCGCGCTTCCTGGTGCAGGGCACGCTCTACCCCGACGTGATCGAGAGCGTCTCCTTCAAGGGACCGAGCGCGGTGATCAAGAGTCACCACAACGTGGGCGGCTTGCCGGAGCGCATGAACCTGAAGCTGGTCGAGCCCCTGCGCTTGCTCTTCAAGGACGAGGTGCGCGAGGTGGGCGAGGCCATGGGCCTGAGTCACCGGCTGCTCTGGCGTCAGCCCTTCCCGGGGCCGGGTCTGGCGGTGCGCTGCCCGGGTGCGATCACGCGTGAGCGCTTGCGCGTCTTGCGCGACGCCGACTTGGTGCTCGAGGAGGAGATCCGCGCCGCCGGCTACTACGAGAAGGTCTGGCAGAGCTTCTGCGTGCTCGTGCCTGTGCGCACCGTGGGTGTGATGGGCGACGAGCGTACCTACGAACATGTGATCGCCGTGCGCGCCGTGGAGTCCCGCGACGGCATGACGGCCGATTGGGCGCGTCTGCCCCACGAGCTGCTCGCCAGCATCTCCACGCGTATCATCAACGAGGTGCGGGGCGTGAACCGCGTCTGCTACGACATCTCCTCCAAGCCTCCGGCGACCATCGAGTGGGAGTGAAGGGCCGTCTGCGCGCGCGGCTCGGAGGCGGTCTGTTGGCGTCTCTGCTGCTGGGATCCCTCTTCCTCGGGGGCGCGCGCGGCCAGACTGTCCAGAGTCTCCCGGCCACGGAGCAGCCGGCTCGAGTCGTCGCCGGTCAGCTCCGCGTGCGCGTGCTCGGGGTGGTGATCGACCAACAGGGCAGGCTTGGCGCGCGTCGGTCTGCGGCGCGGCGTCGCGCCTTGGCGCGCGCGCGCCTCTCGCTGCACCGTTGGCTGGACGAGGCTCTCGCACGCCGCGGTAGCTCGCCCGCCTTGGTGTCGCGGCTCCACGCCCTGCTCTCCCGAGAGGCTCATGTGCTGGGCAGCCGGCCTCTGATCGATGGATCCATCGTGCTGCTCGTCGGCCTGCCCATCGACATTCTGGCTCGGGCGGGCGCGCCGGAGCTCACGGGGAGCGGTTCGTGACGTCGCGCTTCGCGCTCGGGCTCCTCGGGCTGCTGCTCTTCGCCGCCTGCGGAATGCAGGGGCGTCAGAGCCTGCCCGCGCGTCTGCGCGTGATCGCCGTACCCGTGACCGCGCGCGTCTACGTGGATGATCACTTCGCCGGCAGCGCGCGAGTCTTCGACGCGCACCCCCGGGAGCTGCGTCCTGGAGCTCACCAGATCACGCTGCGGGCGCCCGGCTATTTTCCCCACGACCTCGAGCTCGAGCTGCCCAGCGGGACCACCACCGTGCGTGTGCGCCTGCGCGCCATTCCGCCCTGATGCGCTCCGGTTCGCCGCTCCCCGAGCTTCGCGAATGGGTGCTCGCGGGCGAGCGCTCGACAGGCTAGGTTCCGCGGAATGAGCCGCCTCCTGATCTGCGCCCTCTCAGCGACGCTCTGCCTCGGCCTCGGCTGCGGCAGCTCGGGGTCCGAGTCCGCTGCCGCGGGCGCCCCCGT
>JAADHO010000081.1 GCA_013151775.1 Deltaproteobacteria bacterium | reverse complement strand
AACCCCCGCGTCGAGCTCCGCCGGCGCGCTCGCCACCACCACGCTCTGGGCCGGGCGCAGCCACAGGGCCCAGGCCACGGCGGCGGCGGCGCCCCACAGGACGCTCGCGGTCAGGAAGCCGGAGAGATAACGCGACACGCGCGCCTTATAGCACGCTCCGCGCGAGCATCCCGCGGAGCATGTAGCCTGTTGCGCCAGCGTGGCTCGGACCCAGCGCCATGGCTCTGGCCGGAGCAGGGCCAGAGGGTAGAATATCCGAGCCGCCCCCACGTCTGCGCAGCATTCATGACCCGATTCGAGAACTCGTCCCCACTCTTCGCCGCTTGTCTGCTGCTGCTCGCCTGCTCGGGCGCACGCCGACCAGAATCGACCGCATCGGCCAGTCCGACGGGGGGCGCCGTGGTCGTCGGCGCGGAGATCCCCCAGCGTGGATCCAACGCCGCTGATTCGCGTCAGCCTAGCGAAGTGACGCCAAGCGATCAGGTCGGCGTCGCCCCTGCGACAGCAGAGCCTTCGGATGCGGCGGCGAACGAGCACGTCTCCGAGACGGCAGAGGATGACGAGAACGCCGAGGCCGAGGCCGTTGAGGCGGCCGTCCCCACTTCCGCGGATCACACGTCCACCCCGTGTCCTTGGGGTCGCACTCGCTTTCGGCTCGACAGGCAGGTCGTAGACGGCGTGGAGCGCGAGAGCCGCACATCGCGGCGTCGGCGTCGTCGCTCGTGGAACATGCGCCCAGGTCAGGTGCTTCGACTCGAGAGGACGCTGCGAAATGTCAGCGCGCAGCCGATCCCCATCACTGCACAGATGGCCGCCGCGTACCGCAGCGGATTCAGCCCACGTGGCCGCGGCGTTTTCGGCAGCGAGCTTGTCGAAATGCAGGTCGCGGGTGACGTGACCGCCGGACAGGTGTTGATGCCCGGAGCCATGATCCGAGTGTGCGGAGAATTTCGCGTCCCCGACGCGCCGCTCTATGCCTTCCCTGGAGACGGGCGCCGAATCGACTACTACTTCAACGACTTTTGGGGAGGCGTCGAGGTTCGCTATCCGCCGGAGCGCGGATCCGCGCGAGAGTCGACGTCGTGGGGCGGCATGGTGCGCGTGATCCTCGTGCGTGGGGCGAGCCTTCGTGACATTTGCCGAGAAGAGCATTTGCGCATCGCCCTCGGCCTACAACTCCGCTCGGGGGGTGGCGCGATCTCGCCGCCGGCCGCGGTCGATGACGATGGAAGGCGCGGCAGGTCGGTGCCCTATCAATACGTACAGGTTCCACGAGACACCTCGGTCGCGGAAGCGGTCGAGCGGCTGGCTCGTCGCCCCGACGTGGTCAGCGCGAGCGCCGTCAGTCGTGGAGATCCGGGCGCAGAGGGATGCAGCGAATACGCGCCCTGCGGGGCAGGACAATCGTGTTGCTACCTGTGTGGAATGGCTGGCTGTCCGATGACTTGCCTCGCTGGCCCGTCCTGCCCGACCGGCATGCCGTAAGTTCTCCGGGGCGCCGGCGCCAGGGCGACCCGCGGCGACCCGCGCTCGGTCGTTGACCCCAGAGGCGCGCTCGCCTACCGTCTCGGCGTGCGCGGTCTTCGATCCAATCCACGGCTCGGCGCGGTGGTGACACTCCTGACGCTGCTGGCGTCGCCCCTGTCTCTGTCGGCCCAGCCGCGGGGCCAGGGCGAGCTGCCACCCGCCTTGCGCGCGGCGCCCGAGGTGGAGGAGATCCCCGGTGCGCACCACGAGGCTCCGCGGGAGCCCATGGCCGTGCGCGTGGATGTGGGCTTCGGCAGCAGCCTGCGCTTGGTGCAGAACCACGACTTCGATCAGAGCCGCTTCGCGCCCGCCTACCTGTCGGCGCGGGCGGCGTTCCAGTGGCGTCAACGCGGTCGCTGGCGGCATGGCGTGGGCCTGGGCGTCGTGACGAACCTCAGCGGAGACGGGTCCTTTCAGGCGGGCCTCGACCCGGTGCAGCAGTGGGTCCTGACTCCGCTCTATGTGCTCGAGTGGCGCATGTCGGATGATCCCGTGCCGCTCTTCGATCTGGCGGCGACCGTGGGTCTTCCCCTGGCGCTGACCCCTGATTTCTCCCTCGGCGGCGAGCTCGACCTCACCTTCACCACGCGTATCCTCGCCGGCCTCGGCGCCTACGTGAGCGTGGGCGCGTCGGCCTTCTTGGGAGGCCAATCCCGCGCCGGAGACCTCACGCTGCACCCGCTGCTGAGCGCCGAGCTCGGCCTGGCCCTGCGCTACGAGCTCTTGCCATGAACGCCCCCCGACGCTTGGCGCGCCGCGCGCCCCTGCTGCTCCTGGTCGCGCTCCTGGTGGGGCCCGCGCCGGGGGAGGTGGGGTCCTGTGGCCAGGGTAGCGAGCTGCTGAACGCCGAGCAGTTTTGTTTGGACCAGCTGGCCTACGAGTGCGCGCGCATCGACGCCCGAGGCGACTACCCGACCGCTCTGTATGTCGATCTCGAGGCCTGTCGCCAGGCCGCCCCGGGGATCTGCGGTGGCAGGACCTGGATCCCCGAGTGTCGCCCCTTCCCGACCAAGCCCGAGGGCCAAGCCTGCATCGACCAGCTCAGCCGAGTCTCGAATCTCCGTGTGCCCATCTCCGAGATCCCCGAGTGCGACATGTGCCCATGATCCATCGCTCCACAGCCACGCGCCGTCTCGCGATCCTCAGCCTGCTCGCCTGTGGAGCGCTCGCCTCGAGCTGCGCTGCGACCGCCTCCCGTGGCGACTACGCCGACTATCGCGCCGTGCGCCTCGCCGCGGATGAGCAGGGTCGCATGATCGCTGGGCGCGACTACCTCAGTCGGCACCCGGGCGGCCGTTGGGCGTCGCCGATCCGGCAGCGGCGGGAGGCGGACGAGCCCGGGCTCTTCGAGGCGGGGCGCTCCACCACGGAGGGGCTCCGCCTCTACCTCGAGGTCTACCCCGAGGGTCGCTTCGGCGAGCAGGCGCGGCAGCGTCTGGCCGCTCTGGACGCCGTGCACAGCCACCGCAGCCACGAGCAGGAGACGGCGCGCGAGGTGCGCCACGAGCAGCGCGAGAGCATCGCCGAGCAGCGCCGCAGTTGGGGCACGCGCTCGGTCACGTTCTGGGCGCGCGTGCTGATGAACATCTCCGAGTGGGGCGTGCCCATCGCCGAGGTGGCTGCGACGAATCCAGAATTCTCCGAGGCCTTTGGACGTGAGCCTCGGCCCGTGTGTTCGAGCAGCGAGTGCATCAAATTCTATCGCATGGACTTCGGCATCCCCGTGCCGGGTCGCACGCGGGTCGAGCGCAGCCTGCAGATCTTGCTGCGCCTGAGGATGCAGGACGGGAAGCTTCAGCGCGCCGAGATCCTGATGCCCAATCGCGGGTTCTCACGTTGGTACGAGCTCGCCCACGAGCAGCTGGTGATCGACGGCGATCCCGAGGCGCGTCAGGTCGCCATCGAGTGGGCTCGGCAGCAGGTGATCCCCGTGATCCGCGCGGCCTCGCCCGACGCCCGAGGCGTGGACGTGGTGCCCGAACCGATCGATCCGCCGCAGGTGCACATGCCGGTCGAGGCGAGCGCAGAAGCCGAGGCGGGCGCCGCAGACCCGGAGGCAGGAGCCGAGGCGGCTGTCCCCGATGCGGACGCAGGGGCCGAGGCGGACGCAGGGGCCGAGGCGGCTGTCCCCGAGGCGGCGGCAGAGGACCCGGCCGAGGCGGCTGTCCCCGAGGGCGTGATGGTCCTGCCCGTGGCCTTGCAGGGGCTGTCCACGGCGTCCCTTCGATTCGTGATCTTCGCGGCTGCCGATGACGACGAGGGACCGGCTTACGACGGCCTGTTCATCGAACACATCGTGCCGCCCGCGGCGGAAGAGTAGAACTCTCCAACTCCTGGGAGACGTGAACATGCGCGAGTTCAACCTGGTCCTGATCGCCGCCTGGCTCGCGGCCTGCGGTGGTGGTGGTGGCAGCCCCGGGATGGACGCAGGGCCGACGGTGACCGCCGCCATCACCGAGCATCTCGTGGCCTTCGAGGGACAAGCGGCCTTCGTCGAGGCGTTGACCGTACCCGGCACGGATCTGACCGGCGCACGTATCGAACTCGAGGCAGGCTCCCCGCTCGAGCTGGTGGATAGCCGCTGCAACGCCGTGCGCTGTGGAGCCGTGCTCCGAGTGCGGGACACGACCCCCAACCGGGGCGTCAGCGTGCCGGCGCCCATCGACACGCGGAACGCCTTCGTCGTAGTGGTGGACGCGAGCGGCGCGCGCCATCGTGGGCTGGTCACCGTGAACCCCTTGGACACCATCACGGGCGCGGGCCGCACGGCCTTGACCATCGGCAGCTCCGTCTTGCTGGCGGCCTCGGCGGACGCGAGCGTCGAGTCGATCTTTCGTGGCCCGGTGGGCGCGGATCCGCTGCGCTGGGTGATCTTCGGAGACGCCAACCTGCACGGCACGCTCGACCTCAGGGCCACGGAGCTTCCCGCCGACGCCACCCGTCGTTCGGGGGGTGAACCCGCGGGTGGCGTGGGCATGCTC
>JAADHO010000441.1 GCA_013151775.1 Deltaproteobacteria bacterium | reverse complement strand
GCAGGCCGGGCGAAGCGTCGGGAAAGCAAGCGAGCCGAGGGCCCCCGCGCGCAGCCGACGGCCGCAGGCCGGGCGAACTTGGGAGGGGAGGCTCCGCGGCGGCCGCCCGCCGTGGAGGGGAGGGGCCACGAGACCCTCCCAGGATCAGTGACCCTCCCAAGATCAATCGTGGCGCAGGCCCTCCACGGGCAGCATGCGCGCGGCCCAGAAGCTGGGCGCGAGGGTGGCGAAGGTGCAGATGACCAAGGCGATCACCGCCGTGAGGGCGAATTCCACCGGGCTGACGACCACGGGCAGGTGGTCGATCAGGTAGACCTTGGGATCCAGAGGGAACTGATCCGCTGAGAGCCACCAGACGATGCCTCCGCCCACGAGCAAGCCGATGGCGGTGCCCAACAAGCCGACGACGCTGCCTTGCACCATGAAGATGCCGAGGATGGTCGTGTCCGTGGCGCCCATGGCCTTGAGGATGGCGATCTCGCGCTTCTTCTCCAGCACGATCATGATCAGGGTTGCCACGACATTGAAGGCCGCGACGAAGATGATGGTGGCGATGACCAGCGTCAGGATGACCTTCTGGATCTCCAGGGCGGTGAAGAGGTTGCGGTTCAGCTCGGCCCAATCGACGGTGTGGAAGGGTCCGCCGAGCTCGCGCTCGAGCTTGCGCGCGACCTCTCGGCTCTGGTCGAGGTCGTGCAGTCTCAGCTCCACGCCGGTGACGCTGTCGCCGCGGTTGTAGAAGCGCTCGGCCTCGAAGAGGTCCACGTAGACGAGGCCCGAGTCGTACTCCTGAAAGCCCGCCTCGAAGACGCCGATCACGCGGAAGTCTCGGCTCTGGGCCGCGCGGTCTTCCTGCTGGGTGAACATGCTGACGTCGAGCCCGCTGGTGGGGCTGATCAAGGAGACCCGGTCGCCGATGCCGAGCCCGAGGCTCTGGGCCAAGGTCTTGCCCACGACGATGCCGGGCAGCTCCGCCGTGCCCTCTCGGGCCTGCCGCTCGATCTCCTGATCGTCGGCGATGATCTGCGCCTCTTGCTCGGGCGTGAGGTCTTGGAGCGCCTCCTCGTTGGCCAAGGCGGCCTCCACCTCGGCCGGCGAGGCGACATGTACCTGGGGCAGCATTTCCGGGGCGCCCGCGTCGATCACCGCGGCCTCGCGTGGCGGCGACTCGCCCCAGATGGGCGTGCGGCGAATGGCCGGGGCGATGCCTCCGTCGGGCAGCAGGATGTCGTCGTTGCCCTCGGCGAGCTGTTGGCGCAGGCGCTCGAGGTCGACGCCCTCTAGCGCTTGGTCACCAGCGTCTGGCACGCCAGCGTCGGTCTGCGCGCCCGAGTCTCCTGCTGCCACGTCGGCGAGCCAATCCCAGTCTGCGTGCTCGCTGCCCGCGAGGTCCTCCGGTCGCACGGGGGGCATGGCGCCTTCACGCCTGAGGCCGTCGAGGCTGCCTTGAATGATCTGGCTCGGCAGGTCGAGCACCTCGAGCATGGCGACTGGATCCACGCCTTTGACCAGCACGCCGCTGAGGCGGTCGCCCTTGGCCAACATCATCTCGTTGATCAGGAAGGGATCGGCGCCGGACACCTCGGGCATGCGCCGGGCGCGCTCGAGCACGTCTCGGTACTCCTCGAAGTCGACGCCGTACTTCAGCACGAGCACGTGGGCGTTGACGCCTAGCACCTTGTCGCGGAACTCGCGCTGGAAGCCGCTGGTGATGGAGAGCACGGCCAGCAGCGCGGCCACTCCCAAGGCGACGCCCGTGACGGCGATGATGGTGATCACCGAGATGGTGCTCCGCTTCTTGCTGCGGAGGTAGCGCGTCCCGATCTCGAGTGAATAGGCCATCGGCGTGGACCCCACGGGCCGTGCGCGAGTTACGCGCCCAGACGCCGAAGGCACGGGCTCTTATCACGTGGCCCTCGACCGAGCCAGGACGCCGACTCGATGCGCGAGGTGCGCAGTGGCCCTCACGTGACCGCAGCTCGGCCGCGTGTTGGCCCCGACGCGAGATCGAGGTCATACTGGAAGCACTTGATGCTTTCTTCTTTTCTTCAACGTCGGAGCGCTCCCGCTCTGAGTCTCTTCACTGTGCTGGCGCTGGGCTGCGGCAGCACGGTGAACCTGACACCCGCCGATGCGTCGCCTCCGGTCGATGGAGGCGTGCCTACGGAGGCGCGCACCCTGGAGCTGCTCGGGCCATCATCCCTCGAGCTGGTGTACGACGACGCGGCCGAACTGAGCGTCCAGCTGACGGGGCTGGACGGAGCGCCCGTCGAAGGAGCCGACGTCTCCTTCACCCTCGACGGCAACGCCAACGACTCCACCCTCGGCACGCTCAGTGATACGACGGATATGGCTGGTCTCGCCCAGGGCCGCGTCCTCGCGGGGCGCACGGCCACCACCTTTCGTGTGCGCGTCGCGGCCACGGGCGCCGCCTCGGTCTTCGTTCAGGTGTCGGTCTCGGGCAACGGCTTTGGCGCCGTGGACGCCCGACTCATCTATCGCAGCGCTCGCACGTTGGATCACCTCGAGGCACGTCTCTTCGCCGGGTCGAGCTGCGCGGCGGCGGTGGCGGGCGACCTGATCCCCGACCGCAGCCTCTCGCTGCTGCCCGACGCTTCCCAGGCGCTCTTCTCCGGTCTGCCGGCGCGAGTGCGCTACGCGCTGGTCGTGGACGGCGTGGGCGCCGAGGACGTGACGCTCGGGCGCGGCTGCCTGGAGGACGTGCTCGTCACCGAAGCGGAGACGTCCCTCGTCGACGTGCGGATCGAGGACCTGCCTCTCGATCCCGTCGGTGAGTACGACACGACCATAAGCCTCTCCGCGGGCTCACTCTCGGCGACCCTCGCAGACGCGCTGCGCCTCGAGGCCGACACGCAGGTGGCGGACGCGGGCGGTGACGTCTCCGTGTTGCTCGACGCGCTCAACAGCTACTTCCTCGACGCGGGCGACCTCCCCTCGGCGGCCTTGCTCGCGGCGGAGCGTGCGGGCACCAGCCTCGAGGTCGACCTCGACGCTCGCTTGATCGTGGACGCTGCCGGGCCCTCCGTGGCCATGGCGGAGTTGGCCGACTCAGTGGACTCGGAGCTAGCGCGTGTGGAGATCAACGGTGTGTTGACCCTCGGTCCAGACGGCGTGCTCAGCTTTCGTGCGCGACAGGTCAGCGCGGGCCAAGCGGGCACGCCTCTGGCGCTCTTGGATCTCGCCAGCCTCGGGGTGCATTTGCGCACAGAGTTCGTCGCCAACCTGCTCCCTGGCGAAGACGCCGCGCGGATCGAGAGCCTCGACATTCAACTCCCGGGCGGGGTGCTCTCTCGCGCGCGCATCAGCGCGACGGCCTTGGCCGCGGGTCTCGACAGCGCCGCCCCATGGCTGGCTGCCCGCGCGGGCTGCGACAGCTTCGCGGCCTTTCTCAGCGAAGACCCCGCCCTCGCGTCGAGTTGTGACGCGGGCTGCGCGGCCGTCG
This sequence comes from Deltaproteobacteria bacterium, assembly GCA_013151775.1. Classification (GTDB taxonomy): domain Bacteria; phylum Myxococcota_A; class Polyangia; order Polyangiales; family Houyiibacteriaceae; genus JAADHO01. The sequence continues at coordinate 1,048 of JAADHO010000441.1, read as the reverse complement.
TGTGCGAGGACGCCATGGCGAGCCTGTGGGTCAGCATGAGGCCCGCCTTCGACAGGCTCGACATCGAGCGCGCGGGCGTCAACCTCAGCGGTCGAGTCGAGTTTCTAGAGGAGACGGGCGATCTGCGCGTCGATCGCCTGAGCGCCACGGGCTTGGTCGCCCGGACGACGGGCGAGAGCGCCAGCTCGGACAGGCTCGAGGCCTCGGTGGAAGGCAACCGGGCCGCGTTCTTGCCGTGAGCTCCCGCGCCGGACGCTACCCGCTCGAGGCCGCTCGCAGCCTGCGCGCCGATGACGTCGAGAAGGCACAGCTGAAGCTGGCTCGAGCCCTGCGTGAGCTCGAGGCGTTGGAGGGTGTTCACGCCCGCGCCGTGGATCTGACGGCCCAGCGAGCTCACCGCATCTCGGACGAGCGCGCTCTGGAGATCGAGCGAGATCGCGCGGGCCGCAGCGCGGCGGAGATGCTCTCGGGCCAGGCCTGGCTCCGGCGGCTTGGGGCGGAGCACGAGCGAGCGCAGGAGGCCGAGCGTGCTGCTCGAGCCGACGTGCAGGCGGCTGAGCTGGAGTCGGAGAAGATGCGCGCGCAGCTGGCCCAGGCCCGTGCGGAGGCCGAGGCGGTGGAGCGCCACCACGAGCGCTGGCAGCAGGAGCGGAAGCGCGTCCGGCTCGCCAAGGAGGAGGCCGAGGCCGAGGAGCACGTGGGCTCGAGGCGCCGATAGTCCGCACGTAAGTTGCGGCGCGCCGCCAGTATTCCTAGGTTGAGGAGCGGTGCCCCACGCTCGTCGCAGCTCCATGAATCGACTCGCCTTGGCGCTGGCGCTCGTCTTTTGTGACGCGGGCGCGATGCGGCCGCCCGATGCGCGCGCGCAGGTCGTGCCCGAGGACCCGCCCACCGTCACCCCGGTCGAGCTCTTCGATCCCGCCGTGGTCGTGCCGCGGGGCGCCTTGGCGCAGACGCACGCCGCGCTCGAGGCCGGTGACGCGCAGCGTGCTCGATCCGTCGCGGCGGCGGCTGCGGCGCTCACCACGGATCCGGTGGAGCTGGCCGA
>JAADHO010000149.1 GCA_013151775.1 Deltaproteobacteria bacterium | reverse complement strand
CCCTCAGCCCTTTGCCCGACACGGCCTTCCGTGCCGCGATCGCTTCATAGATTTCTCATCATGGCTGTCTCAAACTCGTTGACACGTTCCGGTCCGCTCCTTGGCTGAACCAGGCGCCATTGTCGCTGGTGTGTTTGATGATCCGTTCGGTCCACTGGTTGCAAGCATCGTCGAGTTCGGTGACCAGGCCATCCCAGTTGAGTTCGGACAGGCTGCCGTTCAGGCCGTCGGAGGCCCACATGAGCTCTTCGACACCAGCGTGCCAGCCGTACTCTTGCAGGCCGGTGAGTCGGGAGAAGAAAACGTCCCAGCGTGCCTCTGCCTCGACCTCGCATGGATCGTCAGTGTCTTCGACAAGCAGGGCCCTCGGCGCGAACGTGGGCGGCAATCGCATTTCGTCGACCAGGGCGAGGACCAGACGATACGATGACGTCCAGTTGTCGCACTGGTTCAGGTAGCGACGCGTCAGGCAACTGTGCACGAGGGCGTGCTGGCCGTCGACGCCGCCTGCGAACGCCTGGATATACAGCCAGCGCCGTTCGCTCTTGTGGTAGCCGGCAAGGGCGTTCAGCGTGGGGTCGAAGGACCTATGATCCCAGGAGAATTTCTCGCTGTAGTAGACCTTCGGTTCGGCTTCATGCCTCGACAAGGAGACCAGTCCTGAGAACGCAGCGAACTCGGCTGCGTGTTCGCTACGAGCTTCGTCGAGCACGAAGTTGGGTAGATCCTTGCGGTGTTGGTACTTGCACGTCGTGTCAGACGGATCCGCAAGAAGCGACATGTGTTTGAGGCCGTGGTGTCCCAATATTCAGCCGAGGCGTTTTGGAGTGGATCGCCTGAGCAGCGCGGGCGAAACTGAGCAGCGCAGGATGAAGATGACGATCGATGGAAGACACAAGTGAACGATCGACGCGCGATTCGCGGAGGCTACGAAGCCTCTGCGCAGAGCAGTGCGCTCGGGTCGTGGTGACCACGTTCGCGCCAACGCCCTTCGCTGCGTCAGGCGGCGCGTCGTTGGTAGAAGCTGAGCAGTCCGCCGAGGCGCGTTCTTCGTACGACGCGGCCGTTGGTGTTGGCAGGCGCAGGGCGGGGCTCGATGAGTTGGTTGCCGATGCCCTGATGGTTTCGGTCGAGGTGATAGTGGGCGGCATACTCGCGGAGGATGTGCCGGAGGTGGCGTTCGCTGAGAGGGATCATGCGGCTGAGGCACTCGGACTTGATGGAGAGCACGAATCGCTCTGCGAACGCGTTCAAGTTCGGACTTCGCGTTGGGAGCAGCAGGGGCTCTACGCCCGCGTCGCGCAGGAGTCGCCGGAAGGCCTTCGTGTAGAGCGGGTCTCGGTCGAGGATGAGGTAGCGCTTGGCGCGCAGGAAGCCGTCGATGGGATCGGTGAGGTTGCGCGCGACCTGCTGCATGAGGGCGCCATCGGGCGCGTGGCGGACGGCAGCGATCTCGACGCGTCGGGTGGCGAGCTGGATCACGAAGAAGACGTGGTAGCGCACGAGGCCGCGAAGGCCGAGGACCTCGACGGTGAAGAAGTCTGCGGCGGCCAGGCACAGCCTGTGGCTCTTCAGGAAGGTGCTCCAGCGCGTTCGCGCACCACGCTCCGGCGCGGGCGTGAGGCCGGCCTCTTTGAGGATGCGGGCGATGCTGGAGCGGCCGAGGTCGTGACCGACATTGGCGAGTGCGCCTCGGATGCGGGTGTAGCCCCACGTGGGGTTTTCGCGCGCCATGGCGAGGACGAGATCGCGCACGACCTCGCGCTGTCGTGGACGTCCGGGCCTGCGGCCTGCGCTGGCGTCGTACTTCGCGGCGATGAGCCTGCGGTACCAGCGGAGGATCGTATCTGGGCTGACGATGCCGCAGAGCTCGGCGAGACGCTTGCGCCCGAGCGCGTGGCCCTTCACTGCGAGGCGCCTGCGCTGCGCATCGTCGAGCCGAGGTCGCTTGCCGGGCAGCTCGCGCAGGACGCGATTCTCCTCGAGCAGGTAGGCGATGGCGCGGGCCTCGCTTCGTCCCACGAGCCCGGCGAAGGTCAGGAGCACGAAGTGGAGCGCCGTGGGTCTCACGTCGCGTGGGTAGGCGGTGACATCCGTGACGCCCCCGGGCGCGCCCCCGATCACCACCGACTACGACCCCCTGGCGTCTGCGCGTGACCCGCGCCTTTGGGTGTCCACCAAGCGGGTGGAGGCTCACCCAGGGCCCTCGACCGGACGAGCCGGACCAAACGCGAAATGAAGGTCGTGGCGGGCGCGGAGGTGCGAATCCGGCGTATTTCAGCGGGCGGGCAGGACCACGAAGACCACATGGAGGTCGATTCCGTCCAGGCCCGCATGCGCCCCTGACCCCTGTGAGTAGGGCTAGCCTCGAGGCGCGGACGTCTGGTATCTGCAAGCGACCGCAAGGCGGTCGAGGAGGCTCCCATGACGGCTCAGCGGATCGACGGCAAGGCATTGGCGAAGCGGGTGAGGGCGGAGGTGGCGGAGCGCGCCCAGGCCTTCGAGCAGCGCTTCGGGCGCAAGCCTGGGCTCGACGTGGTGCTCGTGGGTGAGGATCCCGCGTCGCAGGTCTACGTGCGCAGCAAGGAGCGCGCCGCGTCGCGCGCCGGGCTCATCGGGAACGTGCACCGGCTGCCCGCGGAGACCACGAACGAGCAGCTGCTGGCCCTGGTTCGGACGCTGGCGCAGGACGCCTCCGTGGACGGCATCCTGGTGCAGCTGCCGCTGCCCAAACACCTCGACGAGACGCGCGTGCTCGACGCCATCCCGCCGGAGAAGGACGTGGACGGCCTCACGCCGCACAACCTCGGGCTGCTCACCGCCGGGCGCAAGGGGCTGCGCGCATGCACGCCCAGCGGCTCCATGCGCATGCTGAAGGAGATCGGCTTCGAGCTCGAGGGCAAACGCGCCCTGGTGATCGGGCGCAGCCTCTTGGTCGGCAAGTCCATCGCCTTCATGCTGCTCGAGAAGAACGCCACCGTGACGCTAGCTCACTCGCGCACGCAGGACCTCGCCGGCGAGGTGGGGAGGGCGGACCTCGTCGTCGCCGCCGTGGGTCGCCCGGGGCTGGTGCGCGGGGAGTGGTTGAAGCCTGGCGCCGTGGTGATCGACGTCGGCATCAACCGGCTCGAGGATGGCAGCCTCACGGGTGACGTCGACTTCGAGGGCGCCGTGGAGCGCGCGTCCTTCATCACGCCCGTGCCCGGAGGCGTCGGCCCCATGACCATCGCCATGCTCTTGAGCAACGCGGTCGACGCCGCCGAGGCCATCGAGGCGGCACGCTGAGCTTTCGGACGCTCAGGCGCCCAGCGCGGCGATCAGGCGGTCGAGTTCATCCCAGCTCGCGTAGCGGATCTCGATGCTGCCCTTGCCGCCGCGGTCGCTGAGGCTCACGGGGCTGCCGAGGGCGCGCGAGAGCCGGCGCTCGAGATCGCGCACGTTGCTCGACTTGCCCTTCTTGGGCGCAGCCTTGCTCGGCTGCTTGCGCGCTCGCCGCTCGAGCTCGCGCACGCTGAGGCCACCGCGGGCGGCCTGTCTTGCCAGGCTGAGCTGCTGCTTTGCGTCCTTGGCGCGCAGCAAGGCGCGGCCGTGACCCTCGCTGAGGTCGCCCGCCTCGACCATCTCGAGCACGACCTCGGGCAGCTTCAGCAGACGGATGGCGTTGGCGACAGTGGAGCGATCCTTGCCGATGCGCTGCGCGACCTGCTCTTGGGTGTGGCCGTGCTGCTCCACGAGGCGGTGGAGAGCGCGCGCGGTCTCGACAGCGTTGAGGTCTTCCCGTTGCAGGTTCTCGACCAAGGCCGCCTCGAAGGCCGCGCGGTCGTCGAGCTCCCTCACGTGAATCGGGACCTGCTTCAGGCCCGCCTTCTGGGCCGCTCGCCAGCGCCGCTCGCCGGCGATGATCTCGTAGCCGCCCGCCTTGCGGGTGCGCACCACGATGGGCTCGAGCACGCCATGCACGCGCATGCTCTCGGCCAGTTCCTCGAGCGCCGCCTCGTCGAAGCGCGTGCGCGGCTGCCCACGGAAGCGGTGCAGCTCCTCGATGGCGGCCGTGCCCGTACGCTTCGCGGGTGCTGCGGGCAAGAGCCCGTCGAGCCCGCGTCCGAGGCGCGCTTTGCGTCGCTCCGCCATCAGGCGGCGGCCTCGGGCAGGTCGTCGAGGATCTCTCGGGCCAGGCTGAGGTAGGAGTAGGAGCCGCGTGAGGCGGCGTCGTAGAGCACCACGGGCTGACCGTGGGAGGGCGCCTCCGCGAGGCGCACGTTGCGCGGGATCACGCTGTCGTAGACGTGGAAATGTCCTCGGACCTCGGCGGCCACCTCGCGCGCCAGGTTGTTTCGCGGATCGAACATCGTCAGCAGCACGCCGTCGATGGCGAGCCCCGGGTTCAGTGCGCTCTCCACGCGCTCGATGGTGCCCACCAGCTGCGACAGGCCTTCGAGGGCGTAGTACTCGCACTGCAGAGGCACGAGCACGCCGTCCGCCGCGGTCAGCGCGTTGAGCGTCAGCATGCCCAGAGATGGAGGACAGTCGATCAGGATGAAGTCGTAGCTCTCGCGGATGGGCTCGAGGGCGTCGCGCAGACGCTCCGCACCGCCTTCTCGCGGCAGGTCGCGCTCCGCGGACACGAGATCCTGATCGGCGCCGATGAAGCGCAGGTCAGCCAGCTCCGATTCGCGCACCACCTGCTCTGCCGTGGCCTCGCCGAGCAGCAGCGCGTAGGAGCCCTCGAACTCGCCGCGCGCGCCGCCCACGCCCGTGGTGGCGTTGCCCTGCGGATCGAGGTCCACCAAGAGCACGCGCTGCTCCGCGACCGCCAAGCTCGCGGCGAGGTTCACGGCGGTGGTCGTCTTGCCGACGCCACCCTTCTGATTCGCGACCGCGACCACCCGAGCCATGCCCCGCGTGTACCAGCCCGAGGCCCCCGATTCAATCGCTCCGCGAAATCAGGGCGCGCACTTTCTTGCCCACAGCGATCAATGTAGTAGGTTGTCGGTGGTTGGACGACACTGTAGGTGGATGTAGGACATTCCCTGATGAAGGACGGCAACGATGCGTGGACCCAAGCACTATCGGAATCTCGAAGAGTTCGAGCGCGAAGAGATCTCTCCCCAAATGAAAATGGGCTGGTCCCTCGACGATCTCTACGCGGAGGCGACCTTCACCCCGGCTCGCGATGACTCCCTCGAAGAGGAAGGTCCAGAGGAGCTGAACTTCGAGTTCTAGCCTTCGCGCGAAATGTACGGCCGGGCGGTTCGCCCCTCCCGGCCGCGTCCCTCCTCCCGGGACGCGCTGCTCTTCGGTCGCCCCCGACGAGTAGCATCCGAGGCCCGGCGGTCGCCCCCGCTGGGCCTCACCTAATTGCGGGGCGTGCAGCTAGCGGTAGAGCGCGCGCAGCCGAGCGCTATTGCCGAGCGCCGGGGGCGTCGACGGTCGGCTCGGGCACGTCCTCATCTTCCGCCCGTGCGGGCGTGAAGAGCTTGCCCTCACGGTACTCGAGGGGCGCCTCGCGCGAGTCCCCGAAGAGGGCGTCTGGATCGGACACGGAGAGGGCCTCGCGCAGCACCTGATCCGTGTGCTCCACCAAGACGATGCGCAAGGCCATCAGCACCCGAGTCGGGATATCGCGCAGATCCTTGCGGTTCTCCGCTGGCACGAGCACCGTGTCGATGCCGGCACGATGGGCCGCGAGCAGCTTCTCCTTGAGCCCGCCGATGGGCATCACGCGACCGCGCAGGGTGATCTCGCCCGTCATGGCGATGTTGCGGCGCACGGGGATCTTCAGCAGCGCGCTGGCGATGGAGGTCGCCATGGTGACGCCCGCGCTCGGGCCGTCCTTCGGCACGAACTCGGGGAAATGCACGTGGCAATCGATCTTTTGATAGAAACCTTCGTCCAGCCCCAGGACGCGTTGACGTGAGCGGATGTAGCTCATGGCCGCCTGAGCGGACTCCTGCATGCCCTTCTCGAGCAGGCCGGTGATCACGAGCTTGCCCTTGCCCGGCACGATGGCGACCTCACACTCGAGCAAGGTGCCACCATAGGAGGTGTAGGCGAGGCCGTTCGTCAGGCCGACCTCATCGCGCTCGTGCAGCGTCTCGGGTAGGAACTTGGGCACACCGAGGTAGCGAGGGATGTCGTCGAGCTCGATCCTGTGGGGGCGACTCATGGGCTCCGCGCTCGGGTCCTGCGCTGCGGCTCGAGCCTCCACGATGCTGCGGGCGATCTTTCGACAGATGCTGCCGATCTGCCGCTCCAGGCTGCGCACACCGCTCTCGCGCGTGTAGTGATGGATGATGGCACGCACGGCCGCATCGGTGAACACGGGCGCCTCGACCGCGTCCTTGCGGTGTTCGTGCCCGGTGGCCTCCTCGGACTCCGGCTCCTCCGAGTCGGACGCTGGGTCGGGCTCGAGCAGGCCCGCGGCCTCGATCTGCCGCGGGACTAGATAGCGCATGGCGATGTTGAGTTTCTCGTACTCCGTGTAGCTGCTCAGCTCGATGATCTCCAGGCGATCCTGAAGCGGGATCGGGATCCCGCTCAGCGTGTTCGCCGTGGTGATGAACATGACGTCGGAGAGATCGTAGTCGAGGTCGAGATAGTGGTCGTTGAACGCCGAGTTCTGCTCTGGGTCGAGCACCTCGAGCAGCGCCGCGGCGGGATCTCCTCGGAAGTCACTCGACATCTTGTCGACCTCGTCGAGGAGGAAGACAGGGTTGCTCGTCCCGCAGCGCTTCAAGGACTGAATCAAGCGGCCGGGCAGGGCGCCGATGTAGGTGCGGCGATGACCACGGATCTCCGCCTCGTCGCGGACGCCGCCGAGAGAGAGGCGGACGAAGTCTCGCCCTGTGGCGCGTGCGATGCTCTTGGCCAACGAGGTCTTGCCCACGCCCGGGGGACCGACAAAGCAGAGTATCGGACCCTGATTCTTCTGGGTCAGAGTCTGAACAGCGAGGTATTCGAGGATGCGCTCTTTCGGCTTCTTCAAACCGTAGTGATCCTCGTCGAGGACCCGATCGGCCTCGACAAGGTCGCGCATGGCCTCGGACTTTTCATGCCACGGCAGACACAGGACCCAATCGATATAGTTGCGAATGACCGCCGCTTCGGCGCTCATGGGCTGCATGAGCTTGAGCTTCTTGAGCTCCTTCTTTACCTTGCTGAGCGCCTCGTGTGGCAGGCGTTTGTTGGCGACTTGCTCTTCGATCTCCTGAAGCTCGCTCTTGAATTCGTCCTTCTCGCCCAACTCCTTCTGAATGGCCTGCATCTGCTCATTCAGGTAGTATTCCTTTTGGGACTTCTCCATCTGCTTCTTCACACGAGATCGGATCTTCTTTTCGACTTGAAGTATCTCGATCTCGGCGTTCATCAGCTCGAAGAGTCGCTCGAGGCGTTTGGTCGGGCTCAGGGTCTCGAGGACGCTCTGTCGGTCATCGAGCTTGATGCTGCTGAGATGCACCACCAAGGTGTCGGCGAGCCGTGAGGGATCGTCGATGGTTTGAATGGTGACAAGCATCTCGGGTGGGATGCGTTTGTTGAGTTTGACGTAGGCTTCGAAGGTGTTCTTCACGCTGCGCAAGAGCGCGTCGAGCTCGATGCCCGCGATGGAGGGCTCGAGCGCCTCCTCGACCTCACACAGGAAGAAGTCCTCGTTGGGCAGAAAGCGCCGAATGCGCGCCCGCTCGGCGCCCTCGACCAGCACTTTCACCGTGCCGTCGGGCAGGCGCAGGAGCTGTATGATCTTGCCGATGGTGCCCACGGGGTAGATATCCTCGGGCGCCGGGTCGTTGGTCTTGGCCTTGCGCTGCGCGGCGAGCAGGATCTCCTTGTCGTGGCTCATCGCCTCTTCGAGGGCGTTGATGGAGCGCTCGCGTCCGACGAAGAGCGGGACGACCATGTGAGGGAAGACGATGATGTCCCGCAGGGGGAGCAGCGGCAGGGGGCGCGCGCCGCCCGTGGGCCGATCGTCTTCGTCGTTGTTGCGGTGGAAGAACATGCGCTGTGCTGGCGTGGGATGCAGGGCGCAGGGCCCCACATTTTACACCGACCGAGTCAGGCCAACTCGGCTTCCTTTTCGTAGACGATGAGAGGTTGCTCGCCGTTGGTGATCACCTCTTGTCCCACATGCACCTCTGCGATGCCGGTGGCGGAGGGCACCTCGTACATGATGTCGAGCATCGAATGCTCCATGATAGCGCGCAGGCCACGGGCGCCGGCGTTGCGCTCGAGGGCCACACGAGCCACCGCCTCGAGGGCGGTCTGGGAAAACTTCAGCTTCACCCCGTCCATCTCGAAGAGCCGCTGGTACTGCTTCACCAGGGCGTTCTTCGGTTGCGTCAGGATGTCGACCAGCGCCTCCGCGTCGAGCTCGTGCAGCGTCGCGAGCACGGGTAGGCGGCCGATGAACTCCGGGATCAGCCCGGCGCGCAGCAGGTCTTCGGGCTGCACCTGTTCGAGCAGCTCGCCGATGCGCTTCTCCTTCTTGGAGATGATCTCTGCGCCGAATCCCATGGTCTTGTGGCCCACGCGACGCTCGATGATCTGGTCGAGACCGACGAAGGCGCCGCCGCAGATGAAGAGGATGTTCGAGGTGTCCACCTGCAAGAAGTCTTGCTGTGGATGCTTGCGTCCACCCTTGGGCGGCACGTTGGCGATGGTGCCCTCGATGATCTTCAGCAGGGCCTGTTGAACGCCTTCGCCGCTGACATCACGCGTGATCGAGGGGTTGTCTCCCTTGCGGGCGACCTTGTCGATCTCGTCGATGTAGACGATGCCGCGCTGCGCCCGCTCCACATCGTGGTCCGCGTTCTGCAGGAGCTGAACGATGATGTTCTCGACGTCCTCGCCCACGTAGCCCGCCTCCGTGAGGGTGGTGGCGTCGGCGATGGCGAAGGGCACGTTGAGAATCTTGGCCAGAGTCTGGGCGAGCAGGGTCTTGCCGGAGCCCGTTGGACCGAGCAGCAAGATGTTGCTCTTGGACAATTCGACATCGTCCGTGGTGACGCTCGAGTCGATGCGCTTGTAGTGGTTGTGCACAGCCACCGAGAGCACCTTCTTGGCGCGCTCTTGGCCGATCACATACTCGTCGAGGATCTCTTTGATCTCGGCGGGTTTGGGCAGCGGCGCGCCGGTCGCGCGGGAGTCGTCGCGCTCGACCTCTTCCGCGATGATGTCGTTGCACAGGCCGATGCACTCGTCGCAGATGTAGACCGTGGGTCCTGCGATCAGCTTCTTGACTTCCTTCTGGGACTTGCCGCAGAAGGAGCATTGAAGATTGCCGTGTCCGTCGTCTCGCCGTCGATCCACTAAATTCCGCCGAAAAAGGGTAGCTTTACTCGAGTCTAGCGCCGCCCGAGGAGTCGAGCAACGCAGCGCAGGCGCGCGCCGGGATCCCGTGCGTGCGCGCCTCGGTCATCTCTTGGGAGCGCTCACGGTTTTGCGAGGGGCGATCACGTCATCGAGGATGCCGTACTCGAGGGCCTCGGTGGCGCTGAGGTAGCGGTCACGCTCCGTGTCGTTCTTGATCGTGTCCACGTCCTTGCCCGTGTGGGCGCTCATGATCTGGTTCATGCGCTCGCGCAGCTGAAGGATCTCCTTGGCGTGGATCTCGATATCCGAGGCCTGGCCACGAACTCCGCCCAGAGGCTGGTGGATCATCACGCGGCTGTGGGGCAGAGCTTTGCGCAAGCCGGGGCTACCCGCGGCGAGGATCCAGGCGGCCATGGAGGCGGCCTGGCCCAGGCAGATGGTCGCCACGGGGCAGCGCACGTACTGCATGGTGTCGTAGATGGCCAAGCCCGCCGTGATCACACCGCCGGGGCTGTTGATGTAGAGCGTGATCTCCTTGTCGGGATCTTCGCTCTCCAAGAAGAGCATCTGGGCGATGATGGCGTTCGCCACGTCGTCGTTGACCTCGGTCCCGAGGAAGACGATGCGATCCTTGAGCAGCCGGCTGTAGATGTCCCAGCGGTACTCCCCGCGGTGGGTCGTCTCGACGACCGTGGGGATGAAGTAGGCGCGCGGATCCTCGATCGTTCGGCTCATTCGGGTTCACCCTGCTCGTCAGAGGCCTCGTCGGACGAGTTGCCCCCGGCAGCCTCGTCATCGGACGTTTCGTCCTCGATGTTGACCCGAGAATGGAGAATCGCCCAGATTTTTTCTTCGATCAGCTCCGATTCCACGTCTCCGGCGTGCTCGCCCGTGTGTTCGGCGCGCACCTTGGCAATGTGCTTGCCCGTGCGTTCGGCGATCTCCGCGTAGCGCGCATCGAGCTCCTCGTCCGTGACCTCGAGCCCCTCCTGACGCGAGAAGGCGCCCAAGAGCAGCGCCGCTTGTACCCGCCGCTCGGCGCGCTGATCGATACCGTCGAACATCCCCGACGGCATGGAGTGCCCCTGCTGACCCATCATCTGGGCGAACTGCACAGCCTCGTACATCATGCGCTGACGCTGCTCGGCGAGCATCGTGGGTGGCACGGGCACCTCGTGGGCCTCGAGCAGGGCGTCGATGATGCGCTCCTTCAGGATGCTCTCGCTGCGCCGCGTCTCGCGCGTCTCGGCCTGCTCGCGGATCGACTTCCGTAGCTCGGCGAGCGTCTCGAAATCTCCGCAATCCTTGGCGAAGTCGTCGTCGAGTTCGGGCAGCAGCTGCTCCTTCAGCTCCTTCACCTGCACCGTGAAGAGGGCGGTCTTGCCGCGCAGATCCTCCGAGCCATGATCCTCCGGGAACGTCACCTCGGCGCTGCACTCGTCTCCTGGGACGGCGCCGATCAGGGCTTGCTCGACCTCGCTCAGCAAATGGCCGTCGCCGAGCTCCACGGGGCGGCCCTCGGCGTCCATATCTTTGCGGGGCTCACCGTCGATCGAGACCGCGTAGTCGATCAGCAGCAGATCGCCCTCTCGCGCGGGGCGCATGGGATCGGGCTCCGAGACGGTGGCGTTCTGGCGCTGAAGCTGACGGATCTCCTCGTCGATCAGCGAGTCGGCGATGTCCACCACGGGGCGCTTCGCGTTCAGGCCCTCGACCACGATCGTCTCGAGCTTCGGCTGCACCTCGAGGGTCGCCGTAAAGCAGAGGTGTTCGCCCTTGGTGAGCTTGGGCGTGCCCAGGCTGGGGGCCGCCACCACGGGCAGCTTGTGCTCGGCGATGGCGGTCATGCAGGCGTGCTCCACGAGCTGTGCCGTGACCTCGGCCTCGACGGATTTTCCGTAGACCTGGCGCACGACCTGTCGCGGAGCCTTGCCCGGGCGGAAGCCGCGGATCTTGGCGGTGGCCGCGAGCTGCTTGTAGCGCTTCTCCATATCCGCGTGGACGGAGTCCCAGGGGACCTCGATGGCGAGCTCGACCTCGGTCGGGCTGATCTCTTTGACCTCGCACTGCATCTTCAACGCCTCCAAACGGGTCCGGCTACGTAACGCCCGACCCAGGGGCCGTCAAGCGAGCGCGGCGTGCCGATTGCTTTCGAGGCCCTGACGGGGTGAATATCTCGGATCGGCGCACGTCTCGGTGTGCGCTGCGGCGCAGCGGGCGATGTTGTCCATGCCGCACGGGGGTCTACAAGATGCGTAATTTCATGATGGTGTTCTTCGCTTCCGCTTGCCTGATGGCCGCCTCTGGCTGTGGAGATGACAGCAGTGGTGGCGGCGGCTGTAACTTCTGCTCCAAGGCCGACTCGCTGTGCACCGCAGACGGCGGTGTGACGGTCACTGACTGTCAGTGCAGCAGCGTCCCGAGCAGCGTAAACAGCTGCGCCTCGTCGGCGTCGACCTGCTCCGATGTGCTCGCCTGCGCGGCCCCCTGAACGGAATCCGGGTCGAGCCGCTTCTGACCGCGCCGCGACTGCCCTGAACGTCGTGGACCGCGTGTGAGACGGCTCGGCTCGCGTTCACCCCAACGCCCGATACGTAGTCACATCTCGTCGCTCTCGAGTGTCCAGATCTCGCGGCCTGTCTTGAGGTGTTTCTTCTGGATGCGCAGCTCACCGGCGCCCTCAGCTTCAGCCATGGCCGTGAGCTCGGCGAGATCCTCGGCGCTGCCATCGCAGTAGCCCATGGGGCGCGTGTCGTTGGGGAGCAGCAGCTGCACGCGGAATTCTCCGCGGTCCCAGCGTGTCGCGGACTCGTTGCTGTAGGTGTGGATCATTGGTTCTTTCGGATCAGGGCGACGACGCCCTGGGGATCGGGGATGGCCTTGATCACGATCTCGATATTGGACTGGTCTAGGCCGGAGCAGCCATAGCACGCCTCGAGGCGGCAGACGGGATGCCGCTCCTTCTGGCGACTACGAGCGCCTCGCCCGAGTCGTCGACGGACTCGAAGCCGTCATCCGCGGCCTCGCGCGCCGCGCTCCTGCCTCGCCTGCTCGACGACTCTCCCACCACCGACGAAACCGCGGAAGCGACGCTGTGAACGCCTGAAGTCACAGGCCTTGTTGGCAGAGCGCGCTCAACGCGAGACGCGTAGCTCGGAGCGCCCTCCTCCCAAGGGGTGAGCCTCGATGCGGGCCTCGATGCGCTCTCGGAGGTCGGCCACGTGGCTGATGATGCCCACCTGTCGTCCGTCCGCCTGAAGTTGGGAGAGGGCGCCGAGGGCCACGCTGAGGGTGTCGGCGTCGAGGGTGCCAAAGCCCTCGTCGAGCAAGAGCGTCTCGATGGGCATCTTCACCGTGCGGAAGTCGGAGAGGCCCAGGGCGAGGGCCAAGGAGACGAGGAAACGCTCCCCGCCGGAGAGGGAGCGCGGTGTCATGGTCTCGCCCGCCTGCCACAGGTCCTCGATGTCGAACTCCAGCGTGGGCACTCCCTCGAGCTCTCGCGGGACCAAGCGGTAGCGCTCATGCAGACGCCCAAGGTGGTGGTTCGCCTTGTCGAGCAGGAGCCCCAGATTCAGCGCCTGCGCGAACTTCTTGAAGCTGCCGCCATCGTTGAGGCCGATCAGGCCGTGGAGCGTCGCCCAGACCTCCGCCCGCTGCGTCAACTCGTCGAGTCGCGAACGATTCTTGGCCTGCTCGTCGTGGAAGCGCTGATGATCTCGCAGCCCATCCCGCGAGGCTTGGTGCGCCTTCGCGGCATGCCTACTCGCGAGCTCCGCCTGCTCCTGCGCCTCTCGCAGACTCGCCGCGTCAGGGTCCTCGGGGAAGCCCTCGGGCTCGGTCGCCTGCGCCTCCGCTCGTTGGCGAGTCCGCTCCTTCAGCACGGCCTCGACGTCCCCCTGCCGCTTGTCGAGGTCGTCCCGCACGGCGCGCGTGGTCTTCACGTCCTCGTCCTTCAGGCGTCGCTCGCGCAGGGCTTCTGCGTCGCCCAACCCCAGGGCCGCGAGCACCTCGTCCAGACTCTTGCGTGCGCGCTGCGATTCTCTCTCCGCCGAACGCAGGATGTCTCGGCGCTCCTTCTGCTTCGTGCGATTCTCATGCAGGCTTCGCTCCGCCGCCTGACGCTGCGAGCGAGAGGACTCGACCCCCGCGCGCAGCTCCTGCACTCGCTCCCTCAGCGCATCGAGGGCCAGCTTGGGCTCGCTCTCGACGCCCGGCCGCTGCTCTTCGGGCCAGCCGGGATCGAGCGCGAGCGCCTCGGCCCAGGCGGCGCCGAATCGCTGCCTGGAGACCTGCGCACGCGTCTCGGCCTGCTCCCACGCGGTCGCGCGCTCCGTCAGCAGAGTCGCCCGGCGCTCGCGCTGCTTCTGCAACTCCACCACCAGCGCCTGATCGCGCTCGTCGCCCACGCGGGCGTTGGCCAGCTTCCCGTCCAGATCGTGCAGCCGGCGTTCGCGCTCGGCTTGAGCGGTCAGGCGCTGCTCTCCCAGCTCACGCCAGGCGCCCGGGTCGTCCGTCTCCAGATCAAAGCCGTGCTCCATGAGCGCGCCGCGACAGGCTTCGCGCTCGACATCGAGCTCAGCCTTCATGGCACGGGCCTCCTGCACATCGGCCTCGTGCTTGCGCCGGCGCTCGGCCTGAGCGGACGCTTCCGCGCCGAGCTTCGCCTCGACCTCGCGTTGCGCCTCCTCCGCATGCCGCAGGGTCTGCCGCGACTCCTGCCAGCGCTCTCGTGCCGCCTCGAGCTTCTGAATCTTCGCGTTGGCCTCGTCGCGCAAGCCTCGAGTCGTGACGACGATCTCTTCCAACTGCTCTTCACGCGTGTCCTGCGAGAGGCCGCACCTCTCGAGCGCGGCGACGGCGACCTCGAGCAGCACGCTCGCCTTCTCGCGCGCGGCCTGCGCTTGAGTCGTCAAGACTTCGCGCGTCGATCGCAGCGCATGCGCCCGCCGAGTCGCCTTGGCGTGGGCAGCTTGCGCCGCGACAGAGAGCGCCCGACGCTCCGCCGCCCGTGTCTCGGCGGCGGCCAAGGTCCGAGTCAGCTCGGCGTCCTTCGCCCCACGCTCCGCGTCGTGCGCGAAGGGATGCTCTTCGGCACCACAGAGCGGACACTCTTCGCCGTCCACGAGCTCGACACGCAGTGGGACCAAGTCGAGCACGCGTTTCAGATCGTCCAGCGAACGACGCGCCTCGACCTCAGCCTGCTCCGCGAGCTCGAGCTCGGCCCTGCGCGACTCGATCCGCGTGTCGGCATCCACGAGCTGCTTCGCGTTCTGGTCGAGCTGCCTGTCGAGCGCATGTACGCCCTTCTGCTCCGCGGCCAGCTCCGCGACCGGCGCGCGAGCGTCCTGCAGCCGGTCGAGGCGCGCGACCACTTCGTCCCGCGTGCGCAAGAGCCCAGCGTGGGCGGCCTCATAGTCGGGACGCGCGTCGAGCTTCCCGAGCGCCTTCTCCGCTTCGGCGACGCCCGCACGCGCAGGGGCCAGCGCCCTCTCCCTGTCTACCTCGAGCGCCCCGCGCCGGGTCGAGAGGGATAGCTCCTTCTGCTCCAAGGCGCGCTCTTCGGCGGCTCGCTTCGCGCGCGCCTGCTCGTGGATGCTCAGGCGCTCGACCAGCTTGTCCAAGCGAGTGCGGAGCTCGGGCCAGAGCTGCTTCCATGCGGGATCTTGGCCATGTCGCGCCACGTCTTCGCGTGCCGCGAGGGCGTCGCGCTCGAGCTCCTTCAAGCGAGTCTGCGCCTCGCGCAGGGCGAGCGTCTTGGCTTCAAGCGAGTTGCGCACCTGCACGAGTTCGCTGCGCGCTTCCTCTTCACCGCGCTGCGCCTGCAGCTGCTGCGCGGTGTCTCCGAGGGCCGTGTCCGCCAAAGGGCGTAGCTTCGCGAGCGCGGCTTCGACTCGCTCGGCGAGGCCCTCTGCTTCGCCAAAGCGCGCGGCCGCGGCCTTGGCGGCTGCCTGCAGCGTCGGCTGCGCCTGCTCGAGTTCGCTCAACTTCTGTTGATGCTTCGTCAGCGCGTCGGCCGCGGATGTGGATGCGTCGAGGCGCGTGAAGGCGGCACGCTCCACACAGCGCTCGTGCTCCGCGAGACGCGACAGCTCGTCTGCGGCTTTCAGGCGCCGCTGCGCGAGTATGGACTTCTGCGCCTTGGCCTCTTCGATCTCGGCTTGGAGCTTGGCCACGCGCTCGAACCAAGCGAGCTGCGTCTGCGCCGACGTCAACGCCTGCTTCGCGCGGGTGAGTTCCCGCTCGTTCTCCGCGTGCTGCTTCTCCAGCGCCTCGAGCCCTTCCGGGCTCAGTCCCCCTTGCCTGCCGAGCAGCGCCCGCAGGTCATCGACGCGTCGCTTGTAGGCCGCATGCATCCTGGCCACGCGAGCGCCCAAGGTCGCGTACAGGTCCGTGTCCGTGAGCCGCTCGAGGATGCTCGCCCGCTCCTCCTCGTTGGCGTTCAGGAAGGCGTCGAACTGCCCCTGCGCGAGCAGCATGGAGCGGTTGAAGTCGCCCACGTCGAATCCCTCGAGCACTTCGTCGAAGGCGGGGAGGTAGTCCTTCCTTTTCTTGGAGGAGGTGAGCATCTTCCAGCTCCCGTCCGACTCGAGTCGCTCGAGGCTGCGTTGGCTATGCTGGAAGCGACCGTCGGCATTCTTGCGCGCCCGATGGCAGCTCCAGATGGCGCGGTAGCGCTGGCGCCCCGAGCTGCCTAGTTTGGAGAAGACGACGCTCGCCGAGCACTCCCCCGTCCCGCGGCTCATCACGGCGCGGGTGTCGACGTCTCCGCTGGTGCCGTGAAGGCGTGGCGTCTCGCCGAAGAGCGCGAGGCTGACGGCATCCATCAGCGTGGACTTGCCGCTGCCCGTGGGGCCATGGATCAAGAAGAGGCTCGCGCCGTCGAGGGTCGTGTCGAGGTCGACGCTCTGCTCACCGTAGAGGCTGTTCAGGTTCAGCGTGTCGATGCGGTGGAGCTTCATGACGCCTCCACGTTCTCGACGGCCGCTCGGTGCACGTCGGCGACCATCTCGTCGAGCGCCGCCGGGTCCGCGCTCTCGATCTGAGCGAAGGCGCGCAGGAGCGCCGCTCGCGTCTCGCCCACGTGCCCGCGGGCCTCGCAGAGCATCTCGAAGACCTGCCGGGGCTCGAGCTCGTCGAGCACAGGGGTGGTCTTCGCCTGCGTATCCGTGGGAGGCGCGAGCGCCCGCTGCTGCACCTCGACCAAGATCGGCCGGCGATCTTCGTCATGCTCGAGCAGGGCGTCATTGAGCTTCTGAACCAGCGAACTCTCGGGCGCCTCCACCTGCACGCGCGCATGCACCAGGGGAGGCAGCTGCGTCTCCCAGGTCAACTTGGCGAGACGCTCGACCACGTCGTCGGGCGTGCCGAGGAGCTCGACCAGGTCGCGCTGCTGCGGCACGGGCAGAGGCTCCACCGTGGGCGCCGCTTCGCCCTCGATCTCCACCAAGAGCACCTGACGCCGCGCGCTCATCTCCGTGGTCGCGTAGGGGATGGGCGAGCCCGAGTACCAAGCGCGGGGTTTGTCCACCGGCAGCGAGCGGTGGATGTGTCCGAGGGCGGCGTAGCGGATGCGCGCGTCGAGGATGCTCGAAGGCAGCGCGTCGATGCTGCCCACTTGGTGGATCTCCTGCGGGTAGTCTTCGCGGCGCACGTTCGCGCCGAGGGTGAGGTGCCCCGTCGCCACGAGCGGCAGATCACCGAACTGCGCGACGGCGGCGTCCGCGAGCTGTGTGTAGAGCGCGCCGAAGGCCTGCCTGAACGCAGCGCGCGTGCCCTCGAGGTCGAGATCCGTCGTGCGCACACCGAGGCGGTACTCGTGCACGTAGGGCATGGCGAGGCAGATGGCGGCGGGAGGATCGTCGTCCGCGGATCCTCGCAGGCGCAGCGGCACGAGCATGCGCTCCACACGTCGCTCCTCCACGGGCACGCCGCCCACCACCGTCACGTCGACCGCCTCGAGCAGCGCCCGCGGCGCGTCGAGACCCGACGCCGAGTCGTGATTGCCGCCTACGACGACAACGCTGCGCACGCCCGTGCCCCCGACGCCCGCGAGGAAGCGGAAGTAGAGCGCCTGCGCCTCCGCCGAGGGATGCATGGAGTCGAAGATGTCGCCCGCCACGATCAGCGCATCGACCTCGCGCTCGGCGAGCACTCGCCCGAGCCAATCCAAGAAGGCTGCCTGCTCCTCCAGGCGGGACACGGGCCCCGTGGAGATCCCCAGGTGCCAGTCCGATGTGTGCAAGATGCGCATGCTGTCCTCGGCGCCGAGGTACTAGCACGGCGCTCGAGGAAAGAGACGCCGTCGCGGTTCGAAACTGACACTTCCGAGTCGAAGGGCGGAGGGCGCGTCTCGAGCAGCTGGCGCTGCACGCTCCACAACACTACCGGTCGAGCTCGCTGGCGCATATCCTCGCCGGCGCACGTGATTGTCAGTTCCAGCGCCCGCGGCCGTCTTGTAGAGACCGAGGGTTCAGCGCCCGCGACGAGATATAGACGCCACAAGAGAAATCCATGGCCATCAAGAAGAAAGTCACTGATTGGCTCCGGCTGGTATGAGAGAGTCGCAGCACGTCGAGTGGAAGCGGGGTTGGCGGGACGACTACCTCAAGTGGGTCTGCGCCTTCGCCAACGCGGACGGCGGCGTGCTCGTGCTCGGCCGCGACGACGACGGCGCCGCGGTGGGCCTCTCCGACGCACGCAAGCTGCTCGAAGAGCTGCCCAACAAGGTGCGCGACCTGCTCGGCATCGTGGTCGACGTCAACCTGCTTACAGAGGACGGTCACGAGCTCATCGAGTTGCGCGTCGAGGCCTCGGCCTATCCCATCTCCTACAAGGGCGCCTACCACTACCGCAGCGGCAGCACCAAGCAGGAGCTCAAGGGCGCCGCCCTCGATCAATTCCTGCTGCGAAAGCAGGGCCGCCACTGGGACGGCGTGCCTGTGCCCGGCTGGGCCCCCGACGACCTCGACCCAAACGCCATCGCGCGCTTCCGCGAGGCCGCGGCGCGCAGCGGGCGTCTATCCGAGGCCCTGCTCTCCGAGCCCGACGCCATCCTCATCGACAAGCTGCGCCTCACGGAAGGCGACTACCTCAAGCGCGCGGCGCTGCTGCTCTTCGCGGAGGATCCCGAGCGGCTCGTCACCGGCGCCTACGTCAAGCTAGGCTTCTTCCGCACCGACTCCGACCTGCTCTACCACGATGAGATCCACGGCGACCTCTTCACCCAGGTCGAGCGCAGCGTGGACCTGCTGCTCACCAAGTACCTGCGTGCGGGCCTGAGCTATGAGGGCTTGCAGCGCATCGAGCGCTTCCCCGTGCCCGAGAGCGCCTTGCGCGAGGCGGTGATCAACGCCGTCGCCCACAAGGACTACGCCACCGCGATCCCGATCCAGATCAGCGTCTACGCCGACCGGCTCATGCTGTGGAACCCGGGACAGCTCCCCGAGGGCTGGACGCTGGAGCGCCTGACCGAGAAGCACGCCTCGCACCCCCACAACCCCGATGTCGCCAACGCGTTCTTCCGCGCGGCCTACCTCGAATCCTGGGGGCGCGGCATCGAGCTCATCACTGCCGCTTGCCAGCAGCACGGCAGCCCACCGCCCGAGCTGCGCTGGGACAACGGCCTGTGGATCACCTTCCCCTTCACGCCGAACCACCAGGGTGAGGCTGCCCAAGAAACTAGGGAGAAAACTAGGGAGAAAACTAGGGAGAAACTTCTGCGGCTTGTCAGCGCAGACCCCACCGTCTCGACCAAGGAGCTCGCCGCTGCCCTTGGGATCACGACCAAGGGCGTCGAGTGGCAGATCAAGAAACTCAAGGAAGAGGGCAGCCTGCGGCGTGTAGGCTCTGCCCGCGGCGGACACTGGGAGGTCCCCTAGGGAGAAGCTTCTCCGGCTTGTCAGCGCAGACGCCACCGTCTCGAGCAGGGAGCCCTCCTCGCTCGCCGAAGGCAACGGCTTCGTCTCTTCAGCTCCCCGCGCGACGCCTTGGCGCGTCGCTTCGACGCGCATCATCCATTGCCTCGCCCTGTGCGCCTCGTCGCCTTCACGAACGAGGAGATGCCGCACTTCGCTACCGAGAGCGGGACGAGTCGGGCGCCAAGACGCGTGAAGCCGCGCATCCCACTCAGTCGCAGCCGATGAGCTGAGGGAAGGCGGCGGCAAAGAGGACGCTGCTCGTGAGGCCCGCGAACAGGATCGAGGCGAGGGCGTAGCCGAGGCGTCGGCCCCAGATGCCGCGCTGATGAGGCACAGATCTGCGGGCGAGGCGGATGGCGCCGCCGATGGTGAAGGCGAGCCCGACGGCGGCGGTGATGCCGCCGGCGTAGGCCATGGTGTGAACCTGCTCGCCCGTGTCGTGGCAGTAGAAGGAGCCGAGCGTGGCGGCGAAGATGCTGCCGATGAGCATCAGCGGCGCGCCGACGGTCACGAGCCAGCGGCCGGCGTTGCGCCTTCCGAGCGTGGAAGGCGGCGGGCGCTCGAGTTGAAGCCGGATGATCTCGGGGTCGATGCCTGAGATAGACACCGTGCTCGTCGGGTGAGGGGCGGGCGCGTCGAGGCCCTCGGCGAACTCGGGGGCGAGGGTGAGCGGCGGCGCCAAGCTCGCGTGTTGAGCCTCGGCATGCTGCGCGGAGAAGGCGAACGAGCCGACGAGCGCGAAGGTGACGAGGACGAGGCAGGGCGTGCGCATGCTGCATGTACCAGCAAGGCCCATGCCAGCGACGCTCAGCCGACAAGAACGCATCTGGACACCCGCCTGTGCCCGCAGCACCACGAAGCCGGAGCACGCTGTGGTCGAGACGGCACACACACTCAGCCGCCGCCGGCGCCGCCGAGGCTGCTCGCGATGGCGGCGCCCACGCCGCGGACGATCTGCGTGTAGTCGGGCTCGCAGGCGCTACCCACATAGGCGTGGGCGCCGGCGGCGACGAAGGCTTGGGCCGTGCGCGTGAGGCGCTCGGCGGGCATGGCCAGATGATCTCGATTGCACACGGGCGTGAGGCGTGAGGTCATGCCGGGATCGGGCGTCGCGTTCATGCGCGGGTCGGCGATCACGACGCTCGGGTCGTGCGAGTCGATGTCCGTGGGCACGCCCGCGATCACGCTGAAGACGACGCGGCCGGGGGACGACTTGAGGCGGAGCAATCCGTCGACGTAGCGCGCGATGGGGTAGAGCAGCTCGGGGTAGCGGAAGCAGCGCAGGTTGGCGTCGCCATAGTCTGGGGAGGAGAGGTCGAAGAGCGCCGGATCCGCGCTCGAGCAGTCGTCCTCGTCCATCAAGATCACGACGGCGAGGCTGGCGTCGTCACGCAAGAAGCCCGCGTTCTCACGGTCGCCATGACCGCCGCGTCCGGGCCAGAAGTCGAGGCTCGAGCTGGAGGGCACGAGCGCGTCGAGCATCGACTCGAGGGGCTGCTCGAAGCCGCAGCCGCGGACGCCGATGGTAGCGACGCAGCTGAAGTCGTCGGTGCTCGGCGCGTAGTCTGAAGCGTCAGGCTCGAACTCGAAGAAGCTCGGGTAGGTCTCCGAGCAACCGGAAACGAAGGTGTTGCCCTGCGTGCGCAGGAGGCCGTTGTCGCCGCCATCCGGCATGGAGCAGGTCGGCACGACGTGGCCTCCGGTGCCCATGTCGATGCTGACGATGCCGAAGTGCACACTGCGCGCAGCGGCCACGTCTTGGACGCCGTCGCCGTCCACGTCGCCGCTGCCGAGGCTCTCGAGCAGCGTCGGCGCGGCCGCGATGATGCGCTCATGCATGAACACGGTGGAGCCCGAGTTGTCGATCACGAAGAGCACGTCCACGTCCCCCGTGCCACGCGCGCAGGTCTCCCCCTCGACGCAGCCCGTGCCGACGAAGGCGCGCCCGAGGTGCGTGGTGTCGGCGCTCGCGACCACGCTCGGCGCGCTCGTCGGTAACGCCGCGTAGGCGTCCGCGCCACGCGTCTTCCAGAAGAGGGTGGCGAAGCGAGCGTGACCCTCGAAGGGGATCGAGACGCGGATCGGCAGCGCGAAGTCCAAGTCGGTGGGCTCGAAGCGCAGCACCGGAGAATAGGCAGTGAGCCCGGCGGGCACGCCCTCGTCCGTGCTCACGACGCGCACCCGCGTGGGCTCCGTCAGCGCGCCCGCGGGCACCTCGACGAGGACGCCGTCCAAATTGAGCTCGCCGCCCTCGGGGCCGATCAGCGCGCTCGCGCTCGCGCCCACGCGGGGCCGCAACAGGCCCGCGTCCGTCGCACTCGCCCCGCCGTCGGCTACGCCGTTCGAGCCAGAGCACGCCAGCAGGCCGAAGCACCAAGCCGATCCACGCGTCATGTCGCAAGCTCATCTTGGAAGTCTCCCTGATCCGCGCACGAGTCGCCCGCCGACGTGACGATTTCCAACTTCTTGCGCCTGTCAGCCTGCCGCCGCGAGCCTGCGTTGACACTCGCGGGGCCGCTTGCTAGACGGCTCGACCCGGATCCCGCTGAACAGGGTCCCGCTGTCAATGAGATGAGCGCCGACCCGCCCCAGCCCCTGGATCCCGATTTCCGCATCGAATTGCCCGGTTACGAGGGGCCACTCGATCTGCTGCTGCACCTGATCAGGCAGCACGAGCTCGACATCCTCGACCTGCCCATCTCGTTCATCACGGAGCGCTACCTGGCGTACCTCTCCTTGATGAAGCGCCTGAACCTCGACGTCGCCAGTGAGTACTTGGTGATGGCGGCGACCCTGGCGCACATCAAGAGCCGCTCGCTGCTGCCCCAGGCTCCTCCCGAGGAGGAGGAGAGCGCCGAGGATGAGATGGATCCGCGCGAGGAGCTGATCCGCCGGCTGCTCGCCTACCAGAAGTATCGTCACGCGGCCGAGGATCTCGGTGCGTTGGGCGTCGCGGGTCGAGACGTCTTCCCGCGCGGCATCCCGGCGCCCCAGGCGGAGGGCCCGGGGCAGCTCGCCGAGATCAGCATCTTCAAGTTGATCGACGCCTTCTCTCGCGTGCTCGAGCGCGGCAAGCAGGATCTCGCCCTCGAGGTCACGAGGGAGCGCATCACCATCCAGGCGCGCATGACGGAGATCATCGAGCGCCTGCGAGAGCGGGGCCGCTGCCGCTTCGAGGAGCTCTTCGACGACATCGAGACCACCTACGACATCGTGGTGACCTTCCTGGCGATGCTGGAGATGGGCAAGATGTGCGTGGGACGGCTCTATCAAGCAGATCCGTCATCTCCCATCTACATCGAGTATCGCGTGGGCGCGGAGCTGGCGGGCGAGACGGCAGCAGAAGCGGGACCTGGGGGCGAGGACGATCAGACCATCGATTCGGAGACCGGCCATTCGGAGCCCAGCCTTGATTCGGCAAACGCTTCGGCCCATGAGCAGGAGCCGGCGCCCGGGCAGCCAAGGGATGAAGAGTGAGCATGACTCAGGGACACGACGACACGGGCGATCAGCCGCCTGACCTCGAGCACGAAGCGAACGAGCCGCCCGAGGAGGAGATCACGGCCGTGGGCACCAAGGCCGCCGAGGTCGAGGACTCGCCCGAAGACGCGGGCGACGGGGACGCCGGACCCGGTGTCGACAAGGCGCGCCCGAGCTCTATCAACGAGGAGCACCTCGAGAAGATCCTCGAGAGCCTGATCTTCGTGGCGGATCGTCCGGTCACGGAGCGGCGCCTGGCGCGCGCTGCCCACAGCGTGCTGGCGGAGGTGCGGCCTCTGCTCGAGCGCCTGGTCGAGCGCTACCGCGGTCGAGGCGTCGAGCTGGTGCAGGTGGCGGGTGGCTATCAGTTCCGGTCGTCGATAGAGAACGCGCCCTTCGTGCGCAGCTTCGTCGCGCGCAAACCTGTGCGCTTGAGCCGAGCTCAGCTCGAGACCCTGGCCATCGTGGCCTATCGACAGCCCGTGACGCGTCCCGAGGTGGACGACATCCGCGGGGTCGACACGGGCTCCGCGTTGAAGCTGCTGTCGGAGCGCGATCTGCTGAAGGTCCTCGGGCGCAAGGACGAGCCGGGGCGTCCGCTGCTCTACGGCACGACGGCGAACTTCTTGGAGTTCTTCGGCCTCTCGTCGTTGACCGAGTTGCCCACCCTGAAGGAGTTCACCGAACTCTCGGACGACAACCGCGGGCTCTTCGAGCGCAAGATGGGCATCCCCCTCGACCTCGCCGCCGCTGAGCTCGCCGCCCAGGCCGCCGAGGCCGCTGCGCAGGATGAGCTGTACAGCGACGACGACGACGAGCGCGATGACGACGAGCGCGACGACGACGAGCGCGATGACAACGAGCGCGATGACAACGAGCGCGATGACAACGAGCGCGATGACAACGAGCGCGATGACAACGAGCGCGATGACGACGAGCGTGATGACGACGATGACGACGATGACGACGATGACGACGATGATGACGACGACGATGACGATGACGACGAGGAGGATGAATGAACTTTCAGGACCTCATCCTGGCGCTCTCTCGCTTCTGGACTGAACGCGGCTGTCTCTTGGGGCAGCCCTATGGCTCGGAGGTCGGGGCCGGCACCTTCAACCCCCACACCTTCCTGCGCTCCCTCGGCCCCGAGCCCTGGAATGTCGCCTACGTCGAGCCCTCGCGGCGGCCCACGGACGGGCGCTACGGCGACAACCCCAACCGACTCCAGGCCTTTCACCAGTTTCAAGTCATCCTCAAGCCTGCGCCCCTCGACATCCAAGAGCTCTACCTCGAGTCCCTGCGCGCCATCGGCACGAATCCCTCCGAGCACGACATCCGCTTCGTCGAGGACGACTGGGAGTCGCCGACTCTGGGCGCCTGGGGGCTCGGCTGGCAGGTCTGGCTCGACGGCCTCGAGATCAGCCAATTCACGTATTTCCAGCAGTGCGGCGGCATCGACACCAAGCCCATCAGCGGTGAGCTCACCTACGGCCTCGAGCGCATCGCCATGTACTTGCAGGACGTGGACGACGTGTACGACCTCGAGTACGGCGGCGGCCTGCGCTACGGAGACGTGTTCAAGCGCGCCGAGTGGGAGTGGAGCAGCTACAACTTCGAGCAGGTCGACGCCGAGCTCGAGTTTCGCCTCTTCGACGACTACGAGGCGCAGTGCGCGGACCTGCTCGGGCTGAACTCCAAGCGAGGGAAGGGCGGCAAGCTGCGCTTCGAGCGCGAGCCCCTCGAGCGGCTGGTGCTGCCCGCCTACGACTGCGTGGTGAAGTGCAGTCACCACTTCAACCTGCTCGACGCGCGCGGCGCCATCAGCGTCACCGAGCGTCAGCGTTTCATCGGGCGCGTGCGGCTCTTGGCGCGCGCCTGCGCCGAGTCGTTCTTGGCGCAGCGGGAGGCTATGGGCTTCCCCCTCTTGCGCGAGCGAGGAGCGGATCATGGCTGACTACTTGCTCGAGATCGGCACGGAGGAGCTGCCGGCTTCTTTCTTGCGCAGCGCCCTCGCGTCGCTGCGTGAGCTGGCTCAGGAGTGGCTCAGGAGCGCGCGCCTCGAGGCCGAGGCGGTGCAGACCTTGGGGACGCCGCGTCGCTTGGGGCTGCGCATCAGCGGGCTGCCCGAGCGCCAAGCGGATCGCCACGAGCAGCTGGTAGGTCCGCCCTGGGCGGCGGCCTTCGACGCGGACGACCAACCGAAGAAGGCGGCGCTCGGTTTCGCGCGCAAGAACGGCGTCGAGGTCGGCGACCTGTTGTCGGTCGAGACCCCCAAGGGGCGCTACGTCGCGGCCACGCTCGACGAACCCGGCAGGCCCACGGCGGAGGTCTTGGCCGAAGCCCTGCCGCGCCTCTGCGGACGCATCGCCTTCCCCAAGGTGATGCGCTGGGGCGCGGGCGAGGTCGCCTTCGGCCGGCCCGTCCACTGGATCGTCTCTCTGCTCGACGCCGACATCGTGCCCTTCGAGTTCGCGGACACCTGCGCGGGCCGCGAGACCCGAGGCCATCGCTTCCTCGCCCCCGACAGGCTGAGCCTGTCGAGCGCGGCCGATTGGCAGCCGAGCCTCGAGCGGGCCCACGTGCTCGTCGATCTGGCGGACAGACGCGCGCGCATGCTCGAGCGGCTGCGCGCGGCGGCCGAGGCGCTCGGTGGCGAGCTGCTGGAGGACGCATTCCTCGTGGGCGAGTGCGCGTCCTTGGTGGAGGAGCCCTTCGTGGTGCCCGGGGCCTTCGACGCACGCTTCCTCGCGCTCCCCGAGGAGGTGGTGGTCTCGGTGATGCGCGATCATCAGCGCTACTTCGCGGTGCAGGATCCGCAGACCGAGGCGCTCCTGCCGCACTACCTCAACGTGGTGAACACGGCCCTTGCGCCCGAGATCATCGCCCTCGGCAACGACCGCGTGCTGCGCGCTCGCCTGGCCGACGCGCGCTTCTTCGTCGAGCAGGATCAGAAGGAGAGCCTCGAGTCGCGCTTGCCCAAGTTGGACAGCGTCGTCTTTCAGGCGAAGCTCGGCAGCGTCGGTGACAAGCTGCGGCGAGTCGCGCGCTTGGCGGAGGCCTTGGCCGACGACGCCGGCTGCGATCCCGAGCAGGCGGCGCGAGCCGTAGGCGTCGCCAAGGCGGACCTCGAGACGTTGATCGTCGGTGAGTTTCCGGAGCTGCAAGGCAAGATGGGCCGCTTCTACGCCCTGGCCGAGGGCTTGCCCGCGGAGATCGCCGACGTCGCGCGGGATCACTACCTGCCCCAAGGCCCGACCGACGACGTGCCCACGGCGCCCCTGTCGGCCGTCGTGGCCTTGGCCGATCGCGCGGACACGCTGGTCGGCTGCTTCGGCATCGGGCAGATCCCCACGGGCTCCGCCGATCCCTTCGCTCTGAGGCGCGCCGCCCTCGGCGTGATCCGCGTCGCCCTCGAGGGTCCCATGGACGTGGACCTCGAGCGGCTGCTCAGCCGCGCGCGCGCCGGCTACCCCGACGCGATGTTGGCCGCCGACGCGGGGGAGCTGATGGAGTTCTTCCGGGCGCGCCTCAGGGTGATGCTCAAGGGGCAGCATTCGGCGGACGTGGTGGAGGCGGGCCTGGCCGCCTGGTCTGGGGGCTCGCTGCGGGATCTGGTCGCTCGAGTCGCCGCCGTGGCGGAGTTTCGTGAGCTGCCCGACTTCGAGTCCCTGGCCACGGCCTTCAAGCGCGCGCACAACATCACCGCGGACGCCGAGCGCGGCGACGTGGACCCCGCGCTGCTCGAGGAGGCGGCGGAGAGGGCGCTCTTCGAGGTCTGGCAAGGCGTCAGGCCCCGGCTGCTCGAGGCGGCGCGCGGCGGACACTACGGGGACGCTCTCGCGCTGGTCGCCAGCGAGTTGCGCGCGCCCATCGACGCTTTCTTCGACGGTGTCTATGTGATGGCCGACGACGCACGCGTGAGAGCGAATCGGCTTCGGCTGCTCGCCAGCATCGCGGACGCCGTGTCGAGCATCTCCCACCTCCATCTCCTGGCGAGTTGAACCATGACCAAGACCGTCTTCTCCTTCCGTGACGAGGTCTCCGAAGCGGACCTGCGCCCCTTGCTCGGCGGCAAAGGCGCCGGTCTGAACCTGATGACGCATCTGGGCATTCCGGTGCCGCCCGGGTTCACGCTCAGCACGCAGGTCTGCAACCACTTCCGCGAGCACGACGGCGCCTACCCCGACGGCACGAAGCAGCAGGTGCTCGAGGCGCTGGCCGAGGTCGAGGCGAACCTGCAGCGCGGACTCGGAGACGCCGAGGCGCCGCTCTTGGTCTCCGTGCGCTCCGGCGCGCGCGCCTCCATGCCCGGTATGATGGACACGATCCTGAACCTCGGTCTCAACGATCAAACGGTCGAAGGCCTGGCGCGCCTCAGCGGAGATCGGCGCTTCGCCTTCGACGCCTACCGGCGCTTCCTGCAGATGTATGGCGACGTCGTGCTCGGCGTGCCCCACGCGCAATTCGAGCAGGCCCTCAGTGCGTTGAAGGTCGAGCAGGGCGACGCCTCCATGCTCGATCAGGCGCTCCCGGCAGAGGCCCTCGAGCGCCTCGTCGTGACCTACCAGCGGCTGATCGAGGACGCCACGGGCGGGCCCTGTCCCAGCGACACCAAGGAGCAGCTCTGGGGCGCCATCGGCGCGGTCTTCGGCTCCTGGGACAATGCACGGGCGATCCGCTATCGCCGCATGCAGGAGATCGACGACGCCTGGGGCACGGCGTGCACGATCCAGGCGATGGTCTTTGGCAACCAGGGCGACACCAGCGGCTCGGGCGTGGCCTTCACCCGCAACCCGTCGACCGGCGAGCGCGCCCTGTATGGAGAGTACCTGCCCAACGCACAGGGCGAGGACGTGGTGGCGGGCATCCGCACGCCTCTGGCCTTGACCGCGGCGGCGGCGGCCCCGGGACGCGAGGACTCGTCCCTCGAGCGCGCCATGCCGGCCGTGTTCCAAGAGTTCGTGGCGCTGGCCGAGCGGCTCGAGGCGCACTTCCGGGACATGCAGGACATCGAGTTCACGATCCAGGACGGCGAGGTCTTCATCCTGCAGACCCGCACGGGCAAGCGCACGGCCCACTCGGCCGTGAAGGTGGCGGTCAGCTTGGTGGACGAAGGCGTGATCGAGCCGGCGGAGGCCGTCCTGCGGGTCGACCCGACTTCCCTCGAGCAGCTGCTCCACGCCCGCCTGCCCGCGCCCGCCGAGCTGGAGTCGCAGGGCATTCGCCCTCTGGCCATCGGCTTGCCCGCCAGCCCAGGTGCCGCGAGCGGCCGCATCGTCTTTCATGCGGACGACGCCGAGCGCCTCGCCGACGCCGGCAAGAAGGTGATCCTCGTGCGTCGCGAGACCAGCCCCGAGGACATCCACGGCATGCAGGCGGCGGAGGGCATCTTGACCGCCACGGGCGGCATGACCTCCCACGCGGCCGTGGTCGCGCGCGGCTTGGGCAAGTGCTGCGTGGCCGGCGTCAGCGCCCTGTCGGTGGACTACGCCAAGGCCCTCGTCACCGTGCGTCTGGCGGACGGCGGCACGGAGGTGCTGAAGGAGGGAGACGCCATGACCTTGGACGGCTCCCACGGCGCCGTCTACGCCGGCACGCTCGAGGTCTCGGCCGCCGCGACGCTGCCAGAGCTCGAGCGCCTGATGGAGTGGGCGGACGCGCGGCGCGTGCTCGGCATCCGCGCCAACGCCGACACCCCCGAGGGCGCACGCCAAGCGCGCAGCCTGGGCGCCCAAGGCATCGGCCTGTGTCGCACGGAGCATATGTTCTTCGCCGAGGACAGGCTCGAGGCCGTGCGCTGTATGGTGCTGGCGCGCGGCGGCGAGGAGCGGGAGACCTGGCTGAAGAAGATCGAGCCCATGCAGGAGCAGGACTTCCTGGAGATCTTCGAGGCCATGCAGGGCCTGCCCGTCACCGTGCGTCTGCTCGACTGGCCGCTGCACGAGTTCATCCCGAAGCTTCAGGAGGAGTACGAGTCGGTCGCCCGCGCCTTGGGAGATGATCCCACCTCCGTACGCCAACGCGCCGAGGCCATGCACGAGCTGAACCCCATGCTCGGCCACCGCGGAGCGCGCGTCGGCCTCACCGTGCCTGGCATCTACCGCACCCAGGCGCGAGCCGTCTTCAGCGCCGCCTGCAAGCTCGCGGCCCGCGGGATCGAGGTGCACCCCGAGATCATGATCCCCGTGGTGGGTATCGCCGGGGAGGTCGAGCGACTGCGCGCCGTGGTCGAGGACGCGGCGCGAGAGGTCTTCGAGCAGCAGGGACGCGAGGTCGAGTTCCTGGTGGGCACCATGATCGAGCTACCGCGAGCCTGCCTGCGCGCCGGGGAGATCGCCGCGCACGCGGACTTCTTCTCCTTCGGCACCAACGATCTGACCCAGACCACCTTTGGCATCAGCCGCGATGACGCCGGGAAGTTCCTGCCCGCCTACGTGACGGAGTTGGGCCTGCTCGAGGCGGATCCCTTCGTGCGTCTGGATCTGGACGGCGTCGGGGCGCTGGTGGCGATGGCCGTGGAGCGTGGACGGGCGGCGCGCCCCGGGCTGAAGCTCGGGTTGTGTGGCGAGCACGGCGGAGAGCCGCGCTCCATCGGCTTCTGCGCCGAGCTCGGGCTGGACTACGTCTCCTGCTCTCCGCCGCGGCTGCCCGTGGCGCGTCTGGCCGCCGCGCAGGCCGCGATCCGCGCCGCCACGGCCTAGGGGAGCGCGGTCCCGAAGAGCACTCCTGACGGAAGTTTTCGCCATCACTTGGCGCCGGGCCTCGCCTGCGGTTAGGATTCGGCTGAACTTTTTCCCGTCCCGGACGTACCCAAGGGGGTGAGACGGATCGGCGCAGGTGCTGAAGTCACGGCGCGACGGATAGGCTTCGGGGTACCCATGAGCAGCCAAGCAAATCTAGAGGTCATCGACGGGGGACGGGATCCCGAAGACCCCCTGATCGGTCAGACCATCGACGATCGCTACGCCGTCGAGTCCGTGCTGGGCGAGGGCGGCATGGGGCTCGTCTACCGCGCGCGACACATCGTCCTGGGCAAGCCTCTGGCGATCAAGGTGCTGCGGCCCGACGTCTCGCGCGACGAAGAGATCATCAAGCGCTTCAAGCAAGAGGCGCAGAGCGCCTCGGCCATCGGCAACCAGCACATCATCGAGATCAGCGACTTCGGCACGCTGCCCAATGGCTCGACCTATTTCGTGATGGAGTTCCTCGAGGGCAACGACCTCACGCACGTGATCGAGGAGCAGCAGCCCATCGCCCCGCGGCGCGTCACCCACATCGCGCGTCAGCTCTGCAAGGCCCTCGGGGCAGCCCACGACAAGGGCATCGTCCACCGCGACCTGAAGCCCGACAACATCTACCTGGTCAAGCGCGGTGACGACATCGACTTCGTCAAGGTGCTCGACTTCGGCATCGCCAAGGTCGGCGGCAGCTCGAGCAAGCTGACCCGCGCGGGACAGGTCTTCGGCACGCCCCACTACATGTCGCCCGAGCAATGCGCCGGCAGCGGCGTGGACCACCGCACGGACATCTACGCCCTGGGCGTGATCCTCTACGAGATGGTCACGGGCAAGGTGCCCTTCGACGCCGACAACCTGATGGGCATCCTGACCAAGCACCTCTACGAGCAGCCCGTGCCGCCGAGGCAGGTCAATCCCAACGTGCCGCCGGATCTCGAGGCCGTGATCCAGCGCTGCATGACCAAGGAGGCCGATCAGCGCTACCCGAGCATGGCCGACGTGGTCGCGGATCTCGACCGCCTCGACGCCGGCATTCGCCCCGAGGCCACCCAAGGCTTCCGCACGGCCGCCACCACCTCCATGGAGCTGCCGGGGCGCAGCAAGGCGCCACTGTTGATCGGCGTGGGCCTGCTCGTGTCGCTCGTCGCGGCCGGCGTCGGCGCGCGCTTCGCCTTCGGTGGAGAGCCCGAGGCGCCCG
>JAADHO010000175.1 GCA_013151775.1 Deltaproteobacteria bacterium | reverse complement strand
CGGAGCTGGCGGCCCATCGTCGACGCGGACCCTGCGCCGCGCGGCAGCCCGACGCGCGCTGTGACCGGGCGCGTCGCGCCACGGGCATCGGCACCTTTGCGGCCACCAGCATGCTGGTCATGCCCCTCGCCCTGTGGGTCGCCGGGCGCCTGAGCCACGGGCGCGGCGGCTACGTCATGCCCTGGCTGACGACGGGCGTGGGCTTGCTGCTGGGCGGACTCGGCGTGGCCATGACCCAGAGCCTCGCGCGCGGGACATGGGGCCGGCGTATCGGCTACGGCGTCTCGGCGCTGATGCCGGCGACCTTCGGCGCCCTCGGCTACCTCGCGCGGGACGCAGAGCAAAGGCACTTCGGTGGGTCTATCGCCTTCTCGCCCCGCCGTGGCGGCGCCGAGCTGAGCTACCTCGGGCGCTTCTGAGGGCTCAACGCTTGTTGGCCGTGAAGTCGCCCGTGAAGTCGCCGCCGGGCAGTGTGCCCTCCCAGACGCCGGGTGTGAGCAGCCGGTCCGTGACGATCGGCGCGTGGCCCTTCAGGGTCATCAGGTCGAGCCCGAGGCGCGCGTTGTTCAGCGCGTCCACGGCCGTCACGACCAACCCGCCCAGCGTGCGGGAGCACCACGAGTAGGTCGCCGCCTCCACACCGGGGAAGTCGACGGCGGCGGCGGCCTCTCGCGCGGCGGAGTCGCAGAAGCCCGCGGTGGTCGCTGTCAGGGCGTCGTCGAGCGTGGCGTAGCGTCCGTCCGTAGCCTCGAAGATCACGGCGTTCACGGCCCAGGCGATGATGGCGCCGATGGACACGTTCACGTCGTGGCGCTCGATGTTGAGCGTCCCGCAGGTGGCGTTGGCCTCGAAGGGCGAGGGCGCGAAGCGCCAGTCGAGGATGTCCTCGGGGCGTCCGCGCACGGGCATGCCGCGGTAGGTGAAGGCCACCTCGGTCCACTCGTGGGTGCCCGTGTAGGCGTCGGGAATGCCGCTGCCGCGCAGGGTCATGAACTCCGTGATGTCCCAGGTGGAGAGGATGTCGTTCATGTCCGCGATGGCGCCGAGGAGCTGTCGCTGCCAGGGCGCGAGGTTCGCGTCGGCCCAGGCTGTGAGGGCCGTCGCCGCCAGGTCCTCGACCCAGCCCGGCAGCCCGAGGTCGAGCCTCGAGGTGTGACCCGCGATCAGGTGGAAGGGCCCGGCCACGGCGTCGAGGAAGCCGCCGAGCCAGCCGGGGAGCGCCTCGCGCAGGCGCAGCACGGTGTTCAGATCCCAGGTGCCGTCGAGGGGCGGATCCACCACGAAGCAGGCGTCGCCCGGGATGCAGCGGCCGCCGTCGCACAGACCGCCCGCGGGGCACTCGTCGTCCGCGACACAGCCGCCCGGGTCGTCGGGCACGCAGCTGCCGTCGGGGGCGCAGATCAGGCCCACGGGGCAGTCGGAGGTCGTCTCGCAGACGCAGCGTCCGTCCATGGAGCAGACCAGACCGCCGCCGCAGCTCGTGCTGTCGGCGCAGCTGGTCGGGATCCGCGGATCGGGCGTGCAGCGGCCGGCGATGCACAGCATGCCGTCGCCGCACTCGGGATCGAACTCACAGAAGGCGCCGCCCGCGTCGGGCTGCACGCACACGCTGTCCCGGCACTCGCCGGGCGCCGGGCAGTCGCCGCAGGTCGTGCCATCCCCCGGCACGCGCGGGGTGAGGTCCTCTGGCAGCACGCAGCGCGGGCCCACGGAGAACACACGACACACGAAGTCCCCGGGGCAGTCCGCGTCTCCTACGCACTCGGTGGCGTCGGGCGGCGGGTCGCCGGGTCCGCTGCGCGTGGTGATGAAGTCCCCACCGGAGCTGGCGGCGCAGGCCGAGGCGAAGAGCAGGGCGATGGAGATGATGCGAAGGGAAGTGGGGTTTGTCGTCACCATGGGCGTCCTCTGACCCCGGACTATATCAAGACTCGTGCCAACAGCAGCTGGAGGCGCATTTGCCGCACATAGGTTGTGGCTCGCGAAGGCGTGACGATGGCCGCCCTGGTCAAGTGGGGTCAGATGTTCCCGCTCGGCCGAGCAGCTGAAAGCTCCAACCCGGCTCCGGGCGCGTGCTGGGCGCCCACGGGCTGAGCGCCAGGGCTCCGGGGGCCAGAGTCCCCACCCGTCGCGTGGGCTCGTCCCCTTCGTAGATCGAGAGCAGCAGCTCATCCACCAGGGCTGGGGCCTCGTAGAGCGCTCGGCTCGTGCTCGGCCCCACCTCCACCAGCACGCGGCGGGCTCCCTCGCTGCGCAGTCGGCGCACCAGGGCGCGTGGGTCGGGGCGCCGCTCGCGTTCGATGACGACCCCCAGGCATCGTAGCTCGGCCTCGGGGAGACGCGCCCCTCGTGGCACGACGAGGTGGGCGCGAGGCCAGCCGTGAAGCGCGGGGTGCTCGGGCTCGAGGCCGCGTCCCGAGGTCAGGATGTAGAGCTCGGGAGGCGCTCGGCGACCCGTGCTGCGGCGGTAGGCGAGCAGCGGCGCCTCGGGGAGACCCAGGCCGCCGAGGGAGTAGTGGAGCTGGGGCTCGTCGCGCAGGATCTGCCCGGTGATCACGATGGCGTCAGCGCCCGCGCGCGCGAAGCACAGGGCGAAGGCGTCGTAGTCGCTCTTGGGGCTGTGGGCGTCGATGGCCAAGGTCGACAGCTCGCTGAGCGGTGCTCCGGGAGGGCCCGCCAGAGCCGTGACGTGGACCACGCCCTCCGCCGCGGGCAGCTCGCCCCAGAGGGAACGGGCGAGCTCGGCGACCTCCTCGGCTGTCTCGAGTGAGCGCGGATCGAGCAAGGTTGTGGCGCCTCGGCTCACGGGGCGCCGGGGTCGCCGCTCGGGACGACCTCCTGCTCCACCAGGCTCGAGTGGGGGAAGCGCATGCGCCGGTGGCAGCGCAGATCCGCCGGCCGGTTGTTCGGTCGAGTCCAGGTCTCCCGCGGGATGTGGGCCAGGCGGTGGGCGTGGCGCACGCCGGGACGGAAGAGCGTGGCGGGGTCGCAGTTCTTGCCGTCGTACATGAACTCGAAATGCACGTGGGGGCCACGGCTGATGCCCGTGCTGCCCAGCTCCGCGAGTACGGCGCCAGCGGGCACGCGCTCGCCCGCGACGACGTAGATCATCGAGTTGTGGGCGTACATGGTCACCCACCCTCCGGGGTGAATCAGCAGTACCACGTTGCCGTAGCCACGGATGCCGTTGCCCGCGTAGCCCACGATGCCGGGCGCAGACGCGCGCACGTTCCAGCCGATGCTGCCTGCGATGTCCATGGCGAGGTGGTGAGCCGTAGCCGCGCACGTAGCGGCCGTGGGTGACGGGCCAGCGCAGGGTCCCGGGGAAGCGACCTCGGCGTCCGCCCGCGGCGCGCACCCAACGCGCCTCCACGCGACCGCCGAGCAAGCGGTGACCGGCGCGAGAGGTGCCCAAGCCGAGCCTGCGCGCCAGAGCCTGGGCGCGGCGCTGGCGCGCGTTCAGCCGCGGTGGACGCTTGGAGCTCCGCGCCTCTCCCTGCCTCGCCCCTGGGATGTAGAGCCGCTCGCCCTCGCGCAGCGCCTGGGCGCCGTCCGCGGAGAGTCGATTCGCCGCCATCAGCTCGGCTACGGAGACGTGAAAGGAGCGCGCCAGATCCCAGATCGTCTCGCCGTGGATCACCGTGTGGCGAAAGCCCCGTGGCGTGTTCGTCGTGGCCTCCGCGTGGTGGATCTGCGAGGCGCGGACGCCGGGGATGATCAAGGCCTGGCCGGGACGGATGCTGCGCGCGCCTTCGTCGTCGAGCTGGTTGCGCGTGAGGATGGCGTCGACGCTCAGGTCGTAGCTGCGCGCGATGTCCCAGAGGGTCTCGCCGTCGGCGACCAGGTGCCAGGCGCCATCCTCCACCGCGGGCAGATCTTCCAGGCGTGTGGGCTGCTCGCGTCTCACCTCGAGCACCTCCCGCGCGCCCGGGATGCGCAGGCGCCGGCCCTTGCTCAGGCGTCGTACGTCGCGTCGGCGCAGGTGATTCTCCTCCAGGATCTCGTCGATCCCGACGTGGTAGGTGCGCGCGATATCCCAGAGCGTCTCGCCGGCCTGTACCTCGTGCTCGATCGACGGTGTTGGTGCCTCGGGCTCGGGCGATGGAGGCGCTGAGGCGGGCGCGGCGTCCTGCGCGGGTGTGATGGCGGGCGTCTCGGAACCGCAGCTCGAGAGCAGCAGCGCCAGCAGACTCGTCGCTAGCGCGTGCCCTCGCCACGCTCGGGAGGGAAGCTGTGGAGCCCGGAGCATCGGGCCTGGTCATAGCCTAGGACGCGCCTGCGCGCGACGCGGCCCTCAGCGCTTCTGGCGGGCGACCCAGATCAGGCTGAAGGAGAGGGCGCCGAGCAGCAGGCCGAGGCCGACGAGCTGCAGGTTCCAGGCGTGGCTGCGCTGCACGTGGAAGACCGAGTCGAAGAAGGCCAGGGAGCGTGGCCCCGCGGCGCGATCGATGGCGAGCGCGGCGAAGCTCAGCGTCAGCCAGCCCAAGAGTCCGAGCAGGGTGCGGGGCGAGACCTGGGTCGAGGAGCTCGCTCGGGTCATGCTGCGGGCAGCCACGGGCCGGCGTACATTCGGTAGGCCCACGTCGGCGAAGAAGCCTCGGTTGAGGGTGCTCGGGAGATTCGTTCGTGTCGGGCTTGCTCGCATCGTGGCCTCCACCCATGCCTTCGGTCGCGCCCGCGCAGAACTCTAGGTATAGGTCCGCCTCGCCGCCGCCATGCTCTTCTCCACCTACACCTTCGTCTATTTTCTCTTCCTGGTGGTGCTCGTGCGCTGGGCGCTGCCGCGGCTCGCTGTGCCCTGGCTGCTCTTCGCGAGCTACGTCTTCTATCTGAGCTGGGATCCGCGCTACGGCGTGCTGCTGCTGGGCGCCACGGCGGGCAGCTGGCTCTTGGGCCTGGCCATGGAGCGCGCGCCTCGTCTGCGCCGGCTCTGGGTCACGCTCGGCGTGGTCACGAGCTTGCTGCTCCTGGGCTTCTTCAAGTACGCGCAGTTCACCCTCGACACGCTCTGGTCCTTGGGCTTGCCCGGGGCCTCCCCCGTGCTCGGCATCGTGCTGCCCCTCGGCATCTCCTTCTTCACCTTTCAGGCTCTGAGCTACGTGGTGGACGTGTACCGCGGCGCGCCGGCCGTGCGCTCACCCGTGGCCTACGCGCTCTACATCTCCTTCTTCCCTCAGCTGATCGCGGGTCCGATCGTGCGCGCGAACGAGCTCGTGCCGCAGCTGCTCGAGCGGCAGCCCTTTCGTCCCGGTCAATTCGCGAGTGGAGTGGATCTGCTGCTGCGCGGGCTGCTGAAGAAGGTGGTGCTCGCCGACCGCTTCGCCATGGTCAGCGATTTGGTCTTCGCCGACCCCACGGGCCACAGCGCGGCCATGACGGCGCTGGGCGTGCTCTGCTACGCCGGGCAGATCTACTGCGACTTCTCCGCCTACACGGACATCGCGCGAGGCGCCGGGCGCATGCTCGGCTTCGAGCTGCCCGAGAACTTTCGCCTGCCCTACCTGAGCGCGAGCCCGACGGAGTTCTGGCGCCGCTGGCACATCACCCTCTCGCGCTGGCTGCGCGACTATCTCTACATCCCCCTGGGTGGAAACCGCCACGGCGAGGGTCGGCGCATGCTCAACCTCGTGATCACCATGGCCCTCGGCGGGCTGTGGCATGGGGCGTCCTTCACCTTCGTCGTTTGGGGACTGCTGCACGGCTTCGCCTTGCTGTTGCACCGCGCCTGGGTGCGGCTCACGCGGGGCAGCTCAATCGAGGATCTCGCGCGTCGAGGAGACGCCGTCGAGGTCAGCGTCGCACGATCGCGGCTAGTCTTCATCGGGCTGTATCGGGCGCTCGCGACCCTCCTGACCTTCGCCTTCGTGTGCTTCGCCTGGGTCTTCTTCCGCTCGCCCGACTTCGCCTCCGCTCTGGGGCTGCTGGGCCAGCTTCTTCGGGGTGGCACGGCGCTGGTGCAGCCGGAGGGCGGGCTGCGGCTCGTCTCCGTGGCGCTGATCGCCCTGGGCGCGGCGCACCTCCTCGGTCTCTCCCCGCGGCCGGCGGCCCTCTGGCGGCGCCTCAGCGCGCGGCGCGCCTTCGCTCCTCTGCGCGGCTTGGTCTGGGCTCTGGCCGTGCTCGCTTGCTATCTGCTCTCGGCGCGTCCGAGCTCCTTCATCTACTTTCAATTCTGATGTCACTCTCCCCGCCAGCAGCCACCGCTCCGCCCAAGGGTGACGCCCTCGCCTTGGCGCTCAGCCTGCTCACGGCCGTGGCCGTGCTCTTCGCGGGGGAGCTCGCCTTTCGTCTCAGCGGCAGCGAGGCTCGCTTCGCGGCGGAGGCCCGTCACTCGGCGCTGCCGGGCATGCTCGACTCCCAGGGCTGGGATCCCGACATCGCGTTTCTCGGAGACTCGCGCGTGCTGCATGGCGTGCGGCCCGAGGTGGTCGAGCGGGTGCTGAGGCAGCAGGGCGCGGGCGAGCTGCGCGCGGAGAACCTAGCCCTGCCGGGGCTCTCGCCCATCGGCATGTTGGCCCTCTCGGGCTATCTCACCCGGCGCGTCCATCCGCCGCGCTTGGTCGTGCTCGGGCTCAGCCCCTACATGCTCTCGACCCTGCAGAGCCCGACCTACGCGCGCGAGATCCGCGACTTCGTGTTTCGCCTGCCGGAGCTGCCGGCGGCCCTCGCCGCGGGTATGCCCGTGGAGGACGCCCTCACCGTGGTCACGCACGAGTGGCTCCACGCTGTGCGCTTCCGCCGACGCGTGATCGAGTGGGTGATCGACGGAACGGGCCCGAAGCCGGCTCACGATCTCGGAGTGGAGGGCTTCGAGTGCGCCCCACGCTGCACCGCTAGCATGCAGCATCGGCGGGCGGAGCAGCGCGCGCGCTTGGGCACGGCTCAGGTGCTCGGCGCCGACGCGGCCATCGACTGGACTCAGCTCGGGTATCTGCGGGCGGCGGTGGAAGCGTTCCGGCGCGCGGACATCGAGGTCCGCTTCGTCACCACACCGACCGCGTCACCCATCTGGGTCTACTACACGGACGAGACGCTCTACGGTCCCGCCATGCGCGCCTATCGCCGAGTCGCGGCCTCCGTGGGTCAGGAGCTCTACGACGACCGCGAGATCGCGCAGGTGGAGGATTGGTACTTCGCCGACGGCGATCACCTCAGCCCCGAGGGGGCGACCCGTCACAGCGTCTTGTTGGCGCGCCGCCTGCTCTTGCCCGCCTTGGGCGTGCCGGCGACGCCCGTGCGACGCTTCAGCCCGCCGGCGCCTTCTGCCGGTTGCCGGATCGTCTTCGACTTCGAGGAGCTTCACCCCGAGGGGTGGGAGGTCACAGGTGACGCCTTCTCGCCGCTGGCGGTGACGGGCACCCGCGGCGGGCAGTCCGAGGTGAGCGGCTACGTGGGCGTGCAGCTGGTGAACACAGCCACCGCCATGCAGAGCAACCGCGCCGTGGGCAGCGCGCTCTCGCCGGCCTTCAGGCTCGACGCGCCGCGCCTGCGCCTGCGGGTGGGCGGCGGTGACAGCTCGAAGCTGAGTGCGCGCCTCGAGCTCGACGGAGCCGTGGTACGCGAGGCGCGTGGCCAGCGCTCCGAGGAGCTGCGTAGCGTCGAATGGGACGTCAGCGCCTTCCGGGGCCAGCAGGTGCGTCTGCACTTGCTGGATCGCGGGCGCGCGGCCTGGGAGCACCTGCTCGTCGATCAGGTCGAGCTGTGTGGCGCCCCGCAGGGCGCGGACCCGCAGCGCGAGGACGAGCCCGCCGTCAACGCGCCCGAGCGCTGACTAAGAATTCGTAGAGGGCCTTCTTGG
>JAADHO010000178.1:4577-8239 GCA_013151775.1 Deltaproteobacteria bacterium | reverse complement strand
GTAGCCATCACCGTCTGCGTCTGCAGGACAGAAGTCGCTTCCGTCGCAGTCCTCGTCCAGGCGGTTGCAGCGGATCTCGGGTGCACCGGGATAAGCGTGGTCGTCATGGTCGTCACGGTCGACGTCCGCCGTGTAGCCGTCTGCGTCAAAGTCGTATGTGCGAGGATCGGCGCATTCACCGTTAGGTCGCAGCGCAGCACAACCATCGGGCACATCGAGCCCAGCGTCTCGTCCGGGCACCACGAGTGGAGAGGAGGGAGTCGAGGCGTCGCGACTCGGCTGGCTCGACGCAGCATCGGGTGCTGAGGAAGCCCGTCCGCTATCTCTGTGCGAACTAGGACGTGCCGCTGCGTCGCTGCCCTCGACGGCACTTGTGCTCGAACACGCCGTCGACGCCAGAACCAGAGCAAGAACTGGCGTGAGACCAAGCCAGTGAGGGAGAAACCGGTGTCCGGTCACATCACTGGAGACAGGTTGTGCAAACATGTTCTCACCTCTGTGTATAGTTGCTAGCGGCATGAGGTGCAGCGCGCAAGGACTATTGACTAGAATGTGTTCTTTCCTGCTGAGCGTGCGTTCTGCTTCTGCATCGTGCTGCTGGTTCTGTGATATCTGGGGGCCCACCGTCCGTGGATGGCGCCTAGCCTGACGTAGCCTGACGCATCGCGGTCGACGCAGGCGCGGGTCGGGGTTAGTCTGCTCGGCACCTCGGAGGATGTCATGATCAACGATGCGCTGAAGGAACTCGAGACCGCGATCGAGAAGGCCCACGGGGCCCTGAGGCGGGAGCTGTCCAAGATTCGCACGGGGCGCGCCAACCCCGACATCCTCGACAGCGTGCGGGTCGACTACTACGGCTCACCCACGCCGCTCTCGCAGCTCGCCAGCATCTCCGTGCCCGAAGCGCGCATGATCATGGTGCGCCCCTTCGAGCGCAATCAGATCCAGGCCGTCGAACGCGCCATCATGGAGCGTCAGCTCGGGCTCAACCCGCAGAACGACGGCGAGGTGATCCGCATCCCCATCCCGCCGCTGACGGAGGAGCGCCGCAAGCAGTTCGTGAAGCAGGCGCACAAGGTCGGCGAAGACTGCAAGGTCGCCATTCGCAAGGCACGCCACGACGCCATGGACATCCTCGGTGAGATCGAGAAGGAGGGCGAGGTCAGCAAGGACGACGCCGCCCGAGGTCGCAAGAACGTCGAGGAGGTCGTCAAGGGCGGCACCAGCAAGGTCGATGAGATCGTCGGCACGCGCGAGCAGGCCATCCTCACCGTCTGAGGGTCCCGAGCCCTGACCAAAATGCGTATCCGTCGTGGAATGGTCATGACCATTCTACGATTTGACCTCAAATGGTCACGTCTCGCCGCCGCCGATCAGAAGGGCACGCCGACCTGCGTGTAGACGTGCAGCCCTCCGCCCGTGTTGGGGCCGTAGGCCACGCCCGTGCGCAGGGTGAAGGGCAGGTAGTAGCCGAGGGTCAGGTCGAGGAAGACCTCGGCTCCGAAGCCCACGCGGAAGCGGCGCAGGTCGATGCGACCGAAGTAGGCGTCTCCGTAGTCCACGAAGGCGCTCGCCCACATGCGATTGAGGTAGAAGGGCAGCGTCGCGTAGCCGCGCTGGATGCGCCCGATGGGGAAGCGATACTCGGCCTGCGCCAGCTGAAAGCGCGTCCCCGAGCGATCGTAGGCGGCGTAGCCGCGCAGGGCCTGGCCGCCCACGACGACGCCGCCCACGAAGCCGTCCCTGAGCGAGATCTGCGGGAAGCCGCCCACGGAGAAGCGGCCGCGGTGGCCCAAGTCGCCCACGCTGATGCCGCCGGCGTAGCGCAGCGCCAGCACGTGGCCCCTCGCCCAGGGCATGGCCAGGTAGCGGGCGAAGCGCCAGTTCACGCGCAGGGAGCGGAACTCGCTGCCGAGGCTCTTGTCGGCCAGGCTCACGCGGATGCCGAAGCTGCGCCCGTAGGAGGTCGTGTAG
Organism: Deltaproteobacteria bacterium; assembly: GCA_013151775.1. Taxonomy (GTDB): domain Bacteria; phylum Myxococcota_A; class Polyangia; order Polyangiales; family Houyiibacteriaceae; genus JAADHO01. The sequence continues at coordinate 6,265 of JAADHO010000178.1, read as the reverse complement.
TCGAAGGCTTGGCGTCGTGTGTCCGAGTAGGCGAAGCCCGCGGTCAAGCTCGCCAGGCGGCCCGTGGAGGGCAGCGTGGGTGGTGGCGTGTTGGGGTCGAGGCGCCCGCCGAAGGGCTCGAGCTTGTGCAGGTTGGTCATGCCGTAGCTGAGGGAGATGGACTCGGCGGAGAAGCTCTGGAGGAAGGAGTAGCGGGCGCCGAGGCGCGCGCCCTTGGCGTCCTCCGTCCAGCGTCGGCGCTCGCCGGCCACGATCAAGCCGCCTCGGGGAGAGACCTGCCGAAAGAGGTCGAGGGTGAGCGGCACGGGGCTGCGATTCAGCCGCATGGAGAGACTCGAGTTCACGTAGCCGCGCCCGAGGTCCACGCCGACCCGCGCCGTGTAGTTGAAGAAACCGACGACATCTCCGCCGACGATGGTCGCCGACAGCTCTCGCCCGAAGGCGCCGTCGTCCAGCCCGAGCAGCCAGCTGCGGGGATAGGCCGTGGCCCACGGCTCGTAGCCTTCGGCGCGCAGGGCCCGGGCTCGTGTGGGCGTCGAGGGAGGCGGCCTGTCGTCCAGGTAGGGCGCGGCCGGTCGCGCGGCGCCGGCGAGGGGCATGGCGTAGAGGTCGAAACCCCGCGAGCCATAGCCGACGTAGACCAGCGTCTGCCCGTCGGGTGAGACGGCGGGCTGGTAGGCGCCCGCGATCACGTTGGTGACCTGTGACAGCGTCCGGCTGCTGAGCTCCAAGGAGTAGATGTTGGCGATGCCCGTGCGATCCGACGAGAAGATCACGCTCGCGCCGTCCGCGGAGAAGGTCGGGCCCGTGTCCTGCGCCCGGTCGTGGGTGAGATCCTCGAGCTCCAGCGTGTCGAGATGCAAGAGGTGGATGTCGCGAAAGCCGCCCCGCTGCCAGCTGCTGAACACCACCATGCGTCCATCTGGAGAGAAGCGTGGCGTGTAGATTTGCTCGAAGCGTCGGCTCCGGTGGATCACCCGCAGCGTGCCCTCGACGTCGTCCAGGTCGGCGATGGCGAGGTGTCGCGTGCCCGCGCTGTTCAGGGTGAAGACCACGCGCCGACCATCGGGTGAGACGTCGGGCTCCGAGGCGCGCCGGCCGTGGGTCAGCCGCTCTGTGGAGTGGGTGCGTCGGTCGAAGCGGTAGAGGTCGTTCAGGAAGTACTGGTCTCGGAGCCAACCGAGGCCCGCGTAGACCAACACCTGGCCATCGTCCATCGTGTCCATGCCGCCTTCCCCGGCCACGCGCACCACGCGTCGGGGGCTGGCGTGGGGGCGCAGCGCGACGCGCCGGATACCCGAAGTTTCATGACCGTCCGCCACCCAATAGGCGACCTCGTGGGCGTTCAAGAAATGCGGCGAGCGCACCACCTGTCCGTGACGCGTCAGCCGTCGGCCCGCCCGCAGGCCCTGGGCGCGGATCGCCTCGGCTCGTCGTCTCGCCCGCTGGCGTTCGACGTGTTGCCAGCGCTCGTAGAGCTCGACGAAGCTCGAGCCCGTGGCGTGCCGGGCGGCGCGGTTCAGGCCGTAGGGGATGGCTCGGCGACCGTACTCGTGGGCGATCTCGTTCAGCGCCTCTTCGCCGTAGCGGTCGGCGATGAAGCGCACGAAGTGGGAGCCGTAGAGGTAGAAGGACGTCCCCTGGGGCCAGGCGTCGATACCCGTCGAGAGCTGGCCCAAGCTCGGGAT
>JAADHO010000178.1:0-4536 GCA_013151775.1 Deltaproteobacteria bacterium | reverse complement strand
TCGAGCGCAGGCGCCCGCCGCTGGTGTTCAGGCTCTCCTCGTGGACGGCGTAGCCCTCGATGAACCAGCGTGGCTCCACCTGGTTCGGAGCGTAGACGCGTCCGAAGATGTGGTTCAGGATCGCGGGCAATCCGCCGATTTCGTCGAGATGGACGATGTGCGTGTCTTCGTGCATCACCAGCCCGAAGAGCCAGTCGTCGTAGTCCGAGAGCGACGAGATGTCCTCGGGTGCGGTGATGAAGAGCCGGATGGCCGGGTAGGGCAGTACGCCCGCCGAGCCGTTCGCGGAGTCCGTGCCGTCGGTCAGGACCACCTCCACACGCTGGCTCACGCGATGCCCCATCAGCGGCTCGAGGCGCGCGTGGGCCCGCTCGAGTGCGTCGGCGGCGTGCCGCGCCACCATGCCGAGGGGAGTCTGGTAGTGGATCGAGAAGTGGGTCGTGCGGATGCTTCGCCAGCGGACCTGGAGATCCTGGATCTGCGCGTGGGCGGGAGCGGCGCTGCTCAAGAGCAGGCACAGGGCCGCGGCTGGCAGGCGTCGCATGGCGCATTTCTAGCATCTAGAGCGCCCCACGCGTCCGAATGCGTCCCAGAACTGTGCAGCAGCTTGACCCGGAGGCGCTTTGAACCCTAGCCTATGGACGATTCGCAGCGCCCAACGCGTCCGTCCACGTGTCACCCTCCGGGGACCACGCTGGCGGCGTACCCGGGCTCACCCCTTCCCCGCGGATACGACCACTTGATGGAGCCTCCGAGTCCCAAGATGACGCCACCGCCCCCCGCGCGGCCCACCCGCTCTTTTGCGCTCCGCTTCATTTCGGGGAAATACCAGGGCGGTGAGTTCCCTCTGCCGGAAGACGGCGAGATCGTCATCGGGCGCTCGAGCGAGCTCGACATGGTGTTGGTCGAGGACATGGTCTCGCGCCGGCACGCCAAGATCACGGCGACCGGAGGCCAGATCTTCATTCAGGACCTCGGCTCCACCAACGGCAGCTTCGTCAACGGTGAGAAGATCAAGCGCGCGCGCCTGTCGGAGGGAGACCGCATCCTGATCGGCACGAGCATCATCAAGATGGTCGCGACCGAGGGCCCCACCAGCCTGCGTGAGGCGCGGGCGCACCTCGAGGACGTCGCCTCCGGCAAGCGCACGTCGCAGGTGCGCACGATGACCGGCTCGATCAGCGAGGTGCCGTTGCCGGACCTGCTGCAGCTCTTCGCCGCCTCCAAGAAGGGCGGTGTGCTCGTCGTGCGTACGGATCGCGACGTGGGCAAGATCTTCCTCGACAAGGGCAAGGTCCGCTACGCCGCCGTGAACGACAACTACGACGTCTCGCCGGAGAAGAGCTTCTACCGCATCCTGACCTGGTCCCACGGCACCTTCGACATGGATCCGCCCGAGGAGCGCGAGTTCGATCACGTGATCGAGATGAGCACCGAGGCGCTCCTGATGGAGGCCATGCGGCAGCTCGACGAGATCCGTCGCCTCGGTCCCGACATGCCGGCCATGTCCGCCCAGATGGGTCTGATCGTGCCGCTGATTCCCCCGCTCCGCGAGCTGTCTCCAGATGAGCTCGACGTGCTGCAGCTCGCCCACAACTACGGTCACGTGGAGTCGGTGCTGAACAAGAGCCTCGCCTCCGACCTCGAGACCAGCGGCATCTTGGTGAAGCTGATCAAGTCCGGCTACTTGGAAGTCAGATAGTCGCCGCGGCGCGGGCGCAGCGTCCCCACTTCGCCGTAGCCGGCGGACTTGTCCGCCGCCGTGCGCGTCAGCGCTGCTCGAGGTGCGTCAGGAGGGCTTGGTAGGCCTCGGTGAGGGAGCGGGCGAGTTCGGTGGCGGCGCGGTATTTTTCGGGGTCGTCCGCGTGCTTGTCGGGGTGGTAGCGGCGCATCAGGGAGCGGTAGGCGCGCTTCACGTCCTCGGCGCTGGCTCCTGGGCTCAGCTCGAGGTTGGCGTAGTAGGAGCGCAGCTGTTTGTGTCGTGGTGAGGGCTCGCTGCGGCGTCCGAGTCCGGCGGCGTCGGCGTCTGCGTGGCCGCGCGCTCTCAGACGCCGGCGCCTCAGCAGCTCCTCCTCGAGCTCCGAGTCCGACAGCGACGCGAGCTCGTCGGCGCCCAAAGCGGAGCGACCGGCGATCTTGGCCAAGCGTCTGCGCGCGCCCAGGCCGAGCTTGTCGAGCAGGCTCATCCGGGACTACTCCTCCGCGCCTCGTGTCAGCAGCCTGCCTAGCAGATGCTGTGAGTATTGGCTGAGCTCCGTGAAGACCACGCCCATGCCCGGCGGATCGTCCTGCACCCTCACCACCTCGCCGACCCCTTCGATGGTCTCGATGTCGTCCATGATCACCGTGAAGCAGAGGTTCACAGAGGTGCCGATGGGCAACGGTTTTTTCGACTTCACGAAGGCACCTTTGCGGGAGATATTTGTTACATATTCATGAATGAAGGCGTCGAAAGATTCGAATTCCTTATTGATCGTGAGGCGCTGCTCTCGCCGATTGTCTGCGTCCTGATTGGACTCATCTGCATCGCTCATGGGTTGACTCCGCTGGGCTCCCGCCCCGTTCCCGTGTTCGCCGTCGGCACGCCGCTCGACCACGCGCTCACTTCGCCCGCAGGTCGAACTGCTCTAGATGATAGTCCTTGCGCGGCTTCAAGACGATACGCCGCTCGAAGAGCTTCTCGGCCTTATGTAGTGTCAGGCGCTCCTCGCGCTCGAGCATGTCGCACACGGCGGGGTGTGCCTGCACCGTGATCTCGTAGCCCGGTAGGCCATCCTTCTCTCGGCGCATCTGCCGGAAAATTTCGTGGCAGATGGTCTCCTTGGACTGGAGCTGACCGGTTCCATCACAGAAGAAACACGGCTCGTAGAGTGTCCGGCCCAGGCTCTCGTGCGTTCGCTTACGCGTCATCTCCACCAAGCCTAGCTCGCTCACTCGCACCACCGTCGTCTTGGCCTTGTCGCGCTTCAACGCTTCTCGCAGCTTCTTGTAGATGCGATCTCGGTGCGCCTGCTTGTCCATGTCGATGAAATCGAGCACGAGCAGCCCGCCGATGTTCCGGAAGCGTAGCTGGTAGGCGATCTCCTGCACCGCCTCCAGGTTGGTCAGCAGGATGGTGTCGGAGACGTCCTTGCCCTTGCCCGTGAAGCGACCCGTGTTCACGTCGATGGCTGTGAGCGCCTCCGCTTGATCGAGGATCAGGTAGCCGCCGGAGGGCAGAGGCACCCGACGCGACAGGGCGCGGGAGATCTCGTCCTCCACGCCATACTCGTCGTACAGGGGCTCGGCTCCTTCGTAGAGCTCCAGGTCGCCTGCGCGCTCGGGCAGGAAGTCCTGCAGGAAGGCCAGCAGGCGTCGGTAGGTCGGGGCGTCATCCACGACGATCGAGGCCACGTCCTCGGTGAACATGTCGCGCGCCGACCGCAGCACGATGTCGGGCTCTTCGTGCACTAGGCGAGGCGCTCGCCGTGTGCTCTTCGCCTTCTTGGAGGCCGCCTGCCAGGCGTTGACCAAGAAGCCGATATCCGCCTTCAGCTTCTTCTTCGTCAGCCCGTTGGCGAGCGTCCGGATCACCACGCCGCCGCCCGGCGGTTTGATCGCCTCGATGACCTGCTTGAGACGCTGTCGCTCCTTGTCCGTGCCGATGCGCTTGGAGACGCCGATGTGATCTACCGTGGGCATGTAGATCACGTAGCGTCCGGGCATGGTGAAGTGGCTCGTGACCCGAGCGCCCTTGGTGCCGATGGGGCCCTTGGAGACCTGCACCAAGAGCTTCTGCCCCTCCTTGAGCACATCCCGGATGGGCGTGCTGCGGGAGACGCGGTTCCGCGCTGACTTGCGCTTGTCTGCCGCGTCTCCCATGCCCGAGCCCTCGGGGGCGACCAGGTCTTCGACGTGCAGGAAGGCCGCCCGATCGAGGCCGACGTCGATGAAGGCGGCCTGCATGCCGGGCAGGACCCGCATGACCTTTCCTAGATAGATGTTGCCCACGGGGGAGCGCTCGCGGGTGCGCTCGATGTGGAGCTCTCCGACGACGCCGTCTTCGAGCAGCGCGACGCGAGTCTCGCCGATGTCGACGTTGATGAGGATGGTGTCCTTGGCCATGAAGTCTGCTTTCGCGCGTGGCGATTAGGGGAGGAGAACGATACGGAAGGCCAGCGAGAGTAGGATCGGGACCGAGCCCAAGATCGCCACCATCGCCGCGGCGTTGCGCCGGCTGCTACCTTCCAGTGCGAGGAATTGGCTCGCACCGAGGAACGCGGAGCGCGCCGTGAGGGCGGCCGCTCCCAGAGTCCACAGGATGCCCAAGCCTGCCATGGGGATCAGGTTGAAGATACCGCTCAGCGCCAGGGGGAGCACGGACGCTCCACCAAAGCGCCCGAGGCTGTGCGCGTCTGTGGCAGAGGTCTGGGGCAGGACCTTGGGTAAGATCACCACCGCGGCCACGCAGGCGCCCACGTAGCCGGCGGTGGCGGCCAGCCCGTGGGCGACGACCCCGGCGGCCGTGTGCCCCGGAGCCAGGCTCGCGCCGATCAG
>JAADHO010000255.1 GCA_013151775.1 Deltaproteobacteria bacterium | reverse complement strand
GGACCCATATCGTCGAGCGCGTCATGTCGCAGCCGCCCGACCGTGTAGGGCGTGGGATAGTGGGCGCATCCGAGGATCCCAATGAGTCCCAACCCTGCACAGATCGTCCGCAACCAGACTTGGCTTCGGCGTTCGCTCTTCATGGTGGCCTCCCGCTCGAACGACGAGCCCAGCGATTGAACACGACCAAGCGGGTCTTGTCCAACACCGCGAGATCGACGCCCCGAGCGACGCCAGCTCACGCCGAGTTCGGCCGCGGGTGGGCATTGAAGGACCCTTTTCGGAGTTGTCATTCGTTGGATCTCCCCTAATCTGAGGCCATGCTGCGACATTGGCTACGACACTTTCTGCTGTGCGACGCACTCGCCTGTTGCGTGATCCTCTTCAGCGCCTGCCAATCTGAGGGCTTCCCCGTCGAGCCGTATTTCGCCGCCTGCACGAGTGACGCGGACTGCGCGCCTCGCTACCAATGTCTGCCGGCAACTTTCTGGCTCGGCAGGCCTCTCGAGGACGTGTGCACGCTTCCCTGCACGACCGTCGATGAGTGCCCGCGCGTCACCTCCAGCCACTGTGGCGGCGACGTGACGCAATGCCTCGCCGGCAGCTGCAGCTACCGACCTTGCCGCTGAAGATCGCGACGACTCTTCCTTGCCGGCGTCACGACCAATCATTGGTCCGGGGCAGGCCGACCTCCTGCACCGGTGCGCTCTGTTGATAGTAGGCGCCGAGGAAGAGCGACGCGAATAGCAGCCCCCAACCACTGAGCTGCACGAGCAGCTCGACGAGTTGCCCGAGGTTCGAGCTGACGTCGAAGCCATATGCGAACTTCAAGAGCACGCCCCCGATGACTCCCATGATGACCACAGGCGCTCGCCCCCGATCGAGCGAGCCGAGGACCTCGCCCGTCGCGAGCGAGACGACCATGCGCACACGCATCCCGCGCAGCTTCAGCACGGCGATGTCGGCTTGCTGGTGGACCAGGCTGGGCGTGGGCAGGCTCTGTCCCGAGTCTTCCTCCCATTCGGCGATCTGCGTGTTGACGGAGAGGCGAAGCTCTTCACTGGCCTGCAGCAGATCCGCGCGAGGCGTGCAGGTCCCGAGTGGGCCGAAGCCAGCCACGAGCTCCGTGCTCTCCACGATGGCGCGCAGAGCCTTGGGCGCGATGACCACGGTGGCCTCCCGAGGCGCGCGCGAGTCTCCCTCTTCGAGCACCTCGCGAAGTACGACGCGATCCACATGAAAGGTGTCGACCAAGGTCGCTGCTCTGGCAGCCTTGGGACCCAGAGAAGTGATCAAGGCGGAGCGCGCCCGGTCGAGCACGAGGTCTCGAAGTTCGGCGGTTCGTCTGCTTTTCATGCGCTCTTGTCGGTCGCTGCGGCCGTCAGTTGCGCGATTTTTTCGAACACGACTCTGCCGCCCGGGCGAAGACATGGAGAGAACACCGTCTTCAGCGCGCTGCCCCGGTGATCGTCGTCGGGACGCTTGCTCCTGCCCATTGAAGCGGGAGGCGAACAGCCAGTCGGGTTGGTGTATCCTGCGGGCATGCGCAGACACGGACTCGGGTGGTTGATCGCCGCGCTCGCGGTAGGTTGCGGTGGGGGCGGTGGCGCGAGCGACGCTGGCTCCGACTCGGCCCGGCCGAGCATGGACGCGAGTCGCGACACGGCGTCTCCGGGCGACACCGGCATCGCCGACAGCGGAGCACGGGATAGCGGCGTGGGCGCAGACGCCTCGGCGCCCGTCGCTGGCCGCTACCTGCCAGCGGACTCGTGGATGTATCAGCCCGTGGACGAGGCGCCGCTCTCGGCCGATTCGGACACGGTCACCCGCTGGCTCGCGGACAACGGCGGTTGGGGGCTCGGGAGACTGCAGATCGACTTCTCCATCGAAGTGCTTCAGGCCACCGCCGACACGCCCAACAGGACCTTCACGCAGACCGGCGACTTCTACTCCCCCGACTGCGACGCGGTGGAATTTCCCGTGCCCGTGGGCGGTTTCCTCGAGGGTGAGGACGGCTACGAGTGCGTCTCCGACGGCGACTGCCACCTGATCGTGGTCGACCGGCGCGTAAACCGGCTCTTCGAGATGTGGCGCGGCAACATCGTCGGTGGCGAGTTCTTCGGCGGCTGCGTCGCGGCCTGGGACATGACCCGAACCTACGCCGCCGAGGGACGCGGCGATCAGTGCACCAGCGCCGACGCCGCGGGCTTCCCGATAGCGCCTCTGCTCTTCAGCGCCGACGAGGTGGCCGCAGGGGAGATCGCCCACGCCATCCGCTTCATCCTGCCCAACGCACGCATGCGCGCCGGCTTCTACGTACACCCGGCGACTCACGCGGGGGGACCCAGAGGTCCCGCGTCGGCACCGGTCTACGGCACGCGTTGGCGCCTGCGGGCGGACTACCCTCTCGACAGCCTGCCGAACGACGCCGCCCGAGTGGTGGCGCGCGCGCTCCAGCGCTACGGCATGGCCCTCTCCGATGGCGGCAACGTCGCCCTCACCGCCCAGAGCGACAGGCTCACGGACGCCAAATGGGACGGCCTGCTCGGTCCTCGAGACCTCGCCGACATCCAGCCCACGGATTTCGAGGTGATCGACACTGGCGCGCCCATCGCGCTCACCTACGACTGCGTGCGGACCCCCTACTGATCGGCGACGCATCCCCCGTGCTTCGAAGCGCGCACCGCTCAGCCCGGATCGCGCACGCACACCTCGAGGATCTCGTAGAGCATCTCGCCCAGCGGACGCCTCACCGTCACCTCGTCACCCACCTCGCGTCGCAGCAGCGCCTTGGCCACGGGTGAGTCGACGCTGATGAAGCCGCGCGCTGCGTCGGTCTCGTCGGCACCGACGATGCGATAGGTCGTCTCCGCGTCGTGCTCGTCGAGCAGACGAATCCAACAGCCAAAGTAGACTCGCCCGTCCTCCGGAGGTGGTCCCTCCACGCGCGTCAGCACCGTGAGCCGCTTGCCGAGGTAGGTGAGTCTTCGGTCGATCTCGAAGAGCTTCTTCTTGCTGTATTGGTATTCGGCGTTCTCCGAGCGGTCGCCTTCGGCCGCCGCGATCTCCACGGCCCGCGCCATCTTCGGACGGTCCACCGTCCACAGCCGGTGCGACTCCTCCTCGAGTCGGCGATAGCCCTCGGCCGTGATGTGACCGGGCTTGCCCGACTCGTCCTTGCGTGTCCGCGTCCGCGTACCCATGACGCGAGCATGAACTACGGACGCCGACGGAGCACGCGCTCGGACTCGAGGTCAGCAGCGCCCCTGCCTCAGACTAGCTTTCGGCTCTCTTGAAGCGTCTCTTCGTCGGCGTCTTCTTCGCTGTCCAGCGCCGCCAAGTCCTTCGCGTCGAAAAACTTGTTCAAGACGAGTCTCAAGGGCACGAGCAGCGCGATGAATAGAGGAAATAACATCGCCAATGAACTCGTCTTGACGATCCACAGAACAACGAGACCAGCCAGCTGAATAGCAGTGAACAGGTGCAACTTAGCCGGCGATACCTTGCGCACATAGTGTGTGCGTGGGTAGAGTTCTGGATCCATCATCCACAGCTTGAGACGATCGAAGAGTTGGTTTCCTCCGAGAGAAGTGGCGCCCATGTAGAGGAATAGTCCAAAGAGAACCGCCATGGGAATCTCGATGCCACTCCGCGTCATGATCGGAAGCACCAAGATGGACGCACCGATCAGCAGATGGATCGCGAGGCCCGTGAGGCGGTTCTCCTGAACGCTCGTGATGATGGTGCGCCGTGTACCATCGGGGAGCAACGTCTCGTCCACATGCGCTAGGGCTCGGAGATGGTTCAGCGAGCGCACGGTGGCGGCGACCAACCACGGGAGTCCGAAGACAGAAAAAGCTCCAATCAGGAGACCAACGACGAGCATATCCTGATGATAAGCAGCGCCTTTCTTCAACTTGTGTGAAGACTGATTGATGAGTCGTGAGGTGATGTTTTGATCTAGATATACGAGAACTGTGCACAGCAGTGCTGGAACAGCTGAGGCTAGAATGACCCATGTTGGAATCGAGAAAATATCGATAATCCATGGCCGTCCCGAGGTGGTCGTGAATGTAGCTGGAATAGAAAGAGACGGAAGTCCGCCTTCATGCAAGAACACCGCGATGTATGTGGCGATGCCTATCGCGATGACGGATCCAAAGTCGGACAGGAATTCCCGCACTCGATGACGAAGGTAGCGGCTCGCACGCATGTTTCGGAGGCTCAGGGCGACGTAGAAGGTCAGCAGAGCCAACACCAGAGACATCAGCGCGCTGTGGTCGCTGACGGACTCGTCGGAGAACACGGCGAGGACGTTCTTGAGCGCCTCGTAGATGAATATGGCGCTGATCAGCAGGGCGAAGATCTCGTCCGTGAAGCGCGTACAGAAGCGGATGAAGGAGCTCGCGTTGGTGATAGCCGCGAGCACGCGCCTGTCCAGAGTCCGACCCAGGCGTAGACGGGCAAGAAGGGCTGGCCCAGACGATCGCAGAGCTCGAAGAGCACGCCGGTGAACACCAGCAGAGGGCCCGTGCCTCCGAGGATGGTCAGAGGTTGCCCCGCGGTGATGGCGTAGATCACCCCGCCGATGGCGGTCGCGACGATCATCTCCATGGCTCCGATGGCGCCGCCGGTGAGCTGGGACATCAAGCCGCCAAAGGCCACCGCGGGGGCGATGCAGGCGAAGAAGAGGAAGAGCGTGGCCGCCAGGCTCTTGGCGTGGAGACCGTCGCGATAGTCGGATGCGTAGTGAGGCGCGCGTCGTCGCAGATCCGCGATCAAGCCTCCCATGAAGCCGCGCGCTTGGAGGCCGTCCTCTCGGGCGGGTGGCGCCGAGTCTACGGTCGAGGCCTTGGTGTCGTCGGGATCTTGGGAGAGCGAGCTGGGCGGTAGAGACATATCGTCCAATCGTGGGTGGCCGCGGGGCGAAGAGGAGATGCTCTAGCGTGGAGCCTTCTCGGGCTGCGCATCGACCAGAGGCGGGCCCTTGGGCGAACGCGAGAAGGCCAGCTTGGCCATGTCTCCCACGCCTCCGGCGAGCACGCCGAAGGGGCTGAGGGCCGGGTCTGGATCCTGCCCCTTGGCCATGCGCGCGAGCTGCCTCTGGAACCACACGACCTGCAGCATGTCGTCCGCGGCGCGCACTCCGATGGAGGGATCCACCGGGAGCGCCGCTTCCGTCTCTCCGCTCAGCAGGCGCGCGGAGAGTTCGGGCTCCACACACAGCGGGCGCGCCACGCCGATGACGTCCACCGCACCCTCCGCCAGCACGGACTCCATGGTCTCGGCGCGACGCATGCCGCCCGTGAGCATCAGGGGCATCTTGGTGCGAGCGCGGACCTTGCGCGCATACTCGAGGAAGTACGCCTCGCGCAGACGCGTGCTCTCGCGCTTGCCCTTCTCGCTGCCGGTCATGGCGGCGCTCTCGTAGTTGCCGCCGGAGATCTCGAGCAGGTCGACCCCTTCGGCCTCGAGGGCCTCGACCACCTGCATGCTCTCCTCTTCCGTGAAGCCGCCGCGCTGGAAGTCCGCGGAGTTCAGCTTCACACCGAGGGGAAACTTGGCGCCGACGGCCGCGCGCATGGCGCGCACCATCTCGATCAGGAAACGCATGCGCCGCTCGGCGTCTCCACCCCAGTCGTCGTCGCGCAGGTTGGTGCGAGGCGAGAGGAATTGGCTGACGAGGTAGCCGTGGGCGCCGTGGATCTGCGCGCCCGAAAACCCAGCCTGCTTGGCCACTGCGGCGGCTAGGGCGTAGCGATCGATCAGCGCGCGAATCTCCTCGTCCGTGAGCGCGCGGGGCTTGCTGAAGGCGCCACCGAAACCCTTCATCGGCACGACGGATGGCGCCAAGGGCTGCTTGGTGATGGTGCGCGGCGTCTGCCTCCCCGCGTGGTTGATCTGCATCCACAGCTTGGCGCCGTGGGCCTGCGCCGCCTCGGCCCAACGGCTCAGCTCCGCTACCTGAGTGTCGTCGGTGATCACCACCTGCCCCGGCTCGCCGCGGGCCTCGAGGGCGACCATCACGTTGCCGCTGATCAGCAGGCCCGTGCCGCCCGCTCCCCAACGTTCGTAGAGTGTAGCCAAGGCCTCCGTGGCGACGCCCGTCTGCTTGTCGGCGAGGGCCTCGCTCATGGCGCTCTTGCCGATGCGATTTGGCAGGTTGGCGCCGCAGGGCAGGGTCAGCGCGGAGGCCAAGTTAGGGAAGCATGCGTCAGTCATGGCGCCAGTATGCGGGGATTCGCTGAACGCGCACCTAGACTCAGCGCACGTGGCAGCTGGTGCCGCCCTCGATGGCGAATTCGATCAGCCAGCCCCGGGAGCTGCTGTAGTCCGACTTGCCGCCCACGATCAGCCCGCCGTCGCAGCCGGGGTGAAACGCCACGTCCTTCAGGGACGAGCTGCTGTCGCCGAGCCAGGGCGCCGAGTCGAAGCCGGCGATGGACACGTCGGCGACCTCGCTCATCGAGAAGAGGTCGTGGCGATACTCGAGCACCGCGGCGCTCGGCGGCGAGCCCCCCGCGCGTCCGACGATCAGCGCCCGGCGCCCGTCCTGTTGAAATCCCATCCCGGAGAGGCTGCGAGTCCTGAACCACAGAGAGCTCGAGCCGACCAACCAGGCTCCGGCCCCGAAGCGGTGCACATGCCCGCCGGAATTGTTGATCACCAACGCGTAGTCGCCGCCCACATGGGCCTCGACGCGTGACACGTTGCCGAGGGATCCCGACGCGGGTCCCGGGCGCCACTCGCCAACGCCACCGATGCTCGTCCAATAGGGCGCCTCCGCGCCGTTCAGTCCGCAGACCAAGAGCACCCCTTCCCCACCGAACTCGTTGTTCACGAAGGCCAGGTCTTCGCAGCCGGCGCCCGTGGCGCGTGCTTTGATGAAGCTGCCGAAGTCACCCGTGGCGGGGTCGTAGCGCCGGATCGTGGCGACGTAAGGGGAGTTGCCGCTCTGGGCGAGCACCATGGGCAGCCCGCTGTTCCAGGGATACGCCGTGGCCATGAAGCGCGTGCCTGCGCGATCCGCCGAGGGCTGCGCCACGAGGACGCTCGCCAGGGTGCCCGCACGCCAGGCTGCGTCATCGAAGCGATAGAGGACGCCCGTCTCGGCGCCCGAGCCGTCTCGACGGGTGCCCACGAGCAGACCGAAGTCGCCCGAAGGGTCGAAGTCGAAGTCGGAGAGGCGCAGGGTCGCCGAGCCCGGCGGGTCGAGGTCGATGGGCGTGTCCGTGCCGCTCGCCCAGTCGTAGACGTGCACCACGCCGCTGAGCTCAAGGTATACGGCGTAGCTGCCGTCCGGGTGGAAGGCGACGCGATGGCTGTCGCCCAGGCCG
>JAADHO010000281.1 GCA_013151775.1 Deltaproteobacteria bacterium | reverse complement strand
AGGGCCTCGGCGTGGGCCGTGCGCTACTCGCCCACGTGCTGCGGCTGGCCATCGACCAGCGGGATCGACTCGCATGCGTCGGGGTGGTGACCGACGCCAAGCCCGATGCGACGGGCTTCTACGAGCGCTACGGCTTCGGCCCACTCGAAGGCGTGCGCGAGGGCGCGCTCCACGGCGCCCCGACCCCGATGTTCCTGGCCATGTCCACCCTCGCCGCCGCGCTGGCCGACTAGACTCTCGAGTCCTGACAAGTCTGGAAGAACGCCGGCTTTTATGGTCTAGAAATCATCCGAAAGCCTAAGAGACGCGTGAATCTGGCGCCCACGCTTGATCTGTAGGGCCCAGCGCTCGTCGGGGACGGCGCACCCGGTAAATGGTCACAGACTTCACAGCACCCCAACGACGGTGCATCTCACGATCTCAGGTATGCGACTCGCATGTCCGCGGGGTCGCTGCCGAAGACATCCTGCAGCTTCGCTTGCGCGGCGGCGATGTAGCGCTTGGCCGTCGCGAGGCTTACGCCAAGCGCCACCGCGACCTCTTCTAGGCTCAGCTCCTCGCAGTAGCGGAGCTCGAACGCCATTTGGTGTTCGACCGGCAGCTCCTGCAGCCCGCGCACGAGCTTGTCGCGGCGATCGAGGCGACTGCTGATCGAGGGTCCGAGATCCATCGCCGTGTGGATCTTCGAGTCGAAGGGCTCCGAACCGCGGCGATGTTTCTCGTAGTGCTTGAGCACCTGCAGGCGGGCGATGCCCCAGAGGTAGGCGCGCGCCTTCTGGGGATCCCGGAGCTTCCCTCCGACGAACGCGAGCATCGTGTTCTGCACGAGGTCGAGGACGTCGGCGTCGGGCACCTTGGTGCGGAAGAAGCGGCGAAGCTTCGGCCATTCGGCTTCGATCAGGGTGTTCAGAATGGTCTCGCGGCTCATGGGGTCTCGCTCTTTCTGGCCGTCATGTCCGCCGGACTGCGAAAACGGCTCACTGCACCTCCTCCAAGGTTCCGTGGTCGACGTCGGCCGCGGCGCCGGAGCGACCGGAGATCTCCGATGTGAACGTACCGTCGAGCCTGCCGTTCCGGTCCGAGCGCATCGCAAAGCGGTAGCTCCGTGGCCCAACTGTGGTTGTCACCACGAGACCTTCGGCCGATCGGGAGGACGAGACATCTACGCCTTCCTGCACGGCGCCACGCCAACAGTGGAGATCCGAGCTGGAGCCCGTCTTCTGTATCCGCGTGACGGACGCGCAGCCGTCCGGGTCCACGGCGAGATCGATCAGGTAGCAGCCGTGCATACCGGATTGTACCGACGTCGCGCGGACACGGCGCTCGCCGGGCGTGGACAGCGGAACGCAGCCCGTTGCGAGCGGAGGAGGAAGCACCTCCTCGGGCAATCCGGGTGCCACCTCGAGCAGCTCGGGCGCGGGCTCGTCGGGCGCGGCCGCGTCAGAGGTCAGAGCCTCAGGCGTCGGCACAAGGGGCAAGGCGGCATCAGGCAGAACCGGAGAAGGCGCGGAGGGTGCCAGGTCTGGCGCGCGTTCCTGGCCCGCGTCCGCGTCGAGCGTCACGGCCCCGAGCATCGACGCCCAGTCGACGTGGGTCCCACGTGCGCCATACGCGCCGCCCACCATGAGGATGACGGCCAACATCGCCCATGGGGGCCAGCGCCTGGGACGTTCGAGTCTCTCGAGAAGCTGCGCCATCGAGTCATAGCGTCGCAGCGGATTGCTGCGCGTGGCTCTTCGAAGCGCCCTCCACACGAAGCGCGGCACATTGCCCGGTCGCCAGAAGAGCGGGCGCTCGATCTTGCCCGTCAGAGCCTCGGACAGGGAGATGGCGAAGGCGTACTGGTCGGCGCGTGCCGAGGCCATGCCGTTCAGTGCCTCTGGCGCCATGTAGACCTCGGTGCCGGCGACAAGCGTCCTGCGACCCTCGCTCGCGGAGCGGGTCGAACTGGCCGCGAGGGCGAAGCCGAAGTCCAGCACCTGCGGCACGCCGTCGTCTCGAACCAACACATTGTCGGGCTTGAAGTCCCGATGGACGATGTGCTTGTCGTGGGCTGCCGCGAGGCCGCGTCCGGCACCGCGGAAGACCTCGAGGATCTCATCGGTGGAGCGCTCTTCGACGTTCAGCCAGGAGCGAAGCGTGATGCCGTCCGTCCGCTGCATCACCAGCACGCGCAGACGCCATGGTTGGCCCTGCAACGTGCCGAGCATCATGTCGGCGTCGTGGACGCGAACCACGTTGGGGTGATCCACCTTGGCGAGAGCTCGGGCCTCCGACAGATCCACATCCTGGTCGTCGATGATGGAGAGCTTGAGCGCGACGGGTCGGTCGAGGCGCAGGTCGCGGGCAGACACGACCAGCCCCGACGCGCCACGCCCAAGGAAGCCCTCGACCTCATATCGACCCAACACATGGAGCGGCGGCGCGCCGAGCAGCGTGCAGCGGAGCAGCTCCGCGCCGATGGCCTCTTGAAGGCGTACCACCGCATCCATCCTGACAGACTACCGAGCTGTCCTCTGGGAAGAAAGAACCGTGGGAGTGAGCCGTTTCAGACGCGGCTCGGACGTGGCTAGTGACCGTCGCGAAGATGCGGCGCTTCTCACCGAGGCCACCATGACCATTGCATCGTCCGAATCCCTGTCCCCAAATCCGTGTCGCCGCTCGAGGGATCCCTCCCCCGTCCAACGACCTTCCGCCGTGCGTTTGCCCGTGCACAGCAGGCCCGTAGCGCAGACCGACGCGCGAGAGCTCGCGGACCCGCGGAGAGTGCAGCTCAGCATGAGCAAACCTTTACAACTCTCCCACCATGCGCGTCGACGGCTACAGCAGCGCGGCATCAGCCACGCAGCCATCCGCGCAACGCTCGACTGGGGCACCTTGGTGCTGCAACGGCGTGGACGCTGCGCCTACTACCTCGGGAAGCGGGCCGTGGCCTCAGGCGCAAGGGTGGGCGTAGATATTCGCGCGTACAAGGGCACGGCGGTGCTGGTAGCCACGAGTGGCCTGGTCATCACCGTGCTCCGGTGCGCGAACCCGCGCCGCCTGCGAAAGCCCAAGAGGCGCAGCCGCCTGAGGACTCGCCGGCGCGCTCGGGCCGCGGCCGCATTGCAACGTGAGTTCGAAGCCATGCGGCAGCACGCCGTGGGAGGTGAGCGATGAATTCGCGCGCTGACGTCTTGAAGCACACAAGGTCCACGGATGTGCTGGGCAAGCTGCGAATCCTCCGCGACTCCTTGACGGGGGGACTGGTGGAACGCGATCTGGCCGTGCGCCTCGCGCTGCTCGCTTCGTTGGCTGGCGAGCATATGCTGATGCTCGGCCCACCAGGAACGGCGAAGAGTCTGATCGCGCGTCGGCTACACATGGCCTTCGCGGACTCAACGTACTTCGAGCGTCTCCTCACGCGCTTCAGCGTGCCGGAGGAGCTCTTCGGTCCGCTCTCGATTCGCGGGCTCGAGCAGGACCGCTACGAGCGACTGACCGACGCGTATCTGCCCAAAGCCTCGATCGCGTTCCTCGACGAGATCTTCAAGGCGAACAGCGCGATCCTCAACGCCCTGCTGACGCTGCTGAACGAGCGGGAGTTCGACAACGGCGCCGTGCGCGACAAGACGCCCCTCGTCGCTGTGATTGGTGCGAGCAACGAGCTTCCCGAGGACGGAGAGCTGGACGCCCTCTTCGACCGCTTCCTGCTCCGGCTCCACGTCGGCCCGGTGACTCAAACGGGTTTCCCCAGTCTGCTCGGGCTTCGCGGTGAGACGGCTGTGGAGATCCCAGATGAGTTGAAGCTACAGGACTGCGAACTGCAAATGCTGCAGTCGGTCGCAAGAGCAGTGGAGGTACCAGAAGACGTGGTCGCCCTGCTGTGCGACCTCAGAGACTGGTGCACCGCGGAGGAGATCCTCGTCTCGGATCGTCGCTGGCGTAAGGTCGTGAAGTTGTTGCAGGTATCCGCGGCGACGAACGGACGCTGCAGCGTCTCGATCTGGGATTGTTGGCTGCTGCAGCACTGCCTCTGGGACTCGCCTGAATCGCGCGAGAAGGTCTACGAGTGGTACGCGACGCGCGTTGGCGCGTCCGCGACGATGGACACCTCCCGCCTCACCACGATCGTGGTGTCGCTGGAAGCACGACTGAAGTCTGACAAGAGCAGCCGGTCTCAGACGCGGGATGCCGACGGCCACCCCCTGTTCAAGGACTCGGCCGGAAAGCACGTGCGAGACGAGCGAGGTCTCAAGCGGGCCAAGCGCAGATCGGAGCCACTCTTCCTGGCACCAGCTGACTCGTTCGCAGGCAGCTCTCGCCACAGTTCCAGCTCGATTCAGGACCGGACGAACGGCGGCAAGGGGTACACGCAGGACGAACTCGACGCCCTCTACGTCCGGGACCCACACTACGGAGCGCGCGAGTTCCAACACTGGTCCGGTCGCGAAGCCTACCTCGCGGACGAGAGCAACTGGTTGATGAAGGAGCAGGATCTCGCGGCGGTGCTCGAGCCCACTCGGTACATCGGCTTCTACGTCGACGCACGCGTCAAGCAGATGGACGCAATCCGGGCGGACGTCGAAGAATACCGAAACCGACTGCTCGCACACATCGCGAGCCTCGAAGCGGAGATCCGCGAGCACCTTTGGGTGACGGCAGACTTCATCGAGCCCGCAGCAGATAGCCTCGAGCAGACGCGACAGGAGGTCGAGACGTTGCTCTCGCGCGTGGGGAAGGTCCGCGAGGGCTTCGCGAACTTGCCACGCGAGGAGGAATCGAGTGACGAGTGCGCCACGCCCTACGCTCAGCCGACGGTGCGCTCCGAAGGCACGGCCACGCCGAAGGGAGGTCGCGGGTGACCACGGGATTCGAAGCCGGGGCCCTCGAGAGGCGCTACGCCTTCCTCGACGATTGCCCGCCCAAGCTGGTCCCGACGGTGATCACGTTGCCCATAGGGAGCTTGACCGAGCGAGTGAAGGGCGCACGGCGCTGGCACGATGCGCTGCTCGCCGGACGCCTGCCTCGTCCGGGGACGTGGCCGGGGCCTCCGCTCGACACACCAGTTCGCAAGGCGCTCGAGTCCATGGGGTTAGTGCGCTTCTGCAAGGGCCAACCGGAGCTGGTGGAGGCGCTGATGATGGAGGTGCTAGCGGCCTTCGTGCGCTGCAACCGGGACTTCCGATCGGACGTAGCGGACCGGCTTCGCGAGCTAGAGGAACTCGAGCGTGCGGACCGAAGGAAAGCCGAGGCGAAACTCGCCAGGGCCAAGAAGCGCGCTGCGCGGCCAGTCCGAATCGACCAGGACACGCGTCGCCGGCTGCGGGACGCCGCCCAACGCGAATGCGCGGCACGAGAGCTCAGCGCTGACGCAGACATGGTCGTGGCGTGGGGGGAGCACGCCCGGGCTTGGGCGCAGCTCGCCGATGTATTCGGCGACCTGGGACAGATGCTCGGCCGCGGATGGGACATGTCGATGGGAGTCCTAAAGCATGCGGGCTGGCTCGACCTGTTGCGCCTCCGCGAACTCGTCGAAAAACTGCCCGAACTCCGCGAGGTCGTGCGAGCGCTCGGCCGGATACATGCCAGGAATGACGGAGAGACGGTCGCGGAGAAGATCTTGGTTCCAGTGCGCCGACTCGAGGAGGACCGGGTCGAAGTACGCACAGCCCACGTGCCCGCCGAAACCCGTGGCATCGAGCGAAGCGGGCAGATCGCGAGGATGCTCCCCGTCGAAGCGTCGATGCTCGGGCACCCAAAGCTGAAGCTCGTTTGGCACGCGAGGCGGGCGG
Source organism: Deltaproteobacteria bacterium (assembly GCA_013151775.1). Classification (GTDB taxonomy): domain Bacteria; phylum Myxococcota_A; class Polyangia; order Polyangiales; family Houyiibacteriaceae; genus JAADHO01. The sequence goes on along the minus strand of JAADHO010000281.1, from coordinate 16,174 downwards.
AGCGGGCACTCTTGACCTACCGCCTCGAAGGCACGGAGGTGAAGCGCACTTGGACGGAGCGCGAGATCGAGGTGCAGGTCGAGCGCAGGCGGCCCCGGCCTGAGCGCGGCCCGATCATCGCGGTGATCGACACGTCAGGCTCCATGCATGGATTGCCAGAGCGTGTAGCCAAGGCCATCGTGCTGGAGGCCGCGAAGACCGCGCACGCCGAGCGGCGGCGCTGCTTCCTCTACGCTCACAGCGGACCCGGTCAGGTGCTCGAGCACGAACTCGACCTCTCCCCCGATGGCGTCGGGCGGCTACTGGAGTTTCTCGGATTCTCCTTCGGAGGTGGGAGCGACGAGACGACGGTGATGGCCAAGGTGGTGGCGCGGCTGAAAGAGAATGAGTGGAGCAAAGCGGACGTGGTCGTGGTGAGCGACGGTGAGTGGCCCACGCCGGCTTCCTTGGTGCGTTCGGTGGAGAGCGCCAGGGAGAACGGCACGCGCTTCCACGGCGTGCAAATTGGCAACCGAGGCCGCACTGGCCTGCACGCCATCTGCGATCCCGTCCACGTCTTCCAAGACTGGGCCACGGCAGGCGGCTGGAGATAGCCTTGGAGGTTCTCGACGAGCGTGCTCACCCCGTCCGGGAAGAGAAGGACTGAGCGGTCTATCGTGCCGTCGACGATGGCGATGTGGAAGGTTGGCGAGAGAACCAGCGGGCCGGCAGAGTCCGCGCCCAACTGGATGTACGCGCTGTAACGCTCTTCAACGGCGGCCTAAGAGTGATCCAATCTGGGCGTGAAGAGAGATCCACCGAGGGATGTTTGCCGAGGCCGAATCGGGGGCGCTTAGTGATCCACTCGGGCACAGAGCGCGTAGAGCGCGCAAGGTCCGCCATCTGGTGGGACGAGGCGAGCGGTCGGGCCCTGCGTGACGCTACTCTTATCTATCATCGACGCATTAAAAGCAAGCGCTTGCTTTTGTTTCTTGGTAGGCTTGCCTGGCCAGTTCCGCTCCTCCCTCCGTATTTTCACTGCTCCTCCTGAGGCCCCATGTTAGCCATTCACAAGTCCCTCAGACTTTTCTTGATCCCAATCCTTGCGGCGGGTCTTTTTGTACCCTCTGTGGCTCGAGCAAAACGATGCGAAGGCGTGTCGATGCGAAACAGCGTCGAGGTCGACGGACAAACCCTCGTACTCAACGGAATGGGGATTCGCGAGGCAACCATCTTCAGCATCAACGTGTTCATTGCTGGTCTTTACCTGCCTGAAACCAGTGATGACGGCGCCGCGATTATCGCAAACGATGGGCTCAAACGACTGGTGTTACACTTTGTCCGAGACGTGCCCACCGATGGCATGGCAAGTGGTTTGACCGACAGTTTTGGTCCTGGATTGGCCAGTCAGGTTGCGCGCTTTACAGGGATGTTACCCGCTGAACTGACGTCGGGCACGACCATCACCCTCACCCACCGTCCCGGCGTCGGCCTCGAGGTACGAGTTGGACGACGACGTGTTGGTGTCATGCGTGGGCGCCGCTTTTCTCAGGCGTTCTTTCGTTTCATGATTGGGCCGAATCCACCAAACAGCGGTCTGAAGGTCGGTTTGCTCGGTGGGCACTGCGGCTAATGACGCTAGTGCCTCGCACCGGGTGTTAGCGCGCACGCCAGCTGATGCGCGTGGGTTGGCGTCGTCGCTGGCTGATGGGATCAAAGAGGGATCCCCTCGCGGAGGCTGATCGTCCGAAGTAGGGTCCCGCGCCTCGAGACGTCAGGAGCCGGGAGGTCGGCGTTTCCCGAGAGGTCCACCCAAGCGAGCCCACGGTCCTCGGCCCACTGCCTGGCCACACGTCCCATGAAGGGCACGACCAGCACGGGGACCATGCTGGCGTCGAACTGGGTGCAGGCTTGGAGCCGACGGGCCGCACGTTCCAACGTCGCCACGTCGTCTCGCCCCTTCACCTCGAAGACAAAGGCAACATCGGGAGTGCGGGCGACGAAGTCGAACTCGGAGCCCGCCCCAGGGATGCCGCGTTCGACCTGGACCGGCACTCCAAGCCAGCCCGCGATACGGTCGGGGACTTCGTCGACCGCCTGTCGTTCAAGCTGGCTCATGTTCTCTTTATGCACCGAGTTTCCACAAGAAAAAACCAAGGGGGTTTAGGAAACTCGCCCGATGGGCCGGGCAGGGCCGCAGCGCACCGAGACCATTGGGCGAGCGGAGGCCTGGCTGCGATGCAGCGGCACCCAATGGGCACCACGTCGTCCGCAAGGAATCGGTGCGCACGGGTAACTCGCCCTGGTCGAATTCGTCGCATACAAACGAAGTTTCAGTGGGTCATCTCGGACTTGAACCGAGAGCCAATGGATTAAGAATCCACTGCTCTACCAATTGAGCTAATGACCCTAGTCGCCCCCTTAGGGGCACCATCAGTAAGTAATTGTCCCGATGTGGATCGGGAGCACACCCGGCAGGATTCGAACCTGCGACCTGCGGATTCGAAGTCCGACGCTCTATCCAGCTGAGCTACGGGTGCATACGCCCTGCGGCTCGAGAGCCGAAGGCGGGATATGGATCGACGAGTTTTCAACTGGGACGACCTGGGTGGGTCGGCCCATGCGGGGTGAGTGACGGGGCTTGAACCCGCGACCACCGGAGCCACAATCCAGTGCTCTACCACTGAGCTACACCCACCGTATGAGGCCGCGCAGTCTAGCCCAGTCGTCCCGGCAGGCAAGCGAATTCTACTCCGTCGACGAAGGCGCCAAATCCTCCGCAGGATGGGGCACGACCAGGCGCCCCTGTGCGTAGCGGCGACGGGCCCATTCGGCCATGGCCATGCCGGCGGCGATGGCGATGGGGTAGCTGTGGTTGATGCCGTACATGGGGATCGACACCACCTGCTCCGCCGCCTCGAGGATGCGTGGGCTGACGCCCCGATCCTCGTTGCCGAAGACCATCACGGCTTCCTCGGGCAGCTCGCTCTCCCACAGGCCGACGACCTCGGGCGCGTCTTTCTCGAAGGCGAAGAGCCGATAGCTCTGCTGCTCCGCGAGCTCGAGGAAGGCGCTCGTGCTCGGCACTTCGACGATGTGCTCGTAGCGCTGCATGCCCATGGCGGCGCGCTGATACCAGGGCTCCGTGCCGATCAGGATCACCTCGCGGGCGAGAAACGAGTGCGCCGTGCGGATGATCGCGCCGATGTTGAAGGGGTTCTTCGCCCGGTCCACGGCGATGCGGAAGGGGTGACGCAGGCGATCGAGCTCGCCGCGCACCTCGGACCTGTCCATGCCGAAGGGAGGGACCTTCATGCGCGTGAGCCTGTGCTGGCTTGCTCGCCGGGGCAAGCTCCGCTTCGGCGCGCGCAGACGTCAAGACGTCGCGCGCGTGGGCTAGCGCTGTTACGCTTGCGGCGAGTCGCGATGAGTCTGCCAGAAAAGGACGACGGGGAGAGCGTCGATCGGTCCGGCGATCCACCGGATGCCCTCGCGTCATCGCCTGCGCTGGCCGCCACCGCGCTCGACGCGAGCGGCGCCGCCTCCACACCACCGCCGGCGCCCGATCCCGAAGAGGACGAGCCGCCGGATCCCATGCTGGGCAAGGTGCTGAGCGGCCTCTACAAGGTCGAGCATCTGCTCGGCGAGGGCGGCATGGGCGCTGTCTACTCGGCGCTGCACGTGCACCTGAACAAGAAGTTCGCGGTCAAGGTGCTCTCGGATCGCATCGCCAAGAACAAGGACGCCATCAAGCGCCTGCAGCAGGAGGCGCAGGCCGCGAGCAGCATCGAGAACGACCACATCGTGGAGGTGGTGAACTTCGACGTCACGCCCGAGGGATCCGTCTTCATCGTGATGGAGCTCTTGAAGGGTCTCTCCCTCGGCGATCTGGTCGACGAAGGCCCGATCCCCCTCGAGCGCGCCTTGCCCATCGTGGTGCAGATCGCGCGGGCGCTCCACGCCGCTCACGAGAAGGGCATCGTCCACCGCGACCTCAAGCCCGAGAACGTCTTCATCACGCAGCGCCACGGGCAAGACTTCGCCAAGGTGCTCGACTTCGGCATCTCCAAGGTGAAGAGCGCGGACGCGGAAGACGTCCGCATGACCAAGACGGGGCAGCTCGTGGGCACGCCGCTCTACATGTCGCCGGAGCAGGCCAAGGGCGAGACCGACGTGGACAAGCGCGCAGACGTCTACGCGCTGGGGGTGATCCTCTACGAGGTGCTGACGGGCGTCCCGCCCTTCGAGGGCGGAAACTACTTTCAGCTCTTGTGGAAGCATGGCAACGAGGCGCCCGTACCGCCCCGCAGGCGCAACCCCAAGGCGCACATCCCCGAGGCCGTCGAGGCGGTGATCCTGAAGGCGCTCGAGAAGGAGCGTGCGGATCGCTTCCAGAGCATGCTCGAGCTCGAGGCGGCGCTGATCGAGGCGGCGCCCTGGCTCGACGTGCCCCACGGACACACGCCGAGCTTTCCATCTTTGCCGCCGGGCTCCACGCCAACGGCCCTGGTCAAGAGCCGCGCAGGGGTGGTCGCCCTCGCCGTGCTGGCCACGCTCAGCATCAGCGCGGCGCTCTTCGTGGGGCTGCGCGGAAACGCCGTGGCGCCGGACCCAAGCGCCGAACCATCGAGCATGACGGACGCCGCCATCGCGCAGTCTCCGCCATCGACACCAGGCATCGAGCAGCTCGAGGACGACCCGCCGAGCGCGAACCTGGACGCCGGAGAGACGGTCCCCGATGGGGTCGCCGTGCCGAGCACGGTCGCCATGAGCGTGAGCTCGAGCCCCGCGGGCGCGGCGGTCTTCCTGGGAGACGAGCGCATCGGCACCACGCCCTTCACCGCACGCTTGCCCGCCGAGGGCCCTTTGCGGCTACGCTTCAGTCTTCGGGGCCACGCACAGGCGAGGCTCCTGATCACTCCGGAGGAGGGTGGCGCCGTGCAGGCCCGCCTTCGTCGCCGTGATCGAGGCTCCTCGAGTCTGCCCATCAAACAGGTCTTCTGATGCGCTTCTCTTCTCTTCTGCTCCTGATCTCCTCCGTCTGCGTCGGGCTCGCGTCCGCCGCGCTGCCCAGCTCGGTGGTGGCCCAGGCGTCGGACGTGAACGCCGAGGCCCGGGTGTTCTTCGAGCGCGGAAACCGCAGCTTCGCGGACGCCATGCGTCATCGCGGGCGCGCCCAAGAGCGCGGGCTCGAGCAGGCCCTCGAGGCCTACGTCTCCAGCCTGCGGATCGTGCGCAGCCGCAACGCTCTGTTCAACGCCGCCGCCGTGCTCGAGCAGCTGAACCGCCTCGACGAGGCCTTCGCCTACTACCGCGAGTACCTCGACATCCAGGGCCTGAGCGACGCGGACCGTCGAGCGTGCGAAGAGAAGATGACCGCCCTTCGACCTCGGGTCGCCGTGGTGCGGGTGCGGAGCTCACCGCCGGGCGCCAGCGTGCGTGTGGACAGGTTGGATCTGGCCCCACGCGGGCGCACACCCCTCGAGCTCGCCTTGCCGCCCGGCGAACACACCTTCTATCTCTCCCTCGAGCACTACGACGACGCGCGCGCCACGGCGACCGCCAGCTTGGGTCAGGTCGAGCAGCTCGCGCCGACGCTCAGCGCCACACCACGTGCGCTCAGCCTGACGCTGCCCGGCCAAGCGCGGGTGCTGGTGGACGGTGAGCCCGTGGGCCCCGACACGCGCATCACCCCCGGACACCACAGGCTGCGCTACGAACCCACGGAGGGTGAAGCCAGCGAGGTCGAGGTCGACGTGGCGGTGGGCGACGGAGCCTTCCAGTACACCTTCGAGTCCACCCTCGGCACGCTGCGCGTCCTGAGCTCGGCAGATGCGCGGGTCAGCCTCGATGGTCGCGAGCTGGGTCGAGGCGCCGACGTGAGCGCGACCGCTTCCGGAGGTGCGCACGTCTTGGTCGTGAGCGCCCCGGGTCACCACAGCGTGCGTCGCGACGTGGAGCTGCGCGCGGGCGAGACCCTGCGCATCGAGGTGGAGTTGGTCGCCGTGACCGTCACGCGCAGACGCAACCACGCCGCCATCTGGACGGGTGTCGCCTCGCTGGTGTCCGCGAGCGTGTTCGCGGGCGTCGCCTACGCCGCCCGTCAAAAGCGCGACGCCTTCGACAGCTACGTGTCCGAACAATGCCCCGCGGGCTGTCCCGACGACCCTCAGGCGGCGAGCCGAGCCGACACGGTGGATCGCTACAACCGAGCCGCCGACGCCATCTTGGTGATCACCGGCGCCCTGGCGGTGACGAGCGTGATCCTGGCCGTCACGGGCATCGGTCGCGAAGAACTGGGCGACGCCGCGCTGGCCGTCGCGCCACTGCCCGGCGGCGCCATGGCGGTGGCGCGCTTCTCGTTGGAGGCGCTCTGATGGCGAGCCGAATCACACAGCGCACGCGCCTCGTCTGCCTGCTTCTGCTCGCCGTGTCACCGCTGACGGCGTGCTCCCTGCTCAACGCGCCGGACCGCAGCAAGCTCGAACCCCACGACGCGGGCGTCCGAGACGGCGACGTAGATGCAGGCGATGCCGGGGACGCAGGCGACGCAGGCGATGCCGGGGACGCGGGGGACTCGGGGCCGATGCAGGAAGACTGCAGCGCGCCTGGGGACGAGGACGGAGACGGCCTGATCAACTGCGACGACTTCGACTGCAGCGGCGACCCTTCGTGCTGCAGCGGCGGCGACACGCTGATTGACGAGAGCTGGCCCGAGAGCTTCTCCTTGGCGTGGCAGAAGGAGCCGGCCGACGGGGCGACGCGCTTCCCGAGCGTCAAGAGCGGAGGCGGCACGCTCACGGACTTCCCGAGTGACACGACGACGGGCATCCTCAACCGCGCCTGTCAGCCCTTGGCCCTCGGCGCCGAGCTCACGACCACCTTCGAGCTCACGACCAGCTCGTGCTCCAGAACCGTCGAGGACTGCGAGGTCGCCGTGGTGTTGACGGGCGCGACTCACATTCGGCGCAGCGGCGGCTTCCTCGACGACATCGCCATACGCATGAGCGCCGCGGGCACGCTGAGCGTGACCCAATCGGGCGAGGTGCTCGGGGACGCGGACTTCGACCGGGGCACCGCCGTCGACGTGGTCTTGACCATCTCTCCGACGGTGGATGAGCGCGGGCGACCAGCGCTGTCCGCCAGCGTCACGGCCCGAAACGCTACCATCGGCACGGCACCGATCGTCGCCTTGCTCACCGACCACGTCTTCTTGCAGCAGCGCTTCCTGCGCACGGACGGAACCTGCGCCGAGGTCGCTGGCTTGGGGCTCGCCGTGCAGGGCCTCGGCGACGCGGTGCACGTGGACCGCCTGAGGCTGAGCACTCTGGGTTGCCAGAACCCCACCGTCTTCCAGCCCCTGCCGGGCGGCATCGGTCCCCACTCCCTCGACGCCACCACCACGGGCATGGGCGGCTACACGGACGGCGGCGTGGGCGCGCCCAGCTTGTTCCGAGCCAGGCGCGCGACCGACCAGCCATGGCACGTCTACGCGGAGGTCACGAGCCTCGACCCCGAGCTCGAGCGCTTCACGCACGTGGGCTGGGCCATCGCCTTCAGCCAAACCAGCACCTGGACCAGCGACGTGTGGAGCGCTGGCGGCGTGGCGCCCAGCGTCCGCCCCTTCCCCTTTCTGGGGACCGCACCGCCGGCCTGCCTGATGGTGGATGGCGACTGTTCTCCGGCCCAAGCGAGCTACCGAGATCCCTTCGCCTACCTGATCGAGGACAGCACCGAGCTGCAGGCCGTTCGACTCTTCTTCGCCTACCAAGCCAGCCCGAGTGACGCCTACGAGATCGCCTGGACGCTGCGGAACAGCCCTGGCGAAGACAGCGACAGCTTCATCACCATCCTGCGCCCAGGCCCTGCTCCGGCGGCGGGCGACGCCGGCACCCCGGACGCAACGCACCTCGACCCGGGCTGCGAAGAGCTGCGGGATCCCGCCGTCTTCCGCGTACCCAATGCGGACCCGCGAATGAGCGCAGCCTGGCTGCTCTACACCTGCCGCGCCAACGGCGTCTCGCCCTCGATTCACGCTCTGCCCCTGCGCACGACGGACTGGAAGATCGCGCCCTCGAGCGTGCCCATCACGCTGCTCAGCTCCGAGGCCCTCGGCGCCTTCGCCTCGGCGGGCGTCTGGGGAGCGGAGCCCGTCATGGACTTCACAGGCGAGGGCGACCCCCTGCTGCGGCTCTGGTTCATGGCCCGATCCATCGCCGGTGTGAGCAGCGTCGGGCTGGCCCAGGCCTCCTTCAAGACCTCTCCCGCGGGGGAGCTCCCGCCCCTCGAGCACTTCGACGCGAACCCCGTGCTGAGCTCCCGCAGCCCGGCCCTCGGGAGCTGCGGCAGCTGCGCCATCTCCGACGTGGCCGTCTCGCGCGCCGACGACGCCACGCTGCGCTTCCTGGTCGCGCGCCGCGCCGACGACCGCTACTCCCTCATGCCTCTGGAGCAACCGTGGGCCCATGGATCAGCCCCTTAGGTGAGCTCGATGAGTGCTCAGCCAAATGTGCCAGCATGTGCCAAGTCGATGGCTAGGACGGACGTGTCGCACGCTGAGCGAGGTTGGCTTCAAAGATCATTCGCTTTTTCGCTGGCACGGCTCGTGTATAGCTCTCTTGCCATGACCCGCATCTCGCTCACGCTGATCTTGGCCTTCGGGCTGACTGCGTGCGGAGATGCCTCTGGAACCGCGGGCACGGCGGACGCGGGCACCAACCCGCCCACCGGAGCGGACGGGGGAGAAGACCGCAACGGAGACGCGAGCAGCAGGGCCGACGCGGGCACAGCGCCCATGCCTGGCTTCACCGGGTTCGCCGGCTTTCCAGCGGACCCGTCCTACAGCGACGAGTTCCGTTCGGGCGAGGCGTCGGGCGGCTACCCGACGGATCCCGACACGCGCCTGAGCTGCTTCGACGGGGTCGACAACGATGACAGCCTGGTGGCGGACTGCGCCGATCCCGCCTGCCAATCCCTGGGCAGCTGCTGCGTGGGTCGCGGCGACTGCTGCGAGGCGCTGAGCGCCGGCCCGCTGCCTACGGGTCTGGACGTGAGCGGCTGCGCGGGCACGGACGCCGCCGCCTGCGTCTCTGGACTGGGCACCACCTTCTCCACCTTCGGCGACCTCCTGCCCTTCCTCGATCGCGGCGCCTTGGCGCCCGGCGGCGACGCCTCGGGAGACGCGGGGCTGGTGCTCGGAGAAGCCATCGACCTGCGCACTCACCGCGTCGTCCTCTCGGCGGACATCCTGAGCGCCGAGGACTGCACGGCCACCTGCCTCGAGAGCGTGGCCATCGGCTTCGCGCCGGACGCCCCCATGGGTCGCGTCGTGCGCCCCTTGGTGGCGCTGCTCTCGAGCCCCTCGTTGAACCAGATGCGGCTGGTGATCGGCGACGAGGTGGTGAAGAGCTTCCCGGTCGTCGCCCCGAGCGTCCGTTGGTCCCTGACCTTGGATCCCGAGGGCCGCGTCGAGGTCAGCAACGATCAACCTGAGTTCACAGCCTACGAGGCGCCCTTCGCGCCCGCCGCGGCGGCCCGGCTGGTGATCTACGGTCGCAGCCGAAACCCCTCCGCCACTGGGCTGGGCGGCGCGCGCATCGGCAAGCTCACGATCAACACCTCCCTCTGCGACATGCCCTCGGCGTGGAACGCGCGGGAGCAACTTCCGCTGCTCGACTCTGGCAGCCCCGCCGGCGACCTCGGCCTGAACCTCGAGGCGCCCGCCTTGGTGCGCGATGCCGACGTGACCTACGCGGCCTTCGCTCGAGATGGCGCGATCTTGCTCGGCGAGCTGAGGGCGGACGGCGTGGAGCTGAACTCGACGGGTCGCCCCGAGTACATCCGACCCGACGCGACGCACGGTTGGCAAGCTGGGGGCTTCGACGATCCCGCCCTGCTGAGACCCGGTGCACGCACGCCGGAGGTCTACTTCACGGCCACAGGAGCGGACGGGACCGAGCGCATCGGCATGGCGAGCCCGAACGCGGCCGATCAGTTCGAGGTGGGCGCAGCACCCCTGCTCGAGCCCAGAGACTACGGCCTGACCGGCGTCTCGCAGCCCACGGTTGCGGAGCATTCGAGCGGCACGACCATACTCTTGGTCCACGCCCGAGACGCGCAAGGCACCCACATCGAGGCCTTCTATCGGGAGAGCCCGGCCGCCGCCTTCGTGCGCATCACCCAGGGCAACCTGCGCGCGCTCACCCTATCCGGCTCCGCTCGGGCCGACGCAGACGACGTCGGAGAGCCCAGCTTGGTGCTCTTCGATCACGCCTGGCATCTCTACGTCGCGCGTCGACAGGGCGCGCGCTACAGCGTTGGGCTGCTCGCCTCGGACGAGCTGGTCTCCTGGCGCTGGGTCGACACGGACGCCTTCGGTGCCAGCGGCGTGACGGGAGCCTTCGACAGATTGGGGGCGCGCAGCCCGGCCGCGCTGGTCACCGACAACTCCGTGGAGCTGCTCTACCTCGGGCTCGACGGCGCCAAGGCGACGCTCGGGCGCACGCGACGCTCGGCCAACGGCGGCTCGGTGGCGCCATGATCAGACGTGATCTCCACGCCAATCATCGAACGCGCTGGCGGACCGCTCTGGCACAGACGCTGGTGCTCGCGCTGGGCCTGGGCTGCGCCGGCATCGACGACGGGCGCATTGACCCAGAGGCGGGCGCAGCGTCTGACGCAGGCGCCGACACGGCGACTCCGCCCGCGTCAGACGGCGGGATCCTGCCGGGGCTGCCCTACGACGACATGGGGCTGAGTCGCGCAGATGGCTTCGGCAACGGCGACGTGGCGGAGACGCCCATCTGCAACGACGCGCTCTTCGGCGCTGAGGCCGTGGAGCTCGACTGCCAGAACAGCGCCTGTCAGAACGTCGCCTCCTGCTGCGTGGGTCGCGGCGACTGCTGCGGAGACACTCCGAACCTGGCGCCGGCGAGCCTGCCCAGTTTCGTGGGTTGCGGCACGGACGTGTTGGGCTGCCTGGGTGAGACGCGAGGCCGGCTCTTCGGTTCGCCGACGCCCAGCATCACGGCCGATGGCACCTTCGCCCCTGGGGGTGATGGTAACTTCGACAGCGGACTGCTGCTCGAGCGCGTGGTCGATCTTCGCAGCACGCGCCTCTCGTTGAAGGCGCACTTCGTCACGCCCAGCGACTGCGGGCCGGGCTGCCTCGAGGGCGCAGCGGTCTCCGTCTCGACACAGGATCTATTCGACGAGACGACACGCGTGGACATGCTCGCGGGCTTGGTGCTGAGCGGATCGCGCGCCGACGTGAGCTTGATCGTCGCGGGCCGCGACGTGCAGAGCTGGCCCGCCTCGGACGCCTCCACCTGGACGCTCCTGCTGACCCCGGACGGACGGGTGCAGGTGCTGGCCGACGGTATGGAGCTGCTCACCTCTCCCGTGGGCTACGTCCCCGCGGGAGCTGCCCGGATCGTACTCTCGGGTCACGACCTGAACCCAACTCCGGGTCGCATGGTCGCGGGCCTGAGCGGCCTCGAGATCGAAGCGAGCCGCTGTGACATTCCCACGGGTTGGAGCGACCACAGGGATCTAGTGCTGCGCGAGCGCGGTCTGCCCGCGACGCTGAGCACTCCCGTCTCGGCCCTGGGCACGGCAGTCGACGAGTCGGGCTCCACGTTGGCCGCCCTGGTGATTGAGAACGCGCTCTTCATCGCTGGCCGGCCGGGCGCGGATCCGAGCGAGCTGACCCTGACGACCTCGCTCGACAACCCCTCCTACAGCCCGCCCGTGGGCAGCACCTTGGGCAGCCCCGCGCTGCTCACCGGCCCGGAGAACTCCTTCCTCCTGCTGCCCGTGGAGACCGACGGAGAGAGCGCGCTGATGTGGGGCACGGTCGACGGCGTCACCCGTGCGGTCACGATAGACTCGACACCGCTGCTCAGCCCCGACTCGAACGTTCGCAGCTTCGAGGATCCCACCGTCGCCCGCGTGGACGCCTCTCGCGTCGTGATCGTCGTTCGCCGGGTGCACCGAAACGGACCCGTCGACTTCGGCGTCTACGTCGCCTCCGAGAGCGCCATGTCTCCCCGCGAGCTCACCGGACTGCACCTGAACGACGCGCTCACGGCGAGCTCGGCGCCGGGCTATGACGCGGACGAGGTGGGCGGCCTCGCGCTGGTGGGCCAAGACCACGCCTGGCAGCTCTACTACGCCCGTCGACGCGGCGCGCGCTGGTCCATCGGCCTGCTGGTGTCGGACGATATGATCTTCTGGCGCCACGCCGAGGGCGGCGAGAGCGTGCTCCTGCCGGACGGCTCTCCCGTGGAGACGGTGGGCGTGCGTGGACCCGCCGTGACCTTCGCCGACGAGCGCGTCACGCTCAGCTACCTCGGCCTCGACGGCAGCCGCTCCTGGCCTCGCTTCGTCACCCGAAGCGCCACCGCCAACGGCATCTGGCGCTGAGTCCGCTAGGCCTCGGAGCTCGCCTCAGGTGGCGTGGCAGACGCGGTTTCGACCCGCCGCCTTGGCGCGATAGAGCGCCCCATCCGCCGCCTTCACGAGATCCGCGATGGTGGCGTAGGTGTGCTCCGAGTCGAAGGTCGAGGCGCCGACGCTGATCGTCACCTGCAGGTCTTGGCCCGCGTGAGGCACACGTGTGCGCTCCACGGCCTGACGCACACGATCCCCGAGCGCGCGAGCGCCCTCTCGACCTGTGCCGCGCATCAACACCACGAACTCCTCGCCACCGTAGCGTGCGAGCACGTCCTCGCGCCGCACCGTATCCGCCAGCGCGCGCGCTACCGCCCGGAGCACCTCGTCGCCGACCGCGTGCCCCCAGGTGTCGTTGAAGATCTTGAAATGATCGACGTCGACGAGCAGAGCCGAGAGCGGGACCCGGTGCCGGTCGGCGTAGGCCAACTCGGCCTCGGCGCGATCGTCGAAGTAGCGCCGATTGTGCAGCTCGGTCAGCGCGTCCTTGACCGCGGACTCCCACACATGACAGGCCGCCTCCTGCTCCAGACGCGTGTGAAGCTCGGCGCGCAACAGTGTGCTCATGCCGAGCCGGAGGCGCTCCCCGTCCTGAATGCGGTGCGGCCCCTCGAGCCGCTCACCTGCGACGAAGGTGCCGTTGGTGCTGCCCTGATCGACGAGATGGAAGTGGCCCGCGCTGCGCGTGATCGACGCATGCACGCCCGAGACCCCCGCGTCGTCCAGGCACACGTCACACTCATCCGAGCGGCCTACGAGCACCGGCTCCGCGCCGAGGGCGAAGACACGCCCCGCCTCCGGCCCGGCCACCACGGTCAAGGTGCAGCGATCGCGCGGCATCAAGGCGTTGATGTCCAAGACACCAGGCTCGAGCTGGATCGTCGTCTTGGAGACGCCCGCCTTCTTGTGCGAAGCGGGCCTCCTCTGCGACACGGCCGCGCGTTCTGGAAATGCGGCGCCCTGATCTCCACCAGCCATGACTATGTCTTACGGCAGCGCGCCAGCGAGCTTGAGGCGTTCGGGCGCAGATGCGTCAGCAACTCAAGACTCCAGCCCAGAGGCCGTAAGGATCTATCGTGACCCTCCCCTCGGCCGCGCTCGCCATACCTATCGCCTCCGCCTCGCGTAAGCTGGCGACGTCGAGCCTGCCGCCGCCGGCGCCGCACATCCGCCGGGTGCTGGTGGCGGGCGCGGACGAACAGCGCCGGGAGACCCACTCCGCGCTCTTGCGCGCCGAGGGCTACGAGGTACTGGGCGTGGCCTGCGCCGAGGAGCTCTTCAGCGCGGTGGGCGGACAGGTCCCCGATCTGATCTTGCTCGACGTGAACCTGCCGGATCGCTGCGGCTACGAGGTCTGCGGCGAGCTGCGCATGCTGCAGACGACCCAGACCACGCCCATCATCCTGTTCAACGCTCAGGAGCCCGACGAGCACAGCGTCTGCCGCGGTCTGCTCAGCGGCGCCGACGACTACCTCGAGCATCCGGGGCGCCAGATGGAGCTGCGCGTGCGCGTGCGTGTTCAGCTCAGGAACCTGCGGGATCGGGAGCTCTTGCGTTGGGCTCGCTCCCAGCGCCGAGACTTCAAGCGCGCGGCGCTTCGAGACGCCCTGACGGGGATCCCCAACCGACGCTTCGCGGATGAGACGCTGGCCGAGCTGGCGGAGGCGGGCGGCAAGCTAGCGGCCATGATCGTCGATATCGATCATTTCAAACGCGTGAACGACACCTGGGGACACGCGGTTGGGGACGAGGTCTTGACCCAAGTGGCCGCGGCGCTGGCTCATCAAGCGCGGCGTGACGACGTGGTCGCGCGCTTTGGAGGCGAGGAGTTCCTGGTGCTGCTGGTCGGCGCCTCGCCGGAGCTGACGCCCGCCATCGCCGAGCGCTTCCGTCGGGCCGTGGCGAACACCGACATCGCCAACGCGGGCGGCCCAGATCGCATCACCGTGAGCATCGGCGTAGCGGCGTGGGTGGGTGAGAGCATCGCGCCGGCGACGCTGCTCGCGGAGGCCGACGCGGCCCTCTACGAGGCCAAGGACAGCGGGCGCGATCGCGTGGTCGTGCGCATGCTCGCGGAGGAGCAGGAGTCATGAACGTGGCCGTGCAGCAGCTCGGGCTCATGGAACGACTGGGGGCGGACCTCGCGCGCGGAACGGCGGATCTTCCGGTGCTGCCCGCGGCCGCCATGGAGGCCCTGCGGCTGGCCCAGAAGCCCGAGATGAATTTCGCCGAGGTCGTGCGTGGCGTCGAGGTCGAGCCTCCCCTGGCGGCGCGCATCCTGGCCCACGTCAACTCCCCCCTCTACTCGCGCGGCGTGCCCATCGCGTCCCTGCAGCAGGCGCTGGCCCGCATGGGCGTCCAAGCCACGCGCGACATCCTCTACATGGCGGTCTACGGCTCCGCCCTCTTCGACACGCCGCGCTACCAGGCTCGCGTCCGCCGCGTCTTCGACCGTGGGGTGCTGATCGGGCGCGCCGCGCGAGAGCTGGCCGGGAGCGTCGAGGACCAGAAGCTCGACCCCGATCTCGGCTTCTTGGCGGGCCTGCTGCACGACATCGGACGCACGCGCTGCCTCAAGCTGATCGCGGGCTACGCCGAACGCGCTCCCGACACCGAGGTGAAGACCGCCGTCGAGGCGCTTCACGCGCGAGCCGGGGCCGAGCTGGTGACGGCCTGGCGTCTGCCGCCGGAGCTGGGCGAGGTCTGCCTGCATCATCTCGACCCCGAGGAAGATCAGAGCCTAGCGAGGCTCGTGCAGCTCGCAGATCTGCTGGTGCGCTCCGTGGCGGAGGCGGACTACAGCGGGAAGCGCCGAGCGAAGCTGCGCGAAGGGCTCGACTGGCTGGGAGTGCCGCGGGAGCAGATGCCGCGCATTCGGCGCAGCGTGCGCGATGACCAGGCAGCGGCACAGCGCTCGGCTTGACGGCGTGCTCGAGTGACCGAGGCGTGGCCCGTGTGAACGAAGAGAGCATGACGTAGGATCGACGTCGCCATGCCAAGCGACCCCGAGTGTATCGTTCGGCGAGTCGGGGACACGCTTCATCTCCCCGGACTCGCCACCAGTCACAGCCACGCCTTCCAGCGCGCTCTGCGTGGTCTGGCGCAGCGCCACGGCGCCACGGCGAGCCGAGAGGATTTCTGGTCCTGGCGCGGGCTGATGTACCGCCTCGCGGAGCAGCTCACGCCCGAGGACGTGTTCGCGCTCTCGCGTTTCGCCTTCGCAGAGCTCGCGCTCGCGGGCGTCACGGCCGTGGGTGAGTTTCACTACCTCGCGCATCAGCCGGACGGCACACCCTATGACGACCGACTCGAGCTCGCCGACGCGGTGGTGCGCGCGGCCCGAGAGATCGGCCTGCGCATCACCCTGCTGCGCGTGCTCTACGGGCGAGCCGCTGCGGGACGTGCGCCCGAAGGTGCGCAGCGGCGCTTCTGCGACCGCCGCGTCGAGGATGGTCTGATGGACGTGGAGGCGCTGCTCGCGCGCTACGGGCAGGACGCCTGCGTGCACGTCGGCGTGGCGCCCCACAGCGTGCGCGCCGTGCCCCGCGAGTGGCTCGGCGAGGCCGCCCGCTTCAGCGAAGCACACGACCTGCCCTTGCACGCGCACGTGTCCGAGCAGCGCGCGGAGCTCGACGCCTGTCGCGCGGAGCACGGCGTGACGCCCATACGGCTGCTGTCGGAGGAGGCCGCTCTGTCGACGCGCTTCGTGGCCGTGCACGCCACACACCTCGAGGCGGGCGAGGCC